>JAVMKL010000267.1:0-15326 GCA_031732875.1 Candidatus Competibacter sp. | reverse complement strand
CCGGCGTACCCTGCGTGCCGGGTTCCGGCGGGTCGCTGGGCGACGACGATCAGGAAAATCTGCGCATTGCCCGCGAGATTGGTTACCCGGTCATCATCAAGGCGGCCGGCGGCGGCGGCGGGCGTGGGATGCGGGTGGTGCACGGCGAAGCCGCGCTGCTGACCACCCTCGATCTGACCCGCAGCGAGGCCAACGCGGCGTTCGGCAACCCGACCGTGTACATGGAAAAGTATCTGGACCATCCCCGCCATGTGGAAATCCAGGTACTGGCCGACACCCACGGCCACGCCATCCATCTGGGCGAACGCGACTGCTCGATGCAGCGCCGCCACCAGAAAGTGATCGAGGAAGCCCCAGCGCCCGGTATCGGCGCGGAACAGCGTCGCCGCATCGGCCAGATTTGCGTCGATGCCTGCCAGCGCATCGGCTACCGCGGCGCGGGCACCTTCGAATTTCTGTACCAGGACGGCGAGTTCTATTTCATCGAAATGAACACCCGGGTTCAGGTCGAGCACCCGGTCACCGAATTGATCACCGGGGTGGACATCGTCAAGGAGCAGTTGCGCATCGCCGCCGGCGAGCCGCTCGGCTACCGCCAAGATCAGATTCGCATCCACGGCCATGCCCTCGAGTGCCGGCTCAATGCCGAGGATCCGGACACCTTCATCCCCTCCCCAGGTACCATCACCCAGTATCATGCTCCCGGAGGGCCGGGCATCCGGGTGGATTCGCATCTCTACAACGGTTACCGGGTGCCGCCCAACTACGATTCGATGGTCGGCAAGTTGATCGCCCACGGCGAAACCCGCCAGGCCGCCATCGCCCGGATGCGCGGCGCGTTGGCCGAACTGGTGATCGAGGGCATCAAGACCAACGCTCCGCTGCACCGGCGTATCCTGAGCGACGCCCGCTTCATCGCCGGCGGCACCGATATCCATTATCTTGAAAAGCAGCTACTAGAGTTCTAACCCTTCCGGCAAGGTCCGGCAATCCCTATCCAAGCCCCTGATCGAGGCTATATTTTTTCGAAAGGACGCCCGCGCCACCCTTTCTGTCAGTTTTGTCAGCGCACCCCCTGGGAAATCTGAATATTTTTCGCCGGTCCACCGCGCCGGCCCAGTCCCGCCGCTCGGCGGAGGTTGCCGACTGGATGGCTGGTTTGCTAGCATCGCCGCCGCTTTCCTCGCAATCCCCGGAGTTCCCGCCATGCCGACAGCCCCGCAACTCGAAGCGACCGTCCCCGTCGACCGGCGCCAAGCCTGGATCGCCGAGGCGGCGTACTACCTCGCCGAACGCCGGGAATTTCGGGGCGGCTGCCCCGTCGAAGACTGGTTACGGGCGGAACGCCTGTTCGACCGACACGATGCCCGGTCCCTGCCGCCGCCCCGCATGGCCCTGGTGTTCTTGGATCGCCGTCCGGCGGGCGAATCGCCCGCCGGCATCTGAGGCGTCCCCGAAAGTTCGGCCCTCGGCGGAATCCGGCGGTCGACCGCCGAGCGCTCGATCCGCGCGGCAGGCGCGGTCGCCGAACCCGAGCGGGCCGAGATGAGCGAGACAAAGGTAGGGGGCGAGTGCGGCGTGGCGCTGACCCTGTGGCTGGCGCTGATCTACCGACTGGATCGGCAACCGTGGCGGGTGATGCTGGCGCTGCGCCACGTCGCCCCACCGGCTTTGAGAATGCACCACTGTCGCTGCGACTGGAATCCGATCCTGAAGTATTCGCCGCCCTGGTGCGGGAGGCATCACCCTGACCATTTCCCCGACCTCAGCAAAATGGTCCTGTTCTCGACTGCTGGCAGTAAGGACCAAGAAATGCCCTGGAGTCCTGGAGAAAGCGGCAACCCGGCCGGACGACGATCCAACCCAATCCGCGAGCGATTCATGGAACTCGCTGAACCCCACATTCCCGAGATCGTCGCCATGCTGGTGGGGGCGGCAAAAGGGGGCGACGTTCAGGCCGCCGCCGCGCTGTTGGATCGGGTCTGACCCAAGATCAAGCCGGTGGATCGGCCGACCGCCTTCGAGTTTTCCGGCACCACATCGACCGAGCGCGGCGAGACGATCCTAGGCGCGGTCGCGAGCGGGCAACTATCCGTTGCCGATGGCGCGCGGCTGATCGAGTGCCTGCAATCCTTAACGTCGAAGACATACACGCGCCCCATGTCCCCCTCGGAGCTGATCGAGTGCCTGCAATCCTTAACCCGGCTGGCGGAGTTCGACGAGATCGAACGCCGATCGAGGGCCCTGGAGGATCGGCCATGAGGGAATTATCCAGCAGGATCGAAGCCCTGGAAGAGCGCCTGCACCGTCCACATATGCCGCCGGAGATGGTGCGAAGTCGAATACGGGAGCTGTGCGTGGAACTGGGTTACACCCTTCCGCCCGAAGATGACCCGGACTACCCCGCCGCCTGTGAGCGGCTTTTGGAGCAGCTACGCACCGACCAACGGGAGCGTCGAAAATTTGATAAGTCCACGCCAGCATTTCGGTAATTCCCCGGCTGAATTTCCCGACGCACGAGGTAATTATCGAAATAAACCGACCGAGTTTTTTAGATATATAAAAACTATCAATTATCCTCCAGGTAAAGAAAACTGACCGACTCAACCGCCCTTGATCTTCTGAGGGCATGAAAAGTCGTCCCTCCAGGGAGCGCGAGGAAGAGGCTGTATAATGGAATCTATGGTATTTGCGACCCCCGACTTTCTATGACACCTCTCTATCGAAGCCTCAACGCGGAAAAAGCGCTGATCTGGCGCATCGTCCACCGCGATAACATCCCTTGGCTTCTGAAAAACGGTTTGCATTGCCAAAACTCTAAAGTGTTAGCTTCTCACTATGTCACGATTGGCAATGGCGATCTGATCGACAAGCGCCGCCATCGTGATGTACCGATCGCTCCAGGCGGCACGCTGGCCGATTACATACCGTTCTATTTCACTCCGTTCTCAATGATGCTGATGAATATTCATACCGGCTGGAATGTAGCGCATCGTGACAACGATGAGATCGTCATTCTGGTCTCCAGCCTGCCTCATATCCAAGCGCTGGGCGTCGACTTCGTGTTCACCGACGCCCACGCCTACCTCTCTTTGACGAACTATTACAACGAACTGGAGCGCCTGGATCGGATCGACTGGGACATCCTGCAACGGCGCGATTTCAAGCGCGATCCAAACGATCCTAGAAAAACGGAACGCTATCAGGCCGAAGCACTGGTTTACCGACATCTGCCCGTCGCGGGACTTCTCGGTCTGGTGTGCCATACTCAAGGGATAGCGCAACGTCTTCAAGACGTGATCCAAACGCTCGAACTGAGCCTGAGCGTCCATGTCCGACCCCAGTGGTATTTCCCATGATCCGATTCACGCAAGGCAACTTATTGGAAGCACCGGTCGAAGCGTTGGTCAACACCGTCAACACGGTCGGCGTGATGGGGAAGGGCATCGCCCTGATGTTCAGGGAACGTTTCTCCGAAAATTTCCGCCAATACGCCGCCGCCTGCAAGGTCGGCCAAGTGCGCGTAGGCAAAATGTTCGTCACTGAAGTGCGGGAATTGGACGCCCCCCGCTGGATCGTCAATTTCCCGACCAAGCAGAACTGGCGCGCGCCGTCGCAACTGGCTTGGATTGAGGCTGGACTGGAGGACTTGCGGCGCTTTCTCATCGAACAACAGGTGCAATCAGTTGCCATTCCACCGCTGGGGTCCGGCAACGGCGGTCTCGACTGGCCGGTCGTCCGCGACCGGATCGAACGCGCCCTGGGCGACCTCGATATCGAAATTCAGGTCTTCGAACCCACCCCCCAATACCAAAACATCACTAAGCGGGCCGGCGTCGAAAAACTCACCCCACCGCGCGCCCTGATCGCCGAACTGGTGCGGCGCTACTGGGTGCTGGGCATGGAATGCAGCCTGTTGGAAATCCAAAAACTGGCGTGGTTTCTGGAACAGGCTCTCAAGCGCTATTCACCGGGCGAAGACCTGCTGAACTTGCAGTTCAAACCCCACAAATACGGCCCTTACGCCCAGCCACTGGCGCATCTGTTAAACGACCTAGACGGCAGCTATCTCCACTGCGAAAAACGCATCAGCGACGCCAGCCCCTTCAACCTCATCTGGTTCGACGAAGAGCGTAAACTGTCCTTGCACACCTATCTGCAAAGCATTCCAAAGCCTTATCTTGAGGCGCTGGCGGATACGGCCAAACTCATCGATGGTTTTGAATCGCCGTTCGGCATGGAATTGTTGGCCACGGTCGATTGGCTGCTGACCAAGGAAGGGGTGGCGCCGACGGTGCCGGCCGTTCTCGAAGGCTTGCGCCACTGGCCCGTGCCCGACGCAGTGCCCCGGAAATTGCGCATCTTCGACGAGCAGGTTATTGGAGTTGCGTTGGAGCGACTGACCTCACAAGCTCACGCTAGGCCATCCTAACCAGATCGATCCGGCCGTGCTGGTAGGTACGCAATGCAGACCTTACCACTGAGAAATCCCCTCCACTGGTGCCGACCCAACCTAATCAGGCGGAAGTCGAACGGCTTGCAGCTTAAGCTTATCTGCGGGCAAAGCAGGCCGCCGAACGAGAGGCCCGCCAGCGAGTTTGACGGTGGAAGACATCATTGAAATCGGGCGGGAGTCGCTACCCAAGCATTACCCGACCATCGAAACGTCTGAAATCGCCACTTTTGCCACGCGCGTGCTACCATCGGTGCCCCAAGCAGCGAAAATGTTGGGTATATAGCTGGGTATCAATCCCAATTATCGAACATAAAAAATTTGATTTTACAACGTGTTGAATTGAAAAAATTCATTATCTGGAAAGCAGTTGCTCGAAATCCGCCGACCGCATCCGGGGTGGCCGGACCGTGACGGACCGGGAGCGAATACGCTAGGCTTTGCTTACGCCGAACAAGCGAAGGTCACCACCCATGAGCGACGATGCGACCGCCCCCTGGCTGCAACTGGCTCTCGAAGCCATCGATCACAGTCCCGAGCAACTGGAAGACGCCCTGCTGCGGGCCGGCGCGCTGGCGGTGACGCTGCGGGACGCCGGCGATCAGCCGGTGCTGGAACCGGCGCCGGGCGAAACGCCGCTCTGGAGTCGGACCCGCGTTATCGGCCTGTTCGACGCCCAGACCGACATCGAAGTGGTAAAAGGGCAGTTGCGGCGGTTCCTGCATGCCCCGGTCCTGCCCGAATGCCGTCTGACCCACCTGGAGGAACGGAACTGGGTGCGAGCCTGGATGGACGACTTCCATCCGATGCGCTTCGGCCGGCGGCTGTGGATTTGCCCGACCTGCCAGACCCCGCCCGAACCCGAGGCGATCAACATTCGGCTCGATCCGGGACTGGCGTTCGGCACCGGCACTCACCCGACCACGGCGCTGTGCCTGGAATGGCTGGACGGTGCCGATTTGGCCGAGCAAACCGTGCTGGATTATGGCTGCGGTTCCGGGATTCTGGCCATCGCCGCCGCCAAGCTCGGCGCCCGGCGGGTCTGGGCGGTCGATATCGACCCGCAGGCGCTGCTGGCCAGCGACGCCAACGCCGCCGAAAACGAGGTCGAGGACCGCATCCACCTGGCCTGCCCCACCGAACTGCCCGCGGCACTGGCGGCGGACATCCTGCTGGCCAACATCCTGGCCGGGGTGCTGGTGCGGCTGGCGCCGGAATTTGGCCGGCGGGTCAAGCCGGGCGGCCGGTTGGTGCTATCCGGCATCCTCGAACAACATGCCGAGGCCGTGCGAGCGATGTTCGATCACGATTTCACCTTCGGCCCGTTCCGGCAACGGGAAGACTGGGTGCTGCTGGAAGGCGTGCGGCGGTCCGGTTGATCGTGTGTTGCGCCAGCCCGCGAAGCGATCCCTCCCTCGGTCGGGTTTGGAGGTTTGATCGGCACAAAGCGTCGTTATCGGCACCAGGCCGTCATCCGTCCCAATGCCTCGATCGCGTTCCTGACGAGACATCGCGAATACCGGTAACGACCGAAAGAACCGGCCCATGAAGTCGGCAATTCCCGCTCTCGATTATTTCAGTGACGTGATTTTGAAGAATATTATTAAAAGTAACTCTATTTATACAAAAAAATCATTATAAATCAATGTTAAGGAAATTGCCGCCATATGGTGCTTCATCCTCTTGACGCATTCCAGTATGATAAGTGATCCTTTCCCCGCGCAAATCCATTCCATGCAGATCGGCCCCTACTCCCTTTTTCCGCCTGCGTTTCTGGCGCCGATGGCCGGTGTCAGCGACCGGCCGTTTCGGCGGTTGTGCCGGCGGTTGGGTGCGGGGCTGGCGGTTTCGGAAATGGTCAGCGCCGATGTCCGGCTCTGGGACAGTCGCAAGACCCGGCTGCGGCTGGATCATGCCGGCGAGCCCGAACCGCGCAGCGTACAGATCCTCGGCGCCGACCCGCGCGCCATGGCCGAGGCCGCACGCCTGAACGTCGAGCGCGGTGCCCAGATCATCGACATCAACATGGGCTGTCCGGCCAAAAAGGTCTGTGGCGCCCTGGCCGGCGCGGCGCTGTTGCGGGATGAAACCCTGGTCGGGCGTATCCTGGAGGCGGTGGTCGGAGCGGTTCCGGTCCCGGTCACCCTGAAAATTCGCACCGGTTGGGACTTGAGTCACCGCAACGGCGTTGCCATTGCCCGCATCGCCGAACAGTCCGGCATCCGGGCGCTGGCCGTGCACGGCCGAACCCGTGCATGCGGCTACGGCGAGCCGGTGGATTACGCCACCATCCGCGCCATCAAGCAGGGAGTGGTTATCCCGGTCATCGCCAACGGCGATATCGACAGCCCTGCGAAGGCCCGCCGGGTGCTGGACGACACCGGCGCGGACGCGGTGATGATCGGCCGCGCCGCCCGAGGCCGACCCTGGATCTTTCACGAGATCGCCCATTATTTAATGACCGGCGACCGCCCGGCGGCGCCGGCGCCGAAAGAAATCGGCCGCTGGGTTCTGGAGCACCTGGAAAGCCTTCACGCGTTTTATGGCGAAACCGCCGGCGTCCGCATCGCCCGCAAGCACTTGGCCTGGTACAGCCAGCCCTGGCGCGACGGCGCCGCGTTTCGGGCGCGGGTCAACCGTGCCGAACAGGGCCGCGAGCAACTCGCGCTGACCCGCGATTTCTTCGAGCGTCTGGCGAATGAGGAGCGTTTGGTCGCATGAGCATTCACCCCCCCGAACCCCCGGTCGACCTGCTGCCCGCGACTCCGCTGCGCCATCATGTGTACGAGGCTCTGCGCATCTATTTCCACAACCTGGGCGGCCAGACCCCCAGCAACCTGTACGATCTGGTCTTGCGAGAAGTCGAACAGCCGTTGCTGGAGATCGTGATGCAAATCACGCGGGGCAATCAAACCAAGGCGTCCGCCATCCTCGGCATCAACCGCGGCACGCTGCGCAAGAAACTCCGGCAGCACGATCTCGATGGCGACTGAACCAACACTTCCCCACCTGCGAACAGATCGGTGATGACCCTGGCGATTTTCGATCTCGACAACACTCTGCTGGGTGGCGACAGCGACTATCTATGGGGCCGATTCCTGGTCGAGCGGGGCCTGGTCGACGGCGAGGCCTACGAGCGCGAAAACCAGCGTTTTTACGACGAGTACCGGGCCGGCACGCTGGACATCCACGAATTCCTGGCGTTCGCGCTGCGGCCGCTGACCGAACATTCGCTGGCCGACCTGCTGGCCTGGCGGGAACGGTTTCTCGAAGAGAAGATCCAGCCGATCCTGCTGCCCAAGGCGGTGGAGTTGCTGGAAAGGCATCGGACCGATGGCGACACGCTGTTGATCATCACCGCTACCAACCGCTTCATCACCGCGCCCATCGCCGAACGGCTCGGCGTATCGCAGCTGCTGGCGACCGAGCCGGAATTCGCCGATGGCTGCTACACCGGGCGCCCGGCTGGCATCCCCTGTTTCCAGCACGGCAAGGTGGAACGGCTGGACCAGTGGCTGGAGGAAACCGGCCACGATCTCGTCGACAGCTGGTTCTATAGCGATTCCCACAACGATCTGCCGTTGCTCGGCCGCGTCACTCATCCGGTGGCGGTGGACCCCGACACCACTTTGGCCCAACACGCCCGGGAACGCGGCTGGCCGATCATCAGCCTGCGGGATTGAGGGCCGGAACGGTCGCGGACCGCGCCGGTGGATCGCGCTCCAGCTTGACGATCCGGCGCTGGCTGGGCTAAAAAACCCGAGCGCCAAACTCAAATATTCCACTCACCAGCTCCCGATTCCACGCCCATGCAAAACCTTTACAATGTCAATGTCGCCGCCCTGGAAGTTCTGCCCACCCCGGAGGAGATCAAGCAATGCCTGCCGCTCAGCGAAGCGGCGGCGGACACCGTGTTCCAGGGCCGGGAGACGGTCCAGCGCATCCTCGACCGCCAGGATCCCCGGCTGTTCGTGGTGGTCGGCCCCTGCTCCATTCACGATGTGGAGGCGGCCCGCGACTACGCGCTGCGGCTGAAGACGCTGGCCGACGAAGTCCAGGATACCCTGTTCGTCATCATGCGGGTGTACTTCGAAAAGCCGCGCACCACGGTCGGCTGGAAGGGCCTGATCAACGACCCGCGCATGGACGACACCTTCCGCATCGACGAAGGATTGGAGATTGCCCGCCGCCTGCTGCTGGATCTGGCGGAAATGGGGCTGCCGGCCGGCACCGAGGCGCTCGACCCGATCATCCCGCAATACATTTCCGATCTGATCGCCTGGACCGCCATCGGCGCCCGCACCACCGAATCGCAAACCCACCGCGAGATCGCCAGCGGCCTGTCCATGCCGGTCGGCTTCAAGAACGGCACCAACGGCAGCCTGGAAGTGGCGATCAACGCCCTGCAATCGGCCGCCCGCCCGCACAGTTTCCTCGGTATCAACCCGTTCGGCCAGTCGGCGGTGATCCGCACCCTGGGCAACCGCTACGGGCATGTGGTGCTGCGCGGCGGCGACCGGCCCAACTACGATTCGGTGTCGATCGCCCTGTGCGAGAAAGCGCTGCGCGAAAAGAAGCTGCCGGTCAACATCGTGGTGGATTGCAGCCACGCCAATTCCTTCAAGGATCCGGCCATGCAGCCGCTGGTCATGCGGGACTGCGTGCATCAGGTCGTGGAAGGCAACCAGTCCATCGTCGGATTGATGGTCGAGAGCAACATCGGCTGGGGCAACCAGTCCATCCCGGCCGACCGCAGCCAGCTCAAGTACGGTGTGTCGATCACCGACGCCTGCGTGGACTGGCCGACCACGGAAAAGATGCTGCGCGAGACTCACGCCAAGCTGAAAGGCGTCCTGCCAGGGCGGCTGGCGACCTGAGATCCGATCAGCCGGTTATCCGATACCGATTCCCTCACCCCGACTCTCTCTCCCAAGGGGAGAGAGAGATTTTTCTGCGATATCCCTGCTCGTATAGGGTGGATTGGGCGCAAAGCGCCGCGATCCGCCGCATGTTGCCCGCGCCTCATTCACCGCCGGTAAAAATAGTCGCGCTCGGATCGCTCTTGTGTTCGCTTTAATATTTCCATATATTTGGAATTATGGAAACGTCAACCGCGATTGCCCTATTGAGCGCGCTGGCGCAGGAAACCCGCCTGCATATTTTCCGTCATCTGGCCCAGACGGGACCGCAGCCCGCCGGTCAGGTGGGCGAACGTTTCGGCCTGCCGCTGGCGACGCTGTCGTTCCATTTGAAAACCTTGCAGCAGGCCGGCCTGCTCGATTGCCGGCGCGAGGGACGGCAGTTGATCTATCAGGCCCGTTGCGACGCGATCGTCGAACTGATGGCGTATTTGACCGAGCATTGCTGCAACCTGCCCACGTTCGACGGGACGGCTTTCATCCCCATGCAAACCCTTACTCGGAAGCCTATCGGAAAGACCAAGTTGGAGGATCACTCATGAGCGCGGCCTGCGACGTCACCGCCCGACAGGCGGAGGGCATGCATCTGGGATTTTTCGAGCGCTACCTGACGCTGTGGGTGGCGCTGTGCATCGCGGCCGGCATCGTGCTGGGGCATTTTTTGCCCGGTTTGTTCCAGACTATCGGCAGGCTGGAAATCGCCCAGGTCAACCTGCCGGTGGCGGTGCTGATCTGGCTGATGATCATCCCGATGCTGGTCAAGATCGACTTCGCCGCGCTGCGCGAGGTCGGGCAATACTGGCGCGGCATCGGCGTCACCCTGCTGATCAACTGGGGCATCAAGCCGTTCTCGATGGCGCTGCTCGGCTGGTTGTTCGTCGGCGGGCTGTTCGCGCCGCTGCTGCCGGCCGACCAGATCGAGTCCTACATCGCCGGACTGATTTTGCTGGCCGCCGCGCCCTGTACCGCGATGGTGTTCGTGTGGAGCAACCTGACCAAGGGCGAACCACATTTCACCCTGAGCCAGGTAGCACTGAACGACGTGATCATGGTGTTCGCCTTCGGTCCCATCGTCGGCCTGCTGCTGGGGCTGACTTCGATCACCGTGCCGTGGGAAACCCTGTTCCTGTCGGTGGTACTGTACATCGTGATTCCCTTGATCATCGCTCAGGCGGTGCGGGGCGCGGTGCTGAATCGGCAGGGCGCGGCCGGGCTGGCTCGGTTGCTGGAAAAACTCGGCCCGCTGTCCTTGATCGCTCTGCTGACCACGCTGGTGCTGCTGTTCGGCTTCCAGGGCGAACAGATCGTCAAACAGCCGCTGGTGATTCTGCTGCTGGCGGTTCCGATCCTGTTTCAGGTCTTTTTCAACGCCGGGCTGGCTTACTGGCTGAACCGCAAGGTCGGGTCGCCGCACTGCGTGGCCGGCCCCTCGGCCCTGATCGGCGCCAGCAATTTCTTCGAGCTGGCGGTGGCGACGGCGATCGCGCTCTTTGGCTTCGAGTCGGGCGCGGCGCTGGCCACGGTGGTCGGCGTGCTGATCGAGGTGCCGGTGATGCTGCTGGTGGCCAACATCGTCAATCGCAGCCGCCAGTGGTACGAGGTCGGCTTGTCCGTCCGGTAAGCGGAACCAGCACCATGCGCGAAAACCGGCTCGCCGCCTTTGGCGCTGGCGCAATGGTCGGGATGCTCGGCGGCCTCATCGGCCTGGGTGGAGCCGAATTCCGGTTGCCGCTGCTGATCGGGATGTTTCGCTTCGCCGCGCTGGAAGCCGTGATTCTCAACAAGGCCATGAGTCTCCTGGTCGTCGCTTTTGCCTTGCCGTTTCGGGCGCGGACGGTGCCCTTCGCAACGCTCGGTTCGCATTGGCCCATCATCGCGAATCTGTTGGCCGGCAGCCTCCTGGGGGCGTGGCTGGGCGCGGAATGGGCCACCCGGCTGAAATCGGAAACCTTGTATCGAATCATTGCCGCGCTGCTCGTCGCGATGGCGGTGGTGCTGCTCTTCGGTCATCGCGAGAGCCAGGGCAGCGTACTACTGATGGGCGCCATGCAAACGGTCGCTGGGGTTCTCGCCGGCTTTGGCATCGGGGTCGTGGCTTCGTTGCTGGGCGTCGCCGGTGGTGAGTTGTTGATTCCGACCCTCATGCTGCTGTTCGGAACCGACATCAAACTGGCGGGCAGTTTGGCGCTGGCCATCAGTTTACCCACCATGCTGACCGGCTTTGCTCGCTACAGCCGCGACAAGAGCTTTGCCGTGCTGGGCCGGAATCGCGGGTTTGCACTGGTCATGGCGGTCGGCTCCATCGCGGGAGCTTTCCTGGGCGGACAGTTGCTCGGCATCGTTCCCGGCGCCGTGTTGCTGCCGCTGCTGGCCGGAATTCTCTTGCTCTCGGCGCTCAAAATCTGGCGTCATGCCTGACGGCCTGAAGTTCCATGGAGGTTTCCATGAAGACTCTCGATATCGAATGGCGCCATCTGGAAAAAGATGGGCGTACCTGTCTGCGTTGCTCCGACACCCTGCAATCCCTGCAACAGGTCGTCTCCCAACTGGCCGCCGAATGTGCGCCGCGCGGCGTGACGATCACGTACCGCGAGACGAAACTGCCGCTCGAACAGTTATCCCAATCCAATCTCATTCTGTTCGACGGCGTACCGCTGGAATCGGTGCTACCGGGCGCTGCCGCATCGGAAAGCGAGTGTCCATCCTGCGGCGATCTCTGCGGCCAGCCGAGCTTTTGCCGCACCGTTACGGTCGGGGGCCACACCTTCGAGGCCATTCCCGCAACGATGATCCGGCAGGCGGCCTGTACCGTGGCCCGGTGTTGCTAGCGGAACGCGCAAGCGCGATTCCCCGTCTCCCAACCCCAACCGAAAAGTTGACTCATGAATGTTCTGTTTCTCTGTACCGGTAATTCCTGCCGCTCGATCCTGGGCGAAGCCACTCTCAACCACCTCGCGCCGCCGGGCTGGAGCGCGATGAGCGCCGGGAGCCATCCGACCGGCCAGGTCCATCCGCGTTCGCTGGCCCTGCTGGCGCGCGAGGGCATCTCGACCGAGGGCTATCGCAGCAAATCCTGGGACGACCTGCCCGTCACGCCCGACATCGTGATCACGGTCTGCGCCAGCGCGGCGGGCGAGACCTGCCCGGCGTATCTGGGGCCGGTGTTGCGAACGCACTGGGGCGTGGACGACCCGGCCCACGCTACCGGCACCGACGAGGAAATCGACGCGGTTTTCATGCAAGCCTATCGGACGCTGCGCGCCCGCATCGAGGCTTTTTTCGCGCTGCCGCTGGCCGAATTGCAAAACGACCGCGCCCGCCTGAAAACCGAACTGGACCGCATCGGTTTGCTGCTACCGTAGTCGGCACCTCGGTGGACGGTCCGTATCCTCCGCTCTACAATTCGGGGACTCACTGCCACGACCTGCCCCGGAAACAGAACAATGGACGGCCTGCAAAAAATCGGGGGTTGCGACGACCCCGACCACGTTGCCGACGTGATCTTCGTCCACGGTCTGGACGGCGACGCCCGCACCACCTGGCACCCCAAGGGTGATCCGCAAGCCTTCTGGCCCGCCTGGCTGGGGGAAGACGTGCCGGCAATCGGCGTCTGGTCCTTGGGTTACGCGGTCAGCGCCTCGGCCTGGAAAGGGCACGCCATGCCGCTGGCCGACCGGGCGACCAACGTCTTGCAACAACTCAAACTCGACAAGATCGGTCGCCGGCCGGTCGTGTTCGTCTGCCACAGCCTGGGCGGGCTGCTGGTCAAGCAGGTGTTGCGCCACGCTTCCGACTTCGGCAACCCGGCCTGGAAAGCGATCACCACCCAGACCAAGGCCGTCGTCTTTCTGTCCACCCCCCATTCCGGCGCGGACCTGGCCAGTTGGATCCAATACATCGGCGGTTTGCTCCGCACCACGGTCAGCGTCGAAGAACTGGAAGTGCACCATCCACGCTTGCGGGAACTCAATCTCTGGTATCGCAACCACGTCGCGGATTTCGACCTCACCACGGAGGTGTATTACGAGAAACGCCCCGTGGCGGGCATTCTGGTGGTCAACGAAACCACCGCCGATCCGGGGATCGTCGGGGTGGTGCCCGTTCCGGTGGACGAGGATCACGTCTCCATCTGCAAGCCAGCCTCCAAAGACAGCCTGATTTACCGTAGCGTAAAGTGCCTGGTCGAGGACATCGTCAATGCGGCTCGTCCGCCGGTGGCGAAACCGCCGGTGGCGAAACCGCCGGTCAAGCGCGCAGCCCTGGACTCGCAGTCCTCGGCGGAAACGCTCGCCGACCCGGACTTCGGCCAAGTGAAAATCGACCTGTGCCGGCGGCTGGGCGGCGACTGGCAACTCCTGGCCGACTACTTCAGCATCGAACCCGCCGAGCGCGCCCGCTTCGACCGAGGTTGGGAACCACAGCGGGTGTGGGAATGGCTGGCATCCCACGGGAAACTGAGCCGGCTGACCGAAGGACTGCGCTACATCGGTCGGGATGACCTCGCGAAACTCCTGCCGAAAGAGCTACTGGACCGCCCTCGGTAGGCCCGTCGGACGCTGGCGTCGCCGCCGGCGGGCCTGCCTTCAGGCGCTACTACCAAGCCTGCGTCGAGCGCTGGTCCCACCCCCGCTACGCGCTGGACAAACGCTTTGTCCATCTGACCCTGCTACTCGATCAGGGCGAAGAAGCGCAAGGACCGCGTTGGTCCGCGCAAGCCCGCACGTTCCAGGATTTGCGCGAGGTGCTGGCGGACGTGCCCGACCCGGCCGTGGTGCTGCTCGGACCGCCGGGCTCGGGCAAGAGCACGCTGCTGCGGCATTTCGAGCTGGACAACGCCCGAACCGTGCTCGATGCCGGCACGGACGACCCTCCGACGCATGGCCCGATGACCTTTTTCGTCGCGCTGAACGGCTACGGCACGCGCGGCGCCGATCCCCCGCCGCGCCCGCTCGACTGGCTGCGTGAACGGTGGGCGGCTGAAAACTCCGACTGGCCGCCGCTGGACACCCTCTTGCGGCAACGGCGCGTCACCCTGCTGCTGGACGCCCTCAACGAAATGCCCCAGGCCGGCCCGGAGCCCTTGCGGTGCTGGAAAGCCTTTCTGGCCGAGCTGACCCGGCATTACCCCGGTAACCGGGTGATTTTCTCCTGCCGCAGCCTGGACTACAGCGCCACTCTGTCCTCCAAGGACCTGCCGGTGCCGCAGGTGCGGATCGAAGCCCTGTCCGACGCGCAAATCCAGGAATTTCTGGCGCTCTACTGCCCCGCTCACCACGCCGCGCTCTGGGGCAATCTGGCCGGCTCGCCGCAACTGGAGGTGTTGCGCTCGCCCTACTTTCTCAAGCTGCTGGTCGCCCAGACCACCGCCGGCGAAATCCCCGCAGGCCGCGCCGCCCTGTTCGGCGGTTTCGCCCGGCAAGCCCTGCAACGCGAGATCGAAGCCGACCACCCGCTGTTTCAGCCGGGTGTGCTGCTCGGCGAACGCGACCGCACGCGGTTTAAACAACCACGTCAGTGGAAGACACCCCACGAACTGCCCCGGCAAGGCATCCTGTTCGACCGGTTGAGCCACCTGGCCTTCGAGATGCAAGCCCGGCGCCGGCCGGGCGAAGCCTCCCAAGTGCGCATCGACCACCAGGACGCCCTCGACCTCCTCGCGCACGACCGCGCCGAGGACGTGCTGAAAGCCGGCGAGGCGCTCGGCGTGCTGGAAGAAGACCTGGGCCGGGACGAAGTGCTCTACGTCCACCAACTCCTCCAGGAATACTTCGCCGCCCGTTGGCTGGCCGCTCATCCCGAACCGCGCTGGGTTCAGGTCGAATGGCGCGCCGACCGGGTCTCCCCCAGCCTCCAGGAAACCCTCGCCGCCCTGGCCGACTCCGACCCCTTGCCGCCGCTACCCGGCACCGGCTGGGAAGAAACCGCCGTGCTGGCGGCGGCGCTGGCCGACCGGC
>JAVMKL010000266.1:0-2576 GCA_031732875.1 Candidatus Competibacter sp. | reverse complement strand
GCGCCGATGTCGGTGTTGGGTTTGAGCAGCACCGGGTTCATGTCGGTGTGCGGTTCCAGGAAAGCCGCTTGCGCCTGCACCGCCTGGGCGCGGCCGATTTCGCCGCCGTCCACGGTGACGGCGCTGTTGAGGGCCATGTTCTGGGGTTTGAACGGAACCACCCGCACGCCGCGCCGCGCCAGCAAACGGCAAAGACCGGCGACCATGATGCTTTTGCCGGCGTCGGAGGTCGTGCCTTGAATCATGAGGGTTTTGGCATTCATGGCAGGATTTTGACGGAAACACTGGGTTTTTGGCTACACTAGCACCCTCTGGAAATGCCCGAGAGCACGATGCGATTGAACGATAGCCCTCACCCCCGACCCCTCTCCCAGAGGGCGAGGGGAGCATTATGCTGAGCCCCTCCCGAAGGGCGATGGGGACCTTATGCTGACCGCGCTGCTGTGCGTCGGCGCGGTGCTGCTCGACCACTGGCTGGGCGAGCCGCACCGCTGGCATCCGCTGGTGGGGTTCGGCTGGCTGACGCAACGGGTGGAGGCGCTCGGCTACGGGCCGCCGGAACTGAACGCCGAGGCGCGGCGGGCGCGTGGCGTCGGCGCGGTGATCGTGCTACTGGTTCCCTTTACCGTCGCCGCCTGGCTGCTGGCGTCCATTCCGCTGCTCGGGCTGGCGCTGGCGCTGGGGTTGCTGTATCTGGCCGTCGGCGCGCGGAGTCTGGCCGAACACGCCGAAGCGGTGGCGGCGGCGCTGCGAGCAGGCGATCTGCCGCTGGCACGCGAGCGGGTTGGCCTGATCGTCAGTCGCGATACCGACGATCTCGATGAGGAACAGATCAGCCGGGCTACGGTGGAATCGGTGTTGGAAAACGGCTGCGACGCGGTGTTCGGCGCGCTGTTCTGGTTCGTCCTGGCGTGGGCGCCCGGTGTCGTGCTGTACCGGTTGGCCAACACGCTCGATGCCCTGTGGGGTTACCGGACCCCGCGTTACCGGGATTTCGGTTGGGCGGCGGCGCGGCTGGACGATGTCCTGAACGTGGTGCCGGCGCGCCTGACCGCCCTGAGTTACGTACTGGTCGGACCGCAACCGGCGCTGGCCTGGCGTTGTTGGCGGGAGCAGGCGCCGGTTTGGAAAAGCCCCAACGCCGGCCCGGTGATGGCGGCGGGGGCGGGCGCGCTGGGATTGGCGCTGGGTGGCCAGGCCCGCTATCACGGCGAATGGGTTTCGCGTCCGGCGCTGGGGGAGGGACTGGCGCCGCGCGCCGACGATATCGGCCGGGCGGTGGCGCTGGTGCGACGGGCGCTGTGGTTGTGGCTGAGCGTCATCGCTCTGGGAGGGCTGATCCTTGCTTGAGCACGGCGGCGCCCTGCGCGCGGCGGCGGAGCGCTATCACATTCCGCCGAACGACTGGCTGGACTTGTCCACCGGCATCAACCCGAACGGCTGGCCGGTTCCGACGATTCCCGCGACCGCCTGGCAGCGGCTGCCCGAACCGGACGATGGGCTGGAATCGGCGGCGACGGCTTATTTCGGAACCGCAAACGTGCTGCCGGTGGCGGGTTCGCAAGCCGCGATTCAGGCGTTGCCGTGGTTGCGCGATCCGGGCCGGGCAGGGGTGCTGGGTCTCACCTACGCCGAACATGCCCACGCCTGGCGATGGGCCGGCCATCAGGTCGAGTTGCTGGCCGTCGAGGCGTTGGATGCGGCCCTGGATCGGCTGAACGTGCTGGTGGTGGTCAATCCCAACAATCCTAACGGTATACGGTTTGCCCCGGCGACCCTGCTGGACTGGCGGGCGCGGCTGGCGGAGCGGGGCGGTTGGCTGGTGGTGGACGAAGCGTTCGCGGATGCTACCCCAGAGGAAAGCTTGGCGGTTCAGGCCGGCCTGCCCGGGCTGATCGTGTTGCGCTCGCTGGGTAAGTTTTTCGGACTGGCGGGCGCTCGGGTTGGCTTCCTGCTCGCGGAGCCGGGGTTGCTGGAGCGGGCGCTGGAGCAGTTGGGACCGTGGACGGTCGCTGGTCCCAGCCGTTGGGTGGCCGCGCGAGCGCTGGCCGATCGGGACTGGCAGGAGCGGATGCGGATGATGCTTGCCCGATCCGGTAAGCGGCTGGCGGACCTGCTGAAGCGGCAGGGCTTGCCGGTGGCGGACGGCACGGCCCTGTTTCAATGGGTACCGTTGCCGGACGCCGAATATTGGCAGGACGCCTTGGCGCGACGGGGCATCCTGGTCCGGCGTTTCGTCGACCCGCCGGGGCTGCGGTTCGGACTGCCCGGGGCGGAACCGGCCTGGCGGCGGCTGGAGATGGCCTTGGCCGGGGTTCGCGCCGAACGGTTGCGGGATGCCTGAAATTTGGCGCCCCCCGCCCGCTGGCGGGCGGGGGGTAAGGGTCGAAACGATGCGTGGACGGGTTTGAGCGAAAATGACAGAACAACGGAATCCAGCCCCGGCCCGGCCCCCGGTCGGCGAGGTGTATCTGGTGGGCGCCGGCCCCGGCGATCCGGAACTGTTGACGCTGAAGGCGCTGCGGCTGATGAAGCAGGCCGATGTGGCGGTGTACGACCGACTGGTCGGCGCGGAC
>JAVMKL010000265.1:0-2591 GCA_031732875.1 Candidatus Competibacter sp. | reverse complement strand
CCGCGAGGGCGGTCGCACCGTCGGCGCCGGCGTCGTCGCCAAGATCATCGAGTGAGCGCCATGTCCAGCCAGCGCATTCGCATCCGCCTCAAGGCGTTCGACCATCGGTTGATCGATCAGTCGGCGCGGGAAATCGTCGAGACCGCCAAACGCACCGGTGCCCAGGTCCGCGGTCCCATTCCGCTGCCGACCAAGATCGAGCGTTTCACCGTGCTGGTTTCGCCGCACGTGAACAAGGACGCCCGCGACCAGTACGAGCTGCGCACCCACAAGCGGCTCATGGATATCGTAGACCCCACCGACAAGACGGTTGACGCGCTGATGAGGCTCGATCTCGCCGCTGGCGTGGACGTGCAAATCAAGCTGAACTAGCGTCCGAAACCACGAGCCATGAGGGGCGGCCTTCCCCTCCTCTGGCCCGCGAGCGTCGTTTCAAGAGGTGTTTCGCCCCGCCGAAGCGGGCGCGGATTGAAACAAGAGGTTTGCAACAATGGCAATAGGACTCATCGGCCGCAAGGCCGGTATGACTCGCGTGTTCACGGAGGACGGCGCCTCGATTCCGGTGACCCTGATCGAAGTCGAGCCCAACCGCGTCACCCAGGTCAAGACCGAGGAAACCGACGGCTACCGCGCCCTGCAGGTGACAGTCGGTGCTCGCCGCGCCAGCCGGGTGACCAAACCCATGGCCGGTCATTTTGCCAAGGCCGGCGTCGAGCCGGGCCGCGGCCTGTGGGAGTTTCGTCTGGCGGAGGGGGAGGGCGATGGGATCGGCGTCGGCGCCGAGCTGACGGTAGATCTGTTTCAGACCGGCCAGAAGGTGGATGTGACCGGCACTACCATCGGCAAGGGGTTCGCCGGCACCATCAAGCGCCATCATTTCCGCAGCCAGCGCGCCAGCCACGGCAACTCGCTGTCGCATCGCGCGCCTGGCTCGATCGGCCAGAACCAGAGTCCGGGCCGGGTGTTCAAGGGCAAGAAGATGGCCGGTCATCTGGGGGCGGCGCGACGCTGCACCCTGAATCTGGAAGTGGTCCGGGTGGATGCGGAGCGCAACCTGCTGGCGATCAAGGGTTCGGTACCCGGCGCCAAGGGCAGCGATGTGATGGTTCGACCCGCCGTGAAGGTGCGCCGGTAAGGAGGCGATATGGAACTTCAGGTCAAAAACGCGAGCGGTGAAGCGCCCGGCCGGATTACGGTCGCCGATGAGACTTTTTCCCGGCCGTTCAACGAGACGCTGGTGCATCAGGTAGTGGTGGCGTACTTGGCGGGTGGGCGCGCCGGCACTCGCGCCCAGAAGAATCGTGCCCAGGTCAGCGGCGGCGGTGCCAAGCCGTTCCGGCAGAAAGGCACCGGCCGCGCCCGCGCCGGTTCCACCCGCGGTCCGCTGTGGCGGGGCGGCGGCGTGACCTTCGCGGCCCGGCCGCAGGATCACTCGCAGAAGGTCAACAAGAAGATGTATCGAGCCGCCATGCGGGCCATCTTCTCCGAGTTGCTGCGCCAGGACCGGCTGCTGGTGGTCGACCGGCTCGAACTGCCGGAGATCAAGACCAAGCGGATGATCGCCCAACTGGAAACGCTGGGCCTGACCGACCAGCGGAGCCGCGTGCTGCTGGTGAGCGAGGAAGTGGATCTCAATTTGTATCTGTCGGCCCGCAACCTGCGCAACGTGGCAGTGAGCGATGCATCCGGGTTGGATCCGGTCAGCCTGGTGGGCGCCGATACGGTGGTGATGACGGTGGGCGCCGTGGAGCGCGTCGGGGAGTGGTTGGCATGAACCAGGAACGATTGTTGAAGATTCTGCTGGCCCCGCATGTCTCCGAGAAAAGCAACCGGGTCGCCGAGCAGCATAATCAGGTGGTGTTCAGGGTGGTCCGCGACGCCACCAAACCCGAAATCAAGGGCGCCGTGGAGATGCTGTTCAACGTTAAGGTCAAGGGCGTCACGGTCGCCAACGTCAAGGGCAAGCGCAAGCGTTTCGGGGCGATCCAGGGGCGGCGTTCGGATTGGAAGAAAGCCTATGTCGCCTTGGAAGCCGGCCACGAGATCGATTTCCTGGTGGCGGAGTGAACGGGCGTTCCGTGCCCCGGTACATGAGTTAAGGTAGACCCCCATGCCAATCGTCAAGACCAAACCAACTTCGCCCGGCCGGCGCTTCGTGGTCAAGGTCGTCAACCCCGAACTGCACAAGGGCCGGCCGTACCAGCCGCTGGTCGAGAAGCAGACCCGGAACGGCGGCCGCAACAACATGGGCCGCATCACCACCCGGCACCAGGGTGGCGGCCACAGGCAGCACTACCGGCTGATCGACTTCAAGCGCGACAAGGACAATATCCCAGCGCGGGTCGAGCGGCTGGAATACGATCCGAACCGTAGCGCTCACATCGCGCTGTTGCTGTACGCCGACGGCGAGCGGCGCTACATCATCGCCCCGCGCGACGTGGGCGTCGGCGCCACCCTGATGTCGGGTCCGGCGGCGCCGATCAAGCCGGGCAACACCCTGCCGTTGCGCAACGTGCCGGTTGGAAGCCAGGTACACTGCGTGGAACTGCGCCCCGGCAAGGGCGCGCAACTGGCCCGCAGCGCCGGCGCCT
>JAVMKL010000264.1:0-2594 GCA_031732875.1 Candidatus Competibacter sp. | reverse complement strand
GCTCCGCCCATAAACCGGGGAGGTTTGTCATGCATATCGCCGAAGGGTTTCTGCCGCCGTTGCACGCCGCCGCATGGACCGCGATTTCCCTGCCGTTCGTCATCGCCAGCGTCCGCCGCGTCGACCGCTTGATGCGGGACCAGCCGCAAACCAAGCTGCTGCTGGCGGCGGCGGGCGCGTTCGCTTTCGTGATGTCGGCGCTCAAGCTGCCGTCGGTGACCGGCAGTTGCTCCCATGCCACCGGCACCGGATTGGGGGCGATCCTGTTTGGTCCATCGGTGATGGCGCTGTTGGGAAGCATCGTGCTGTCGTTTCAGGCGTTGCTGCTGGCGCACGGGGGATTGACCACGCTGGGGGCGAACGTGTTTTCGATGGCCGTGGCCGGCCCGTGGATCGCCTACGCCGTGTTTCGCGGCGCCCGGTGGCTGAATGCGCCGCTGGCGGTCGGCGTGTTTCTGGCCGCGACGCTCGGCGACTGGACGACCTATCTGGTGACCGCCGGGCAACTCGCGCTGGCGTTTCCCGATCCGGCGAGCGGAGTGGCCGGGGCGTTCCTCAAATTCGTCGCCGTGTTCGCGCCCACCCAGTTGCCGCTGGCGGTGATCGAGGGGTTGCTGACCGTGGTAATCGTCAATTTCCTCCGGGAATACAGCGGCGACGAGTTGCAAAGTCTCAAGTTTGCGCCGGAAACCCTTGCCGTGGAGGCCCGCTCGTGAAAGCACGCAATGGCTGGCTGTTGGGTTTGGCGGTGGCCCTGGTCGTCGGTTCGGTGCTGGTCGGTAGCCGCCGTGAAGGGGCCGGGTTTGCCGGTTCGGATGGCCGGGCGATGGAGACGGTCGCCGCGATCCAACCGGATTATCGGCCCTGGTTCGACTTTGTCTGGAAGCCGCCCGCCGAAATCGCCAGCGGTCTGTTCGCCTTGCAGGCGGCGTTGGGCGCGGGCGTGCTGGGTTACTATCTCGGTTTCAGGCGCGGCCAGGCGCAAGAACGGCGGAAGCGGGGCGATGCGGGCGATTGACCATTACGCTTGGACCAATCGCTGGCGCGACCGGCATCCCGCTGAAAAGGCGCTGCCGGCGGGTGGCTTGCTGGTTTTCGTCCTGATCTTGCCACCCCTGACCACCGCTCCACTGGTATTGGCCGGCGTGGCGCTGGCGACGGTGCGCGGCGCTGGGGTACCGTTGAAAGCGCTGCTGAGCGTGCTGGCCGCGCCGGCGGCGTTTTTGCTGGCCGGCGCGCCGTTTCTGGCGGTGTCGGTGGATTTCACCCACGGTTTCGACCTGCGTCTTTCGTCCGAAGGTTTGCGGTTGGCGCTGGGCACGACGTTCCGTGCCCTGGCGGCGATGAGTTGTCTGGCCTTTCTGATTTTGACCACGCCGCTCGTGGATTGCGTTCCGTCGCTGCGGCGGGTTGGGGTACCGGCCTCGGTGGTCGAATTGGTCCTGTTGATTTACCGATTGATCTTTGTGTTTTTCGAACGCGCCCTGACCGGCCATCAGGCTCAGACCGGACGGCTGGGTTATTCTCGCGTGGATCGGTCGGTGCGCTCGCTGGGCCTGCTGGCGGGCAATCTGTTCCAGAGAGCGCTGGAGCAGGCGCGACGGCTAGAGATCGGACTGATGGCGCGCGGCTACACCGGCGAATTGCGAGTGCTGGCGCCGAAGCCCGTTCTGTCGCGGAGGCGGCTGGCGGCGGGGCTGGGACTGGTCGGGCTGATTGGACTGGCAAGCGTTCTGCTGGCGCGCGGGTGGCCATGAACGCGCCTTTGCTGGCGGTTCGCCGGCTGGAATACACTTATCCGGGCGGGGTCGTCGCCCTGCATGGCCTCGATCTCACCATCGAAAAAGGCCGGAAGCTGGCCATTCTGGGCCCCAACGGCTCCGGCAAGACCACCCTGCTGCTGCATCTCAACGGAACCTTCCGGCCCGACCGCGGCGAAATCCTCCTGGATGGCCGGCTGGCCGGATACGACCGTCGTTCTCTCAACCACTGGCGACGGCGGGTCGGGCTGGTCCTCCAGGAACCGGACGATCAGTTGTTCGCCGCCACCGTCGAACAGGACGTGTCGTTCGGGCCGCTGAATCTGGATGTGTCCGAGGCGGAGGCCCGGGAACGGGTGCGCGAGGCGCTGGAGTCCCTGCGCATTGCCCCGCTCGCCGGTCGGGCCACCCACACCCTCAGCTTCGGCCAGAAAAAGCGGGCCGCCATCGCTGGGATTCTGGCGATGCGCCCCGAGATTCTGGTGCTGGACGAACCGACCGCCGGCCTCGATTCGCACGGTGTAGCTCATTTGCTGGGGGCACTGCATCAGTTGTGCGAGGGTGGCACGACCCTGGTGTTATCGACTCACGACGTGGAGCTGGCCTATGCCTGGGCCGACCGGGTCGCGGTGTTCCACGACGGCACGGTGCTGTGTCAGGGCGAGACGGCGGCGGTGCTGGGGGATCGGGACGTGTTGCACCGGGCACGGCTGCGGCCGCCCCTCCTGCTGGAACTGGCGCAACTGTTGCGGGAAGCGGAAGGCGGGGACGACCGCCGCCCGCCGCCGCGTTCCCGCGAGGCGCTGCTGGCATTGCTCCGCGACCGGCTGGCTC
>JAVMKL010000263.1:0-2594 GCA_031732875.1 Candidatus Competibacter sp. | reverse complement strand
CGAAGAAGCGCGCCCGTCAGGCTGAAAAGCATCGCCAGCATAACGCCAGCATGCGCTCCATGCTGCGCACCTACATCAAGCGCGTGATCAAGGCGATTGGTTCCGGCGACAAGACGAAGGCCGAGTCCGAGTACCAGACCGCCGTGCCAGTGATCGACCGCATGGCGCGCAAGGGACTGATTCACGCCAATAAGGCCGCCCGCCACAAGAGCCGCTTGACCCACCACATCCGTGCCATGCAGGCCTGAACGCCCTGCCTTCGTAATTTTTCCCATTCGTAAGAGTCCCCTCTTCGGGCGATTCCATGCGGGGAAATATGACCTGCTGAGCCGCGCCGGCTTTTTCCGCGCCCGTCGGGGGCAACTCTGGCGGCAGGTGCCCGGCGAGCGCCAGCGAAGGGCGGTCTATCGTTCGGTGCGCTGATTGTGGAGTTCCGAGGCTCGCCTCAATTTAACCGGATTTGCCTGATCGCCGCCGCCGTGATCGGCGGGATCTGGATTCCGCTCCGGCTCGCGTTCCAGACAGTGTTTCAGTCGTCCTGGGACGATCCCCTCTTTGAGGGGATCATACTGATCCTGATGCTGGGTCCTTGCCTCACCGCTTGGGACGATTTCAGGCGCACGCGGCGGGGGATCGGGCGGTTGCTGGCGCTGGCTCTGGCCGCTTTTCCGCTGGTTAGCTTGGCCGAACCCACTTTCGGGAATGCAGCCACCGTCCTTTACCTGGCCAAGTTTCCGCTACTGCGCGGTTTCCGGTTGGCCTGGAGGTTGCTGCAACGTCTGGATTCCCTCCATCCGGTGGCGGCGCGGCTCTGCTCGATCGGCGGACTGTTGCCGTTTGTGGTCCATCTTTTCGCCTGCGGCTGGGTCGGGCTGGGCAGTGGCGCCGCTGGAGCCCACGAAGACAAACTGTTTGAATACGTTCAGGCCGTGTACTGGGTCATTACCACCCTGGCCACGGTCGGATATGGCGATCTTCATCCCAAGACCTTGCCGCAGATGCTGTATGCCTGCCTGGTGATGATGGTGGGCGTCGGTTTTTTCGGCTTTGTCCTGGGCAACGTGGCCACGCTGCTGTTTCGCATGGACGCCGAACGGGAGCGCCATATCACCAAAGTGGATCGGGCCGAGGCGTTCATGCGCTATCACCAGATTCCCAAGGCGTTGCGCGGCAAGGTCCGGGGCTATTATCGTTACCTCTGGGAAAGTCGCCACAACTACGACGACCGGACGGTGCTGGCAATCCTTCCCTCAGCACTCCGGGCCGAAATCGTTCTGGCCCTCCATGCCTCGCTCATCGATCGCGTCCCTTTTTTCCGGGGGGCCGAGCGGCGGTCGGTGGAGGAGATCGTCCTGGCTCTCAAACCGCGGGTGGCGATGCCCGGCGAGATCATCTTTCGGGCCGGCGACCCGGCGGACGCTTTGTATATCATCCAGCGCGGCGTCGTGGAAATTCTCTCGGTGGCGGGCGAGCTGATCGCGACGCTCCAGACGGGCGACTTTTTTGGCGAGATGGCGCTGCTCGACCATGCCCCGCGCAACGCCACGGTCCGGGCCATCGACTATTGCGATCTGTTCGTGCTCGGTCAGGGCGAATTCAATCGCACCCTGGAGCGTTACCCGGATTTTGCCAACCATGTCCGGGTGATCGCCGCCGCGCGGAAAAGCCCGAATTCGCCCGACTCGATCGCCAGCCAGACTCTTCGCGCATCGTTCCCCGAGATCGCTTGATCAAAACCGACCCAGCGCTCGGTCAGGCGATATGGCCATCGTGGTCGCCATGCCGTCGAGCGGACAACGGGCAAAAGGAAAGGGGCTGGGCTTTTGCCCAGCCCCTTGTTTTTTGATGGGCCCTGTAGGATTCGAACCTACAACCAAGGGATTATGAGTTACCTTTTTATGGGGTTGAGCTAACCTTAGCTTGCCTTAAAAATCATTTAAATTCTTGAAGTTATAATCCAGTACGTTTAGAATAAACCTTAACAAACCTTATCTGATTGCCTGCATACTGCTTACACTGTGCTTACAACGGAAGTAATCCCCTTGTCGAGGAACCGCCGATGAAACTGACCAAACGCAGTATCGACAGCCTCCCGCTGCCGGAGACCGGACAAGCGTTGTACTGGGACGATGAGCTACCCGGATACGGTCTGCGGGTGACCAAAGGCTCCAAGACCTTCATCGTGCAACGCCGTGTCGCCGGGAAAACGGTCCGGGTGACCCTCGGCAAATACGGTCCACTCACTCCCGATCAGGCGCGCAAGCTGGCGGTCAAGAATCTGTCCGAACTGGTGCAGGGCGTGAACGTCAACGCCGCCAAGGAGGCGGAGAAGGCGCAAGGTGTGACCCTGGAAGAAGCGTATCGCGCTTATCTGGCGTCCCGCGATCTGACCGCGAATACCCGCCTCGACTATGAAAAGGCGATGAAACTGGCGTTTGCCGACTGGCGGAATAAGCCGATCCACACCATTACCCGCATCATGATCGAACGCCGGTTCGACGAGGCGAGCCAGCGTGGCGAGGCGGCGGCAAACCGGGACTTTCGTTTCCTGCGTGCCCTGCTCAACTTCGCCATGGAGAAGTACAGCACGCCGG
>JAVMKL010000262.1:0-2603 GCA_031732875.1 Candidatus Competibacter sp. | reverse complement strand
TATCCCGGCGATCAGCTTGCCAAAATCGAGGGTCGCGCCCGCCGCCAGCGCCAGCGGCATCAGCGCGGCCAGCCCGACCACGATCCAGAGAAACAACACTACACCCAAATACTTGCCGAATACGATGGTCGCCGTTCCCACCGGCGCGGAAAGCAGCAGATCGAGGGTACGAGCGCGGCGTTCCTCGCTGAACAGGCGCATGGTCAACAATGGGGTCAGCAGCAGCAGTCCCCAGGCCGCGACCCGAAACAGCGGCGCCGCGATCAGATCGGTCACGCCCGGCGCGTTTTCCAGTCCGGCCAATCGCCCCTGCAATTCCCGAAAATCCTGCACCAGCAGCACGAAGATCCACGCCAACAGCCCCTGCGTCGCCGCCAATAATGTCCAGGCCAGGGGCGATAGAAACAGTCCGCGCAATTCACGGGCGGCAATCGTGAGGATCATTCAGTTCTTTCCCGTCCCAACGTCAATTCGACGAAGATCTGCTCGAGGCCGGCCTGTTCGGGTGTCACTTCCCACAGCTCCCAGCCCCCGGCGTACGCTTGCTCGACCAAAGCCTGGTGTGGCGCGGCGCCAAGGACATGGTGGAGCCGGAATCGACCCTTGCCGAGTTCCTCGATCCCGGTCACTCCCGGCAAGCGCTCCAGATTCGCGACCGGCGGCGGCGCGTTCAATCCGATTCGCAGGCAGGTGGATTGCCGCCGCTGTTCCAGTTCGGCCAGCGCGCTGGTATGGACCAGTCGTCCAGCCCGCATGATCTGAACGTGAGTGCAGGTCGCCTGCACTTCCGGCAGCAGGTGGGTGGACAGAATCACGCCCCGATCTCGTCCCAGTTCGCGGATCAAACTGCGAATTTCTCGGAGTTGGATGGGATCGAGGCCGATGGTCGGTTCGTCCAGAATGATAACCGGGGGTTCGTGCAGGATGGCTTGAGCGATGCCGACTCGTTGCCGGTATCCCTTGGACAGATTGCCGATCAGGCGCCGGCCCACATCCGTCAGTCCGCAGCGCTCCTTGGCCCATGTCGTGGCCTTGCGGCTCGCCGCGCGACTGAGTCCGTGCAGGCGGGCGCTGTAGCGCAATTGTTCGTCCACGGTCAGTTCGCGATAGAGCGGCGGTTGCTCGGGTAGATAGCCGATCGCCTGCTTCGCTTGGCGCGGTTGATCCAGCAAGTCGACCCCGTTGATGACGATCCGCCCGGCATCAGGCGCCAGGACGCCCGCCAGCATACGCATGGTGGTGGATTTACCGGCGCCGTTAAGGCCGAGAAAGCCAACAACCTGATTTCGGCACAGGGTGAAGTCAATCTCATCGACGGCCCGGATATCGCCATAATATCGGGTTAACCGTTCCACCTGTGCCAGCGCGTCACCCATACGTCACCCATCATGGCATTTTCGACAAGCATCGATCTACGGGGGGCAGTATCATGGTTCCTATCGAACCAACAGCCAGTCTTGCCCGTTACCAAAAGCTTCATGGAAAAACACCCCGAACCTTCCTCACCCCCCGATCACGACCCCGCCGAGGGGCTATATATCGACGAAAGCGAGGAACCCCTGATCCACTGGCTGCACGCCATCATTCGTTTCTGCGTGCGGGTGCTGGCGGTGCTGATGACGCTGGTGATCATGTGGAGCGTCGCCGATGTGGCTTGGGTGCTTTACCAACGCGCCATGGCATCGCCCGTTGGGTTGCTCAATGTCAATGATATTCTGGCTTCGTTCGGCGCCTTCATGGCCACTTTGATCGCCATCGAAATTTTTCTGAATATTGTCTTGTATCTGCGCGAAGACGTGTTACATGTCAAATTAGTGCTGGCTACCGCATTGATGGCTATTGCCCGGAAAGTGATCGTACTGGATTATAAGACATTGGAGCCCGAGTACATCTGGGCGACGGCGGCGGTCGTCTTCGCGCTAAGTATCGGATACTGGCTGGTGGCGAGGAAAACCCAGTAGATTAAAAAATAAACCCGCCTGACCGGCGGGTTTTGTTGTGGCACTCAAGCTGAGGGAGAGTTCACTTGATCTTGGCTTCCTTGTACAGAACATGCTTGCGGACGACCGGATCGAACTTCTTCATTTCCAGCTTTTCTGGCGTCGTGCGCTTGTTTTTGGTCGTCGTATAGAAATGTCCCGTACCGGCGGTGGAAATCAGCTTGATCTTGTCGCGCATGGCAGTGCTCCTCTAAAATTTTTCACCGCGGGCGCGCAGTTCGGCGAGGATGGCATCGATACCCTTTTTATCGATGATGCGCATGCCGTGGGCCGATACCCGCAAGCTTACGAAACGCCGCTCGCTTTCGACCCAGAACCGGCGTACGTGAAGGTTGGGCAAGAACCGACGGCGGGTCTTGTTATTGGCGTGGGATACATTGTTTCCGGTGGCGGGACCCTTACCCGTCACCTGGCAGACTCTGGACATCGGACTTGTCTCCAACCGGCATAACCGGAGCCGCGAAATCCGCGGGCCTATCACAAGCTGTTTAATTTAT
This sequence comes from Candidatus Competibacter sp., assembly GCA_031732875.1. Lineage (GTDB taxonomy): Bacteria > Pseudomonadota > Gammaproteobacteria > Competibacterales > Competibacteraceae > JAVMKJ01. Next base: position 106 of record JAVMKL010000262.1, on the reverse strand, counting down.
TTCAGACCAAAAGACATCGGTCGTCTCGCGTTGATCGACGCTTTCGCCCACGAAAACCTCCCCGTCTTTAGTGGGGAGGAGGGGGATAGGGGCCTGGCGGTGGCCT
>JAVMKL010000261.1:0-15646 GCA_031732875.1 Candidatus Competibacter sp. | reverse complement strand
GAGTTCACCTGCCCGCCGTTACCTGTAGCGACTCAGTCGAGCGCGGGGAACGGGATTTGCCGTGGAGGTTTGTAACCGCTGCCGTTCTGATCGCGTCTGATCGTGTTACCATTCGGCTGGGCCTGCATCAGGGCCGCTAAGTATATACTTCAATTCTGAAGCTCTTTTTTTCACAAGAGTTGCTCTGTAATCCTCAATTATAAAATTACCGGTAGACCCCGTGTTTCTATTGACTTCCGTTATAAATGCAAGACTGGCATCACGATATTTAAGCCATGCTTCTTGACTTTCTTTAAGTTTTTTCTTTCCATCGCTTGAAAGCGATTTCATTGCTTCACTGTATATCGCGTTTAATTCCTGATTTGCTGCTTTATAACGCGCTGAAAGGCAATCCATAATAAAAACTGAATCTTCTGATCGATTACTGCACTCTTCAGCGATAACTGCATTTGAGATAACGAACAGACTTGTAAATATAGCGGCCATAAATTTGATTTGCATAGTTATTCTCTGGGTGATAGAAATTGTCGTTTTATCGAATAATGCATATTTCAAAAGCACACTCCGTCCACTCCTTCCATCCGGTGCTTTTAAGTTCCCCAAACGTTTTAACCTTCACTCGACCATTACTCGACCATTAATACGCTGCGCTGCTCTGCTCATCTCGCCTTGCTCCTATCCGCCAGTCTCGCGCGCTGCATAATATCAGAGCTATCGAGGGCCGTCGCTTCATACGGTTCCGGCTCGTTGCCGTGCGCGTCTCGGCGACTACCAGGGTGACAACGAAAACGCTTACCGAGTGCACCATCAAGGTTCCCACGGTGACTACGGGCCACCTCGGGTCGGCTATCGACAGCCGGCGGTGATGACACCCGTTGTACCGCTACCCCGGTGGTAAGCTCGTTGGCATCGAACGATCCTGGCGCCTACAGCTGATTCACCACCTGCTCCATCTGCTCCTGCCCGACGTTGGTGTCGATCTGGATGGTGGCGACGCTCTCGTGGCCGAGCAGGGCCTTGATGTCCACCAGCCGAATTGCCAGGGAGCCAGGTCAAGCGAGCATCGCCCACCTGGCTGTTCATTGGGTATCACGGTCTCTTCCAACCAGCCACTCGGCGTGGCGATTCAAGGCGCGAACGGATCGACAACGACCAAACCATCCAGGTTCTGGTCGGCCTGTAAGCCTTCCGTCAGCAATTGGCCACAGCCGCTGAGCTGGGCGGCGGCGACGATGAGCGCATCCCACCAATTGAAGCGATAGCGCCCCTGCACCTGCCAAGCCTGCTCGATCGTGGCGGTGTCGAGGACGTGCGGGCGCCAGGCAAAGAAGGTACGGATTTCGATCTGGGCTTCGTCGGGCGAGAGGGCAGGCGTCAACTTTTGCGTGACCACCGCATAATATTCGTTCAAAACTTGGGTGCTGAGCCGGCCGCTTCGGTCACGCCAGAGCTGTTCCAACCACTGGCGGGCGCGTTGGTGTTTGACGGGGTCGCGCCGCGGGTCGCGGGCATGGATCAGCAAATTGGTATCAGCGAAGTACAGCGCGGTCATAGATCGCTTCCCGCTTGGGTAAGGGCTCGTCCGGGTTGCCCAGCGGTTTGGGGGGCAGGGCGAGGTACTGCCGCCTGGCGTGTTCGTACTGCGGGCTCGCCTCCATCATTTCCTTGAGCAGTTCGCCCACGTAACGTGAGATGCTGATCTCCTGCTCGGCGGCTTTGATCCGTACCCAACGGATCACCTCGGGTTCGAGGGTAATGGTGATATTTTTCATGGTTCGGGATTTAGCAGGGTTACACGGAGTTAGTGTAACACAAACTTAGTGAAAAATCCAAAACAGACCCGGTTTTTCAGCAATTCTCATTTTGCTGTAAGTCGTAGGGTGGGTTAGGCGCGCCTTGCGAAACTTCATCCATGGAACGTCACGGTCGAGGCGCGCCGTAACCCACCCTACGGCCGACGTACCTTTCAGGCCAAAATGAGAATTGCTGCCCGGTTTTTCCACTATCATCACAACCTCCCCACCACCTTCTCCATGCGCTCCTGCCCCACGTTCTGGCGATGCTGCGCTATCTGGCGGAAGCGCGGGACACCAGCCAACACAAGCTGTTGCAAAGGCAACTCATCCCCATCCTCAAGCAACTGGCGCTGGAGGAGTTTGAGGCGCGGCGCGTCAAGTCGAGCTAACTTTAATATTGACTTAAGTTGACTTAAATTGACTTAAATCAAGTTAAGAAGGGGCGCTATTCCCATATCCATCGACCTCCGCAAGTGCATCGTCGATCTCGGCCGGAAAGCCGCGTTCGCCACCAACCGGCACGGTATCGAAGGCCAGCGTGCCCAGGTGGTTCTGGCGCTGGACCTCTCGGCCTCGATGAACGCGCTCGGACGTGGAGGGTGGCTATTATCAGGAATGGGCCTATCCCGACTGCCATCTCACCGAGCGCTCTCCTTGAGGGTACGATGCACGGCAGACGAACGAAGCCATTAGGTCGGAGAGAGCGGACGTGGCGGAATACGGTGAGTGGAATCGCCAGGGGGGTACCCTCAGCGACGTGACGGCGAAGAAAGAATACGGCGTCGACCACGATTTCATCGTGAAGGGCATTCGCGCCGGCAAACTCGAATACCGGGAAGGGGCAGTATGGGGAAATCCCTATCTCAGGCTCTTGAGAAGTCAGCTCGAGCAGTACATCGTCGAAGAGCTGGGCGCGGATTATCTGGCGCGCGGCAAAAACCGGACCGAGCTTCGCAAGATCAAGAAGGAAATAGCCGACCTGAAGAAAAGACTGGACGAGCTTGAGGTTCGCAGAGCAGCGCTCGAGCAGCCGATGAGAAAATAGACGACCAATCAAGCAACGATTCCGGGAGACCGCATGACCGTTCCTTCCCCCTTTCGCGGCGCGATGCGCCTGCCCGCTATTGCAGCGCCCATGTTCCTCGTGTCCGGCCCGGCGCTGGTGATCGAGGCCTGCAAGGCCGGCGTGGCCGGCACCTTCCCGGCCCTCAACGCGCGCACGCCGGAGCAGCTCGATGGTTGGCTGGCCGAGATCGACGCTGCCCTCGACGCAGCCAGGGTGGCCAACCCGTCGGCGCCGGTTTCGCCCTACGGTATCAACCTCATCCTGCATTCCTCCAACCCCCGCGTGGCGCCGGACCTGGCACTGATCGGCCGGCACGAGGTGCCCTTCGTGATCGCCAGCCTGGGCTACCCAGGCGAGGTCGTGAAGGCGGTTCATGCCTACGGCGGGCTGGTGTTTTCCGACGTGATCCATGCCGACCACGCCAGGAAAGCCATCGCGGCGGGGGTCGATGGAATCGTGGCGGTGGCCAGCGGCGCCGGCGGGCACGCGGGGACCCAGAGCGCTTTCAGTCTGGTGCGGGAGATCCGCGAGTTTTGGGACGGTACCCTGATCCTCGGCGGCGCTATTTCCGACGGCTACGCGGTGCGGGCGGCGGAGGTGCTCGGCGCCGACTTCGCCTACCTGGGCACCCGCTTCATCGCCACCTGGGAGTCCAACGCCCAAGAGGTCTACAAACAGATGCTGCTGGAGGCGACGGCGAAGGACATCGTCTACACCGATGCTGTGTCCGGCACCAACGCGAATTTCCTGTGGCCCAGCCTGGAGAAAGTCGGTTACCGGCGGGAAGAACTGGTGCAGGGGGTGGGCAAGGGCAAGCTTGAGTCCCTCGCCGAGGAAGCCAAGGCGTGGCGCGAGCTGTGGAGCGCAGGCCACGGGGTGGCCACGATCCACGACGTGCCTGCGGTACGCGAGTTGTGCGACCGCTTGGCGACCGAGTACCGGGCGGCCTGCGCGGTGCCGGCGAGCCTGGCCCTGGCCTGAGGCGGTCTCGTGTTAGCCCCGTGCCCCGCTAATCGCTACCAGGTGGAACACACCGAACGGTTACGCCGCACCTTCCACGCTCTGACTGGACGCGACCTGCTCGACCCGGCGCTGTCGCCCGAGGTGGCGGCGGAGGCGTTGTTTCATGCGCCGTTCGTGGTCCTGTCGCACGACGCCGACCTCGATCCGATTCTGACCTACGGCAATCGAACTGCTTTGGAACTATTCGAGTTATCGTGGGCGGAACTGATCCAGATGCCCTCGCGCCTGACGGCGGAAGCGCCCGACCGGGCCGAGCGGGCGCGGCTGCTGGCGGAAGTCGCGGCCCGGGGATTCATCGACGATTATTCGGGCGTACGCATCTCGCGTACCGGGCGGCGATTCCGGATCGAACGGGCGACGGTCTGGAACTTGACCGACGACCGGGGCCGGTTTTACGGACAAGCGGCGACGTTCCGAGAATGGCGGTATTGGGCGGACACTGGATCGCGGCGGCGATGATGTCCCTGAGATCCAGCCGCGCATGCTCCGCCACGCCCGCGGCTACGCCGTCGCGACCAAAAGGCATGATCCGCGGACAATCCAGGATTGTCTGGGACACTGGGATCCCAAACACACCGCTTTCGATAACCCGAACCGCGGCCCAGCGGTTTGGGAACCCGTGGCGTCGAACGGCATGAGCGAAACCCGAAAACCCGCCGAATGGAGCCTGCTCGAGACTGGAACGCTGGTGAGGTTTCGCGTCGTCGATACCCACCTGGAACTCGGTCCCGACCTCAAGCAGTTTGGGGTCCGGGCGGATTTGCTCTTCGAAGGCGACGACGGTGCCGATCCGGCCGAGATCGCCGAATGAGGCGCCTTCGGGTGCCGTGGTGCGTCGACAGGCGTCCCTCGGAGCGAGCCCCGCGGACGGCAGGGTTCCGAATGTTGCCCGCCGCCAGAACCACCCGTACCGCCCATGCTCTGCAACATGGCACCGACCCAATCGGCGTAGGGAATCCCAGCGGAAGCTTCCGTATAGAACTGCGGGCCGCGCATGATCGTGTGGTAAGTACCACCGGCCAGATAATAGCGGAAGTTGTCGACTCCGCAGCGTGGGAGTCCAGCATCCCATTTTTTGAATAATCCGGGCTGGATTACCGGCGTTGAAATACTGCTTAGTAGCCGAGCCGACGTGGATGTCGCCGGTGCAATAGGAAATGTAGATGAAATTCCAATCCTTGACCGGGTTGGCCGAAATATCTTTCCCGAGCGATCTGCTTGGTTGTAATGCGATTCTTTTCGGCTAAATCAATAACGATGCAATATGAAAATTGCCACTTTATTCACCAGCAACGGAGAGAAGCAGATGACTCAAGCAGATGGTCTGTGGTGGCGCGTCTCGGTAATCCTGGCCAGCGCGCTTGTGAGTTCGCAGGTGGCAGCGACGCAGTCGGTTCCGCCACCGTCCGGGTGGATCAAATACGAGAACCTCGAATCGGTAATCGGTGCCGACGGAAAAGAGCACACCGCAACGTGCTCCGGTTTCCCCGGCACCGACCCCACGTTCAGCTTTTGGGCAAAACGGGGTACCACGAACAATCTCGTGGTCTTCTTCGAGGGTGGCGGCGCATGCTGGGACAACCTGACCTGCTCGTTCCCGCAGTCCTTCGTTCCGGCCATCGATCCAGATGCGAATCCGGCGACCTACGACGGTATCTTCAACTCCGACAACCCGGTGAACCCCGTCAAGGATTGGAGCTTCGTCTATATCCCCTATTGCACCGGCGACCTTCACGTCGGTTCCAGCACCAAGAAATATTTCAACGTCGGCAATTCGGCGTTGCTCCGGTCGCGGCAGACGTTCGCGATCCAGCATCGTGGGTTCGATAATTTTATGGTCGTGCTCGACTGGATCGAGCAGAACTTCGACGCACCGAACAAAGTGCTCGTGACCGGATCGAGTGCCGGCGGCTACGGTGCGTCGGCCAACTTCCCGTGGATCCAGGAAACATATCCGAACGCCCTCGTGTATGTGATCGCCGACGCGAGCCAAGGGGTTACCACGGCAGCGTTCGATACGGGCAATCCCGGCCGGAACTCGTGGAACCCACAACTGGCACCGTGGGTCTTTGGCACTGATTTGTCTGCTGTCCCTAGCCCTGACCTGCTTCGCATCGCCGCCGATGCGTATCCCCAAACCAATACCTCTCAATTCAACACTGTTCTCGATAGCACGCAGATTGGGTTCTAGGGTGTAATGAAGTTGCGCTATGGGCCAGGTAGTTCATGCCGGAAGGTCGCGGTCGACTGGAACCACCAAATGCTGGAGACGCTGGATGCATACGCCGCGGAGGTCGACAACTTCCGTTTCTATCTGGCCGACGGCGACTACCACACGATCATGGGTAGTCCGCGGTTCTATGAGGAGCAATCCGCCGGGATCCCATACGTCGATTGGGTCGGTGCCATGTTGCAGAGCCAGAGCAGTACGGGCGGTGAGAAATGGCAGGACACCGCCTGCCCGACTTGCCTCGATCCGCTACCGTGCCGCTGACTCCCCAGTTGCTTTAACACCGACGGGAGACCGCGCCAAGGCGGTCACCCGGTTTATTAGCCCAACACCCCACGGCACGCCGCGGGCTCGTTCATTTCGGGCCGTTCGACACCCACCCGGCATAACTTGCCGGCTTGGCCGCGAAATGGAACATAGCCGGTCCCCGCTTTGGCAAAGGGAACCGAGGGGAGACTTGAACCTTCTCGGTTGACACAGGCGGACCCTACAGGGGTAATCGGTGGCGCTTTCCTCCCCGGACCCTCTTGGCAAACGCCGCGCTTGGAATTATCCTATATGCAAATAGTACTAATCTGGTACCGATTAGATGGGCCACACGGAGCGTTCATGATCCGAATCACCCGGGAAGCCGATTACGGCATCTTATTGATGACCTGCCTGGCTCAGGCCGGGGGTCAGCCGCGTAGCGCCGCCGCCCTGGCGCAGCAGCGTCGGCTGCCCTTGCCGATGGTCAGCAAGATTTTGAAGGCGCTGGCGCGCGCTGGCCTACTGATTTCGCAGCGCGGCGCGCAGGGTGGTTACAGCCTGGCGCGACCGCCAGCGGAAATTTCCGCCGCCAACATCATCGGCGCGCTGGAAGGTCCCCTAGCGATCACCGAATGCAGCGCGGAAGCCCATGACGGCTGCGCGCGTCAGGAGCATTGTGAGGTCAGCAACCATTGGCCGCGTATCAACCAGGCCATTTACACCGCGTTGCAGAGCATCAGCCTGCTGGAGATGAGCCGTCCCGAGCCACCGCGGCTGGCGCGCTTATATCCCTCGCATCGGGCTGCGGCCATCACCGAGCATCCCGTCTGAATCGCCGAATTCTGGAAGAGGAATCCCGACCCATGACCGACAGTACCCAGACCCTCGAACGCCTCGCCGCCAGCGATTACAAGTACGGCTTCGTGACCGACATCGAACAGGAAACCGTGCCGCCGGGGCTGGGCGAGGACGTCATCCGGCTGATCTCGGCCAAGAAACAGGAGCCGGATTGGCTGCTGGAATGGCGGCTGCAAGCCTACCGCCACTGGCTTACCATGAAAGAGCCGAACTGGGCGCGCGTCCATTACCCGCCCATCGACTATCAGGCGATTTCCTACTATGCCGCGCCGAAGAATAAAGGCGACGGTCCCAAAAGCCTGGACGAGATCGACCCGGAATTGCGCCGTACCTACGAAAAACTCGGCATCCCGCTGGCGGAACAGGCCATCCTGGCCGGCGTGGCGGTGGACGCGGTGTTCGATTCGGTGTCGGTGGCGACCAGCTACAAGGGCAAACTGGCGGAACTGGGGATTATTTTCTGCTCGTTTTCCGAAGCGGTGCGCGAGCATCCCGAGCTGGTGCGGAAATATCTTGGCACGGTGGTGCCCTACCGCGACAATTATTACGCAACTCTAAACTCGGCGGTGTTTTCCGACGGCTCGTTCGTCTACATCCCGCCTGGGACGCGCTGCCCGATGGAGTTGTCCACCTATTTCCGCATCAACGCCAGCAACACCGGCCAGTTCGAGCGCACCCTGATCGTCGCCGCCGAGGGCGCTTATGTGTCGTATCTCGAAGGGTGCACCGCCCCCCAACGCGACGAGAACCAGTTGCACGCGGCGGTGGTGGAACTGGTGGCGCTGGATAATGCCACGATCAAATATTCCACGGTGCAGAACTGGTATCCGGGCGATGCCGAGGGCAAGGGTGGCATCTACAACTTCGTGACCAAGCGCGGGCTGTGCAAAGGCCGCGATTCCAAGATTTCCTGGACCCAGGTCGAGACCGGCTCGGCCATCACCTGGAAGTACCCAAGCTGCGTGCTGCGCGGCGAGAACGCCGTGGGCGAGTTTTATTCGGTCGCCCTGACTCGGGATTACCAACAGGCCGACACCGGTACCAAGATGATCCACATCGGCAAAAACACCCGCAGTACCATCGTCTCCAAGGGCATCTCCGCCGGCCACGGCCAGAATGCCTATCGGGGACTGGTGAAAATCCTGCCGACCGCCGAGAACGCTCGCAACCATTCGCAGTGCGATTCGCTGCTGATGGGTGACCAATGTGGCGCACACACTTTCCCCTACATCGAGGTGCAAAACCCGACGGCCCAAGTGGAACACGAGGCCAGCACCTCCAAGATCAGCGAGGACCAACTTTTCTACTGCCAGCAGCGCGGCATCAGCACCGAGGATGCCGTCAGCTTGATCGTCAATGGCTTCTGCAAGGAAGTGTTCAAGGAATTGCCGATGGAGTTTGCCGTCGAGGCGCAGAAGTTGATTGAGTTGAAGCTGGAAGGCAGCGTGGGCTAATTGAAGAGTCAGGCTACATTTTCATTTTATCGTCACACTTAAAAATACGTGATTTGCCAAGGAGTCCCGATCCATGCAATGGCAGGAAGTTTGCGAACACCCCAGTTTGCAAGATTTGCCTTTTAAGATTGAGCTAAATGAAAAGGGACAAATTTTAATGTCTCCCGTGAAGGTCTATCACTCCGCTTTTCAGGGGAAAATTACTCAATTATTACCGAAGCATGGCGTTGTTCTGGCCGAATGCGCCATCAAGACTTCAAAAGGGACCAAGGTCGCCGATATTGCCTGGTGCTCGGAGGAAAGATTCAAAAAAATCGAGCGAGAAATAGAGTGCTCCATCGCTCCGGAAATTTGTATAGAAGTTCTTTCCTTCAGTAATACAAACAGCGAAATGGAAGAAAAGAGGGTGCTGTATATGTCGGCGGGAGCTATCGAGTTCTGGGTTTGTAATGAAAATGGAAACATGGCTTTTTTTGATGCGAACGGGCCGTTAAAAGCATCTATTTTGATCCATGAGTTTCCTCACAAGGTAAAAATCATTACCTGACGCAAACATCACAGGCTATTGGCTTACAGGAAATCACCAACCATGCTGGAAATCCGCAATCTGCACGCCACGGTCGAGGGTCGGGAGATTCTTAACGGCATCGACCTGACCATCCGTCCCGGCGAGGTCCACGCCATCATGGGACCGAACGGTTCCGGCAAGAGCACGCTGGCGAATGTCATTGCCGGCCGCGAGGGTTATACCGTCACCGAGGGCGAAATCCGTTTCGACGGCAAGAACCTGCTGGAAATGGCTCCAGAAATCCGTGCCTGCGAGGGTCTGTTTCTGGCCTTTCAGTATCCGGTGGAAATCCCCGGCGTCGCCAATCTGTATTTTCTGAAGGCGGCGGTCAACGCGGTGCGCAAGTATCGCGGCGAGCCGCCGGTGGACGCCATGGACTTCTGGGACCTGGTCCACGAGCGCATGGATTTGGTAAAGATGGACGAATCCATGCTCAAGCGCTCGGTCAACGAAGGTTTTTCCGGCGGCGAAAAAAAGCGCAATGAAGTGTTCCAGATGGCGGTGTTGCAACCGCGCTTCGCGGTGATGGACGAAACCGATTCCGGTTTGGACATCGATGCCCTGAAAGTGGTCGCCGACGGCGTCAACGCGCTGCGCAATTCGGAGCGTGGTTTCCTGGTCATCACCCATTATCAACGCCTGCTGGATTACATCGTCCCGGATTACGTGCACGTGCTGGTCAACGGCCGCATCGTCCGTTCCGGCGACAAGAGCCTGGCTCTGGAACTCGAAGACCAGGGTTATGCGCTGTACAACGAAGAGCCCGGTCGGGCACGCCGGGCGGCAGCCTGAGGAACGCGCCATGATCGCCGCCGCTCCCGTGCATCCAGACCCGTACCGCCAGTCCTTCGCCAAGTTCACGGCCAGCCGCCGCGAGCCGGTCGCCATCGTCCGACTGCGGCGCGAGGCCTTCGCTCGCTTCGAGGCGATAGGCTGGCCGACCCGCCAGCAGGAAGCCTGGCGCTTCACCGATCTCGGCGCGTTGCGGCAGATTGCCTTCCAGCGGCCGGCCGATGTCCCGGTCGAGACCGGCACGTTGCCGACGTTGGAGATGCCAGCGCATCACCTGGTCTTCATCAACGGCCGTTTCGCGCCGGGATTGTCGCGGTTGCGCGATCTGCCCGACCGGACCTTGATCGCCAGCCTCGGCCAGACGTTGCTGACCCAGCCGAGGCGAGTCGAGTTGTATTTCGATCAAATCCCGGGGTTGGAACAACATCCCTTCGCCGCGCTCAACACCGCGTTTTGGGAAGACGGTACTTTCATTCACCTGCCGCGCGGAACCCCGTTGGAGATCCCAATCCATGTGGTCTTTCATGCCACCGGCGGCGACAGCGCCGTCCACCCGCGCCTGCTGCTGGTGTTGGAGGAGGGCGCCCAAGCCACCGTGGTGGTCGAACATCGGGGGCAGGGCCGCTATCTGAATGCGCCGGTCGCCGAACTGGAACTCGGCGCGGGCGCGGTGCTGCACTATCACCAGGTTCAGGAGGAATCGCTTCAGGCCTGGCATCTCGGCGGCATCCAACTCCGGCAGGGCCGCGACAGCCAGGCGCAACTGCATCTGCTGTCCTTCGGCGGTCAACTGGCCCGCACCGACCTGGAAGCGCTGCTGGACGGCGAGGGCGCCTGTTGCACGCTCAACGGGTTGACCTTGGCGAACGATCATCAGGTCGGTGATTACCACGTCCGGGTCGAGCACGCCCAGCCGCGCGGAACCAGCGAGCAATTGTTCAAGAGCGTGCTGGAGGGCAGGGCGCGTTCGGTGTTCGACGGTATGATTCACGTCCGCTCACACGCGCAGAAGACCGATGCCCGCCAGACCAGTCGCAATCTGCTGCTGTCCAAACAGGCTCTGGCCCATTCCAATCCAAGGCTGGAAATCCTGGCCGACGACGTGAAATGCGGCCATGGCTCCAGTACCGGTTTTCTCGATCCCGACGCCGAGTTCTACCTGCGCGCCCGTGGTATTCCCGCCGCTCAGGCCCGGGCCCTGCTGGTCCACGCCTTTGCCAACGACAGTCTCAACCGAATCCGTCTGACGCCGCTACGCGAGCGCTTGGCTCGCCTGCTCGCCACTCATCTGGCGCTGGATATCATCGGAGAACGAACGACATGAGCGCCCCGCACGCGCTTTCCACCGCGCCAGCCACCCGCGTCAGGCTGGACCTCGCCCGCATCCGCGCCGATTTTCCGATCCTGCGCCAGCGGGTCCACGGCAAGCCGCTGGTCTATCTGGACAACGCCGCCTCGGTGCAGAAGCCGAAAGCGGTGATCGACGCCATCAGCGAGTGTTACACCGGCTATTACGCCAACATCCACCGAGGCGTTCACCTGCTGTCGGAACGCTCCACCGCCGCCTATGAAGGCGCGCGGGAAAAAGTGCGGGCCTTTCTGAACGCTGCCAGCGTCCAGGAAATCATCTTCACCCGCAGCACGACGGAAAGCATCAACCTGGTGGCCAGCAGTTTCGGTGGCAGTGCGGTGCAAGCCGGTGACGAGATTGTCATCACCGGCATGGAGCATCACTCCAACATCGTGCCCTGGCAACTGCTGTGCGAACGGGCCGGCGCGGTGCTCAAGGTCGTCCCGTTCACCGACGCCGGCGAGCTGATTCTGGAGGAGTACGAGCGGTTGCTGGGCAGCGGGCGGGTGAAGCTGGTGGCGGTGGTCCACCTGTCCAACGCTCTGGGCACCATCAATCCGATCAAGCTCATGATCGAGTTGGCCCACGCCCGCAACATCCCGGTGCTGGTGGATGGCGCGCAGTCCATCCCGCATCTGGCGGTGGACGTGCGGACGCTGGACTGCGAGTTCTACGCCTTTTCCAGCCACAAGATTTACGGACCGAGCGGGGTGGGCGTGCTGTACGGCAAGAAGGCATTGCTCGAAGCCATGCCGCCGTATCAGGGCGGCGGCGACATGATCCGGCTGGTGACCTTCGAGAAAACCGAATACGCCGACCTGCCCAACAAGTTCGAAGCGGGTACGCCCAACATCGCCGGCGTGATCGGGCTGGGCGCGGCGCTGGACTGGCTGAACGCCATCGGCCTGGACGCGGTCGCCGCCCACGAGCATGCGTTGCTGGAACACGCCACCGCTCAGTTGTCCGAGATTCCCGGCCTGGACATCATGGGCACCGCGCGGGACAAGGCGGCACTGGTGGCGTTCACCCTGCAAGGCGTACATCCCCACGACATCGGCACCATTCTCGACCGCGAAGGCGTCGCCATCCGCGCCGGCCATCACTGCGCCCAGCCGGTCATGCAGCGTTACGGCGTGCCCGCCACCGCGCGGGCCTCGTTCGCCGTCTACAACACCCGCGACGAGGTGGACGCCCTGGTCGCGGCCCTTTGGAAAGTGAAAGAACTGTTCGAACTATGAACGACCTACGCGATCTCTATCAGGAAGTCATCCTGGACCACAACAAGCGGCCTCGCAATTTCCGCGTCATCCCGCAGCCGACCCACCGAGCCGACGGCGTCAATCCGCTGTGCGGCGACCGGATCAGCGTTTTTTTGGACATCGAGGACGGCGTGATTCAGGACATTGCCTTTCAAGGCGCCGGCTGCGCGATCTCCAGCGCCTCGGCCTCGCTGATGACCGAAGCGCTCAAGGGCAAGCCGGTCGCCGAGATCGAGCACCTGTTCGACGCTTTTCACAACGTGGTAACCAGCGACTGCGAATGCCCGCGCGGGTTGGGCAAGCTCAGCGTGCTGGCCGGCGTGCGCGACTACCCCAGCCGGGTCAAGTGCGCCACCCTGGCCTGGCACGCGGTGCGCGCCGCGCTGGAAAAAAGCAAGGAACCGGTGGCAACCGAGTAATCCCCTCTTCCATCGGGAGACCGAAAATGACCGCAACAACCCCCGTTTCCAGCCTGCCCGACGCCGACGAAATGGAAGACCGGGTGATCGAGGCGCTGAAGACTGTCTACGATCCCGAAATCCCGGTCAACATCTACGAACTGGGGCTGATCTATGGCCTGAATGTGGATCCGCTGGGCAATCACGCGGATATCCAGATGACCCTGACCGCGCCGGGCTGTCCGGTCGCCGGCTCGATGCCGGAATGGGTGGAGAACGCGGTTCGCCACGGCGCGGGGGTGGAATCGGTCAACGTCGAACTGGTATGGGACCCGCCCTGGACGCCGGAGCGGATGTCCATGCGCGCCAAGCTGGAACTGAACATGGTGTAATCCCATTACGCCACCCCTGCCACCCGAGGCTCGCCGAACCTTACCGCTTCACCACCAGATAGACGCCTCCCACCGCCAGCGCCATGCCGGCCAGGGCGACGAGTGGGAGCGTTTCGCCAAACACGAACCAGGCGATCAGCGCGGTGCTGAGCGGTGTCAGGTAAAACAGACTGGCGACGTTCACCGCGCTGCCGCTGTGAATGAGCAGGTTCAACAGGCTGATCGCGCCGATGGACAGCACCAACACCAGCCAGCCGAGCGCGAATGCAAATTCGGCGGTCCAGGTAATCTGGAATTCCGTAAACAGGGCAATCGCGATGGCGGTGACCACGGCGCTCGGGACAAATTGAATCACCGAACCGGTGCGCAGATCGAACCCGCTGCAAAATCGCTTCTGATACAGAGTCCCGACGGTCATCCCCAGCAACGCCACCACCGCCGGCACCACCATCGGGCCGAGTTCGGAACCGACTCCGAACTTGCCGGATACCACCAGCACCACCCCCACGAACCCCAGCGCCAGCCCGATCCACTGACGAACCCTCACTCGTTCTCCGAGCAGCCAGCCGGCGCCGACGGCGGTCAACAGGGGCTGCATGCCGACCACCAGGGCCGCGATGCCCGCCGGCAGGCCCTGCTTGATCGACACGAATACGCCACCCAGATAAACGGCGTGAATCAGCACGCCGGAAACGCCGACATGCAACCACTGGCGCGGCTCTTTGGGCCATGGGGCGCGACTCGAGACGGCGATCACCAGCATCAGAACGATGACGCACAGATACCGCACCAGCAGGAAGGACAGGGGTTCGGAGAAGGGCAGGCCAAACCGGGCGCCGATAAAGCCGGTGCTCCACAAAAAAACGAACAGGAACGGGTAGATGCGTTTCACGGGGGATTGTGACCTCGCACACAACAGGCCATGAATCTCCTCCTGGCCTGAATCAATCCCCTGCTCCTTGCTTACCAGCCGTTTGCAGCCGCGCCTCCAGTTCCGCAATGCGCTGTTGGGCGGCCAGCAAAGACTGTTCCGCCCGTTCTGCTCGTTGCCGTTCCCGTTCCGCCCGTTCGTCCCCGGTCGGCAACAACTCGCCTTGTGGAGTCATCCAGCGCAGCCAGATAGCGGACACCCCACGATAGCTGCCGGACCAGCGCAGGAGACCAAGCTGCAACCGCTGGCTCCACATCCGGCGCGATTCGTCCGGCTCCAGCGGCTGGTACTCCATGCCGCTCAAACGGAAACCGGCCCAATCATCGGGGTTGAACGGGTCGTACCAGTAATATTCGGGAATTCGCAACTGCTCCCGATAAACCTTCTTCTTGAGCGTCTTGTCTCGCTCGCGGGTGCTATCCGACAGCAGTTCGATAATCACATCCGGGGCCTTGCCCTCTTCCCAGACCACCCAGCTCTTGCGCTCGCCCCTGGGCACGCCCAGCACCACGAACACGTCGGGGCCGCGAAAATACTGACCGCGAGTCTGCGCCAAGGAAAAATAGAGGAACATGTTGCCGCCGGCATATCCATCGCCGCGTTGCGCCAACCAGGGTTGCAAGGTTTCCAGCAACAACTCCATTTGCAGCTTGTGTCGCTCGCTTTCCATCGGAATGTCGTCCTCATACGGCAATTCATCCTGGGTAGGGGGACACGGCGGCGGCGTGGGATCGATCTCCACCCGTTCGATCAGTTCGAATTCGCCCATGGTTCCGTCCTCCGGTCATCGTTCGGTTCAAGACACAGTTTTGGACAATCGCTGGAGCGTCTTTGTCGATTATGCCCAACCCCAGCGTTTCTGCTACCATGCGCCGCATTTCAGCGCAGTTATGAAGGATGTCCACAATGCCACGTCCATACAACTTTAGTGCGGGCCCCGCCATGCTGCCCGAGGCGGTTCTGGAACAGGCCAAGGCCGAAATGCTCGACTGGCGCGGTTCCGGCATGTCGGTGATGGAAATGAGCCATCGCGGCAAGGAATTCGTCTCCATCGCCGAACAGGCCGAGGCCGATCTGCGCGAACTGCTCGACATTCCGGCCAACTACAAGGTGCTGTTCCTGCAAGGGGGTGCTTCCAGCCAGTTCGCCATGGTCCCGATGAACCTGCTGCGCGGCAAGGCGAAGGCGGATTATCTCAACACCGGACAATGGTCGAAGAAGGCGATTTCCGAAGCCAAGAAGTTCTGCCAGGTCAACGTGGTCGCCAGTTCCGAGGCGG
>JAVMKL010000260.1:0-2653 GCA_031732875.1 Candidatus Competibacter sp. | reverse complement strand
CTAGGCGCAGTGATGGCCGGCGCGAACCGCGATCCCTTCCTCATCCAGGGCCTTGCCTAAAGAGGAGGGCAACATCACGCTGAGATCGGCTCATCAGTCTTCTCCTTTGAGGAAACTGCAACATTCGGCGTTATGGAGCCGCAAAGTCCAGCCCGGATGCTCCTTATGCGAAATATTGCTAAGCATTTCCATTTATATTCTTTATTTCTATCAAAATAATCGTTTTATATTACTTCAGGCCATTAAATCCTGGAGTTGATCGCAATGAAAAACATTTCTCTTTCTCTGGCCGTGCTTGGCATTATCCTCGCGGTCGGAGCGGGTTCGCCCGCGCTGGCGGAAACCACGCTGCTGAACGTCTCTTACGATCCCACCCGCGAGCTGTATCAAGATTTCAACGCCGCCTTCGCCAAGCACTGGAAAAGCCAGAGCGGCGAAGCCGTGACCATCCAGCAGTCGCACGGCGGCTCCGGCAAGCAGGCCCGCGCGGTGGTCGACGGGCTGGAAGCCGACGTGGTGACCCTGGCCCTGGCCTACGACATCGACGCCTTGGCCGAGAAAGGCAAACTGATTCCGCCGGACTGGCAAAAACGGCTGCCGTACAACAGCGCGCCCTACACCTCCACCATTGTGTTTCTGGTCCGCAAGGGCAATCCCAAGGGGATCAAGGACTGGGACGATCTGATCAAGCCGGGCGTGTCGGTCATCACACCCAATCCCAAGACTTCCGGCGGCGCACGCTGGAACTATCTGGCCGCCTGGGGTTACGCGCTGAAGAAGCACGGTGGCGACGAGGCCAAGGCCCGTGATTTCGTGAGTCAGTTATACAAGAATGTCCCTGTGCTTGACTCCGGGGCGCGCGGCTCGACCACGACCTTCGTGGAGCGCGGCATCGGCGACGTACTCATCGCTTGGGAGAACGAGGCGTATCTGGCTCAGAAGGAACTTGGGCCGGATAAGTTCGAGATCGTGACGCCATCGCTGTCGATTCTGGCGGAACCGCCGGTGACCGTGGTGGACAAGGTGGTGGACAAGAAGAACACCCGCAAGGTCGCCGAGGCGTATCTGGAATATCTCTACAGCCCCGAAGGGCAGAACATCGCGGGCAAGCACTTCTACCGCCCGCGCGATCCCAAAATTGCGGCCCACTACGCCGGGCAATTCGCCAAGGTGAATCTCTTCACCATCGACGAAGTGTTCGGCGGTTGGCAAAAAGCCCAGAAGACCCATTTCGGCGACGACGGCGTCTTCGACCAAATCTATCAACCCGCCGCCCCCGCCGCCAAGTAGTCACTGGAGAACCGCCGATGCCACAGTGGTACGAAGACAACTCCCTGTCGATCGGGCGCACGCCGCTGGTGCGACTCAACCGGATCACCGACGGCGCTCCCGCCACGGTGCTGGCCAAGATCGAAGGCCGCAATCCCGCCTATTCGGTCAAATGCCGGATCGGCGCGGCGATGATCTGGGACGCCGAGCGGCGGGGCTTGCTCGATCCCGGCAAGCATCTGGTCGAACCGACCAGCGGCAATACCGGCATTGCTCTGGCCTTCGCCGCCGCCGCCCGGGGCATTCCCCTGACGTTGACCATGCCGGAAACCATGAGTCTCGAACGCCGCAAGCTGCTGATCGCCTACGGCGCGAAGCTGGTGCTGACGGAAGGGGCGCGGGGGATGAGCGGCGCGGTGGCGAAAGCCGAGGAAATCGCCGCGTCCGATCCGGATCATTACGTGCTGCTCCAGCAGTTCAAGAATCCGGCGAACCCGGCCATTCACGAGCAGACTACCGGCCCGGAAATCTGGAACGACACCGACGGCGCGGTCGATATTTTCGTGTCCGGCGTGGGCACCGGCGGCACCATCACCGGCGTCTCGCGTTTTATCAAGCACACTCAAGGTAAGCCCATCGTATCGGTGGCGATCGAGCCGACCGCAAGTCCGGTATTGACCCAGAAACGCGCCGGCGAGCCGCTGAAACCCGCGCCCCACAAGATTCAGGGGATCGGCGCGGGCTTCGTGCCGGACGTGCTCGACCTGTCGCTGGTGGACGAGATCGAGCAGGTCAGTAACGAGGAAGCGATTCATTACGCGCGTCGCCTGGCGCGCGAGGAAGGGATACTGGCCGGCATTTCCTGCGGCGCGGCGGCAGCGGTCGCCGTCCGCATCGCCCAGCGGCCCCAGAATGCCGGCAAGACTCTCGTCGTCATCCTGCCTGACTCCGGCGAGCGATATCTCAGCTCGGTACTGTTCGAGGGGGTCTTCGACGCGACCGGACTGGGACTGGCGGCATGAACGCGAGGCTCCAGCCAGTCGTCGTGCCCGCAAGCGCGGGCCTGCAATGGGACCTCGATTCGATTGTGGCCGAACTGCGCGATGCACGAGTGCGGTCGCTGGCGGATCGGCAACGGACGGCGGATCAGCCGCCCCGGCTGCCGTCGCGCAAGGCGCTGGTGGGGATTCTGGACGGACTGAGCGCCGCTCTGTTTCCGAATCGCCTGGGGTCGCCGGAGCTGACCGACGAAGGCATCGATTACTTCGTGGGGCACACCCTCGATACGACGCTGCGGCATCTGCTCGAACAGGTGCGCCGCGAGCTTCGGTATTCCTCCGAGCAACAGGGGGGCCGTGAGGCGGATCGCCAACGGGCGACTGAA
>JAVMKL010000259.1:0-2677 GCA_031732875.1 Candidatus Competibacter sp. | reverse complement strand
CCCTGCGAGTCCTGGAAACGGACTCATGGACACCCACGCGCCACGCCCGCTACATTCGTGAACGCAGCGGCTCCGGGACTCGGTGGGCGGACTGGCCAGACGGAACCCGATGTTGTTGTTCCTGTTGCGCGGGTCGTTCCTGTTGCGCGCGGCCGACCGCAACCTCTTCGGTTCGTTGTTCCACGAGCCGCCCCGCACCACCCGGGGACCGCCCTTCGGTCCGTTCCCGCCGAAAGTGTACTTCCGAAAAGATCCTTTCGCGCAGTCCCAGCGTTTCCGCATGGCGGGCATGACCGATCCACGCCTGCACGCTGGGGTCGAAATCGGCCCAGTCCAGCCGGCCCTCGGCGTAGCCTTGGGCGAAAGCGCGCAACCGGCGCCGGAAGCGCAGGCCGTTTTCGTTGCGCAGGCGCCTCCGCTCGGGGAACAGTCGATAGCCCAACACATCCAACCCTTCCCGGACCTGACTGACCTTGGCCTTGGCGGGATGCAAGCGCAGCCGTATTCCCGCCAGCCGCTCCGCGATCCAGTCCCGCCACGCCCATAATTGCGCCTTGTCGTCGGCCAGCAGCACCATGTCGTCCACGTAGCGCAGATAGGCCGGCGCCCGCAGAACTTCCTTGATGCCGTGGTCCAGGTCGTTCAAATACAGGTTGGCGAAGAACTGGCTGGTGAGGTTGCCGATGGGGATGCCGCACCGGCGCTCCAGCGGGGTAAGCAGATCGTCGCCGGGAAAGTACGCCGGCTCGGTCGGCGCCAAGTCCGGGCCGTTGTCGATGATCCGCTCCAGCAACGCCAGCACCCACTCGTCCCGCAGGTGGTGGCGGAGGGTGGTTTTCAGGATGGTGTGGTCAATCGAGGGGAAATACTGTTGCACGTCCAGCTTGAGGGCGTAGCGGTAACGCCTCGCCCAAAGCTGGTAGCGATCCGCCGCCGCATGCACGCCCTTGCCGCGCCGGCAGGCGTAGGAGTCGTGGATAAAGCGCCGGTCCAGGGGCGGTTCGATCACGTTCATCACCGCGTGATGCACTACCCGGTCCCGGAACGGCGCGGCGGCGATCAGACGCGGCTTGCGCTCGTAGAGAGTGAACAACCGGTACATGCCGGGCTGGTAGTCGCCGGTTTCCAGTTCGCGTTGCAGCGCCAGCAGGTTGGCCTCCAGTTCCAACTCGAAGGCCACCGCGCCGGTGGTGCGGGACTTGCCCCGCCGGGCGTTACGCCAAGCCTGCCAGAGGTTTTCGAACGCCACTACTCGCGGCCACAGGCCATCGAGCCGTTTCATGGCGCGTCGTCCCGCGACCGCAGCCAACCGCCGATCTGCCGGCCCAAATCGTCCATCAACTTCGCCCCATGCTCGTAGCGTTTCAGGTTGATGACCTTCAACTCCAGCGCCAGCCGCCACAGGTGCCGGTTGACCGCCAGCCGCAGATTGGCGCGGGCCAGCGCCGCGCGCTTATCGCGGCTGTAGGCGGCTTCCACCAGCGCCTCCAGCACGGCGAGCAAGCCGCTTTCCAATCGTTCGCCCAGCGTGAACCGCCGCGAACGCGGAAATTGGTCGAGCAGCGGAATGAGCCAGGCCAGCAACTCGTGGCAGGCCTGCACCGCGCGCGGCGTCCCCTGATCGGATTTCTCATCCATGCCCTACCCCAAAAAACGACCAGGGGGCTTCGCCCCCTGGACCCCCGTAAAGGGAAAAAGCAAAAAGGTCAAAGGGTTAAAGTCCTGGCCAGACGGAAACCCAAGGAGTCGCCCCTGCTGCGCGGATCGGTCCTGAGGCGCGCGGCCGACCGCAACCTCCCCGGTACGTTGGACCACGAGCCGCCCCGCACCACCCGGGGACCGCCGCTCGCTTCCTGCCACGCCGAACCGTCCACCGGCGCGCCCCGATAATCGCCATGCCAGGAATCCTGCACCCACTCCCAGACATTACCCAGCATGTCATGCAAACCAAGGTTATTGGCCTCAAAAGAACCCACCTCAGCAGTGTTGGCATAACCATCATCACAATCATGAATCTCACCGCCGTACCCAGCCTGCCGAAAACTCTGGTCCGCCCCATTCGCATACTGGCAGGCCTGCTTCGGATCATCGCCCCAGAATCGCCCTGTTTCGCTGCCCGCCCGCGCCGCGTATTCCCACTCGGCTTCCGTCGGCAGCCGGTAAGACTTACCGGTCGTCTTCGAGAGCCAGGCGGCATAGGCGACGGCATCCTCCCAGGACACGTTGATGACGGGCCGCCGGCCCCGGCCCCAACCCTGATCGGCGGGCAGCGCCCGCCCCGTGGCATGGGCAA
Organism: Candidatus Competibacter sp.; assembly: GCA_031732875.1. Classification (GTDB taxonomy): domain Bacteria; phylum Pseudomonadota; class Gammaproteobacteria; order Competibacterales; family Competibacteraceae; genus JAVMKJ01. Next base: position 384 of record JAVMKL010000259.1, on the reverse strand, counting down.
ACCGGTCGTATTCATCGAAAGTGACCTCATATTTGCCGATCTCGAAGGGTTTTATCATCACCTGATGGCGCGGTTTCTCGCTGGCAAGCGCTTCCCGATCATCGTCGCGCGACCCCATTGGGAATATACCGGCTGGGATTTTGACCATCTCCGGCTCAGTCACCCGGTAAAGACCAACGGTGGCGAGCACCATTGAGGTTCCATGCTTGATGGTCAGGCCGTTCGCGTACAGCCAGACGGTTCCGACCACGATCGCCAACACCAAAGCGACGACGGCGCCCGCCATGCCCCGGAAAGTCCACAGACGCCGCTGGCTGGCGCAGAGAAACCTGGCGGCCAGATCCGAAGGATTCAGCGCCTGGCGGTAACGCTTGAGCCGCGCGC
>JAVMKL010000258.1:0-2689 GCA_031732875.1 Candidatus Competibacter sp. | reverse complement strand
TTGTCGGTGGTGAAATCCACCTTGACGCCGCCGATGTCGTAGGGTTGGCGGCGCGCGGCCTTCAGGAAATTCTCCCGGGTCAACGGTCCCTCGATCGCCTGCATGATCGTTACGAACAGTTTGCCCACGATGTAGCTCTCGAGCGAAACGTAATCCAGATTGCCGCCCAGCACCTTACGTGCCTCCACTACCGCCGGCAGCGACGAGTCCGGCGACGGCACGATCTGGGTGGCGATCACCTTATCCGTAACGCCGTTTTCCTTGAGCATGGTCGCCAGGCGACTGCCGGCGGCCGGCGAGGGTGAACTGAATATCCAGGTTTCGCCCTTGTTGTGGCGGGCGTATCCGATGAACGCGGCAGCCGGATCGTAAACCGCCGTGGTGATCACCAGCCGACAGCGATTGCCGCTGGCGGATTCCCATTTTTTCAGCGACTGGTAACCCTCGCGCGCGCTTACGGTATCGCGCGTGTAAACGCCGACCGGGCCGATGCCGTTACGCTCGGGGTTGTCCCCCGGCATATTCAGGATCTGGTCCACCTTGGCGACGATCTGCTCCGTGCCGGGTTGCTTGGCCAGCGCCGTGCGGAATCCCTTGACGCCGCCCATTCCGTAGGCGTCGTTCTGGGCGTAGGCGCACACCTCGGTCGGTTTCACGCCCCCCGCCAGTGCCGCGTCGATCACGGTCTCCACCTCCTTGGCGTAACTGGCGCGGAAATTCAGCACATCACCTGGCCCAGTGAAGGCCGCGCCCGTGTAAAAACCGAACGCCAGCACCTTGTTCTCGGCCAGCAACGGCAGCACCGCCCGGGTGGTCGGCGAGCCGAAGCTGTTCACCATCGCGAAGATACCCTGCCCGATCAATTTCTTGGCGGCTTCGACCGCCTTGGCGGGGTCGTAAAAATCGTTGATGGCAACGAACTCGATGGTGCGTTTCTGAACCGTTTGGCTGGCCAGTGCCGCGTCCATCCCCTGTTTCATCGCTATACCGTATACCTTGTAGTCGCCTTCCAGAGGGATGGTGGCTCCAATGCGGATGATTTTATCGGTGACGCCGGCTTCGTCCGCCCAGCACCAAGGCAGGAGCGAACTCAAAACCAGCGCCAGTCCCAGCGCGATTCCACCTTTCATCTGCCGGCCCGCCATCGTTCCGACGCGACCGTTGGAGTGATGTTGTATGCGCATGCGCGGTACCTCCTCGGAGTTATCTCTAGTTATCTGTTATTCCGCGAACATGGTTTCGAAATTGCGCGATTCGACCACCGCGAAATCGTCGCCATTCACTCGAATTGGCGGAATCCGGACATGCCGGAAACTTGTTCGCCGAGCGCTTGAAAGAAGCCCTGGTGGTCGAATTCCAACCATACGAGGTCGTCCTGCGCATAGGCTTTGGCGACATGGCTCCGCAACGCGGCCGGCAGGGGCGGCAAGCGGGAGAGGGGGTGGCCGGTAAGCGCCGTCTGAGGTAGACCGTCGATGAGCATTCCAACCGCCTTGTCCCCCTGATCCAGAATCAGCAGCCGGCGTTTCTCTTGAACGTTGCCGTCTTCCAGTTGCAGAAACTGTTTAACATCGAATACCGGCACCAGGTTGCCGCGCAGATTGACCAGCCCCAGCAGCCAGGGCGGCGTATTGGGCAGCGGATAAACCGGTACCTGCTCCAGCACCTCGCTGACCAAATCCTGACCGATCAACAAGCCGATGCCGCCCACTCGAAAGCCGTACCGCGCACGCCGACGTTCGGTCGGAGCGATGCCGGTCGCCACGCCGGGCGGTGGTTTGAAGCGGTTGAGCGCCGCGCTGGGGCTAAGCCAGCGGCGGGGATTTTTCGCGGTCTTGTCGTTCATAGCCGTTCGATGTGGCGGGAGCTTTACAGAAACGCCTTCAGCTGGTCGATGATGGCGTCGGCCGTGTAGGGCTTGGTGACGAACGCCTTGCCGCCTTGCATCTGCGCCCACAGACGATCGGCCTTCTGATTTTTGCTGGTGACGAACACGACCGGAATATCCTTGGTTTCACCTTCGTTAGCCAGCAAACGGCAGGCGGCGTAGCCATCCATGTCCGGCATGATGATATCCATGAAAATCACATCAGGTTTTTCCGCCTTGGCTTTCTCGACGGCTTCCTTACCCGTCGTCGCGGTGGCCACGATACAGCCCGCCTCAGTCACGATACTCTTGATGTTAGCCAGATCGGTGGGGGAATCATCGACTACAAGTACTTTCCGGATGGACATGGGCATCTCCTCCTCAACGAGTCATACGATTTCAAATCTAGCAGGGAAAAACCTTAAATTCCGCTTCCAGGCAGGCTATGAAGATTTTAAATATTTTTTTACGACCTTTTGAAAAGAGGATTGCTTGACCGGTTTGGTCAGATAAGTGTCACATCCCGCCAAGGCGCCCTTAACCCGGTCGAAGGGCGATGATTTGCTGGTCAGCATGATGACCGGCGTTTTTTTCCTGGCTTTATCTTTCTTGATGGTCTTGCAGATTTGATAACCATCCACGCCCGGTAACACGACATCCAAAAAAATCATATCGTAATTGTTCTTGGCCAACAGATCGAAAGCCAGTTCGCCTGACTCCACAGCATCGATGCGAATGCCGAACAGCTTTAACTCCAATTCGATCTGCTTTCTGACCGTGCTGCTATCGTCCACCACCAGCGCCGTGGGAACGGAGGGTTCC
>JAVMKL010000257.1:0-16083 GCA_031732875.1 Candidatus Competibacter sp. | reverse complement strand
CGGTTTGCCTCCTTCCGTCGCCAGTTGGTCGCTCGCCATCATCGGTCTCGCCAACGTTTTCGGCAGCCTTTATGCGGGCTCGTGCGTCTCCAAATACCGCAGCAAATACGTCTTGGCGGTCATGTACGGCTCGCGTGCCTTGCTGATCGCCTGGTACTTGCTGATGCCGAGGACGCCGCTCACCTACTACCTGTTTGCGGCGGGTCTGGGCTTCACCTGGCTGGCGACGGTGCCGCCGACCGCCGCCATCGTCGGCAAGCTGTTCGGAGTCCGTTATCTGGCAACCCTGTTCGGCATGACCTTGCTTTCGCACCAACTCGGCGGTTTCTTTGGCGCCTATCTGGGCGGTTGGGCCATCACTCGGTTCGGCGACTATGGCTGGATGTGGTACGCCGATATGACCTTGGCCGGGCTGGCCGCCATCGTGAATTTGCCGATTCGAGAAGCGCCGGTCGCCAGATCGCTGGCGTCGGCGTAACGCTGTCGTCGGGATTGTCGAGTCGAACCCAAACGATTTGATTGAGAGGAGAACAGGAAATGAGCGGACTGCGTTCCGGTGTTACGGTCGAAATTCTCAACGAGCGTGGCGGTGAATATCTGCCCGGTTATCTGGGCATCGAGATCGTCGAACTGGCTCACAATACGTTGAAATGCCGGATGGAAGTCAAGAAACTGCACATCGCGCCGAACGATTTCCTGCACGCGGCCAGCGTGGTGGCACTGGCGGACACGGCTTGCGGCTACGCAACCTTCGCCCACTTGCCCGACGGAGCGGAATCGTTCACGACCATCGAACTGAAAAGCAATTTTCTTGGAACCGCCAGGGATGGCGGCATCGTCGGCTGCATCGCCACCGCGCAACATCTCGGTCGCAACACGCAGGTCTGGGATGCCGTCGTCACCGATGAGGCAACAACCCGAAAGATCGCGCTATTTCGCTGCACACAGATGATTTTGTGGAAGAAAAGCTAAAACCAGCAAACCGGCTACCAGGAGCGGAACCATGGCCGCTCCAAGCCCTATCGACCTCCCAATCGGAAATCCCAAAAACCGTTCTGTCCTGAAAATGTTGCAAGCACCAAGACAGCATCCCTTCATCGGATAAATCGGGTGCATGTTCCACTGGTTGCGTCCACTCGAATCTGGAACACTATCGGAATTTGGGTGCGCGACGCATATGGCTCAGCCAAACTCCTCGTTGTCTTCTCCTCCTACCAGGCAGGTAGAGTCCAAACAACCTTGCGCCCGCGTTTTCCGCGATCCCGTGCATTTCCTCGCCCTCGGCTTCGGTTCCGGCTGTGCGCCCAAGGCGCCTGGCACCTTCGGCACGCTGGCGGCGATTCCGCTCTATCTGCTGATGCAGCCGCTGCCGCTGTGGATTTACCTGCTGCTGACCGCAGCCGGTTTCGCGCTGGGCGTGTGGGTTTGCGACCGGGCCGCCCGCGATCTCGGCGTCCACGACCATCCCGCCATCGTCTGGGATGAAGTGATCGGCTATTTCGTCACCATGATCGCCGCGCCGCCGGGCTGGCCGTGGATCGTGGTCGGTTTCGGTCTGTTCCGACTGTTCGACATTCTCAAACCCTGGCCAATCCGGTGGGCGGATCAGCGGATCGGTAGAGGGTTCGGGATCATGTTCGACGATCTGCTGGCGGCGGGTTACGCCTGGTTGTCGCTACAATTATTACTTTACGGCACGACCCTACTGGACATTTCCTGATTCCACCGTCCAGACTTTTCCGGACCTTCCCTGCCAACCGACGGAACCCGTAACAATGAAAATCGAAACCATTGCCATTCACGGTGGCTATACGCCGGAACCCACCACCAAGGCGGTCGCCGTCCCCATCTACCAGACCACCTCCTACGCCTTCGACGACACCCAGCACGGCGCCGACCTGTTCGATCTGAAGGTGCCGGGCAACATCTACACCCGGATCATGAACCCCACCACCGCCGTGCTCGAACAGCGGGTGGCGGCGCTGGAAGGCGGGGTCGGCGCGCTGGCGGTGGCTTCGGGCATGGCGGCGATCACCTACAGCCTGATGACCATCGCCGAGGCCGGCGACAACATCGTGACCACCTCGACCCTGTACGGCGGCACCTACAACCTGTTCGCTCATACCCTGCCGCGCTTCGGCATCGAAACGCGCTTCGCCGATTATCGCGATATCGAGGCGCTGGGCCGGCTGATCGATGGCAAAACCAAGGCCGTGTTCTGCGAATCCATCGGCAATCCGGCGGCCAACGTGGTGGACTTCGGCGCGCTGGCGGCGGTCGCCCATGCCCAGGGCGTGCCGCTGATCGTGGACAACACCGTGCCGACCCCCTATCTGTGCCGGCCGTTCGAGCACGGCGCCGACATCGTGGTCCATGCCCTGACCAAGTACATGGGCGGCCACGGCACCAGCATCGGCGGCGTCATCGTCGATTCCGGCTGCTTCCCCTGGGATCAGCACAAGACCCGTTTCGCCCGCCTGAACGAACCCGATCCGTCCTACCACGGCGTGGTGTACGTCGAGGCGCTGGGGCCGGCGGCGTTCATCGGCCGGGCGCGGGTGGTGCCGCTGCGCAACACCGGCGCGGCGATTTCGCCGTTCAACAGCTTCCTGATCCTGCAAGGGATCGAAACCCTGCCGGTGCGGATGGACCGCCACTGCGAGAACGCCGTCAAGGCCGCCGAATATCTGCGCGATCACCCGCAGGTCGTGTGGGTCAAGTATCCGGCGCTGGCCGACAGTCCGGAGAAGCCGTTGGTGGACAAGTACATGGGTGGGCGCGGCTCCAGCATTCTCAGCTTCGGCATCAAGGGCGGGCGCGAAGCCGGCGCCAAGTTCATCGACGCGCTGCAACTGGTCACCCGACTGGTCAATATCGGCGACGCCAAGTCGCTGGCCTGCCATCCGGCGACCACGACCCACCGGCAACTGTCGCCGGCGGAACTCGAAAGAGCCGGGGTCAGCGAGGATCTGGTGCGGCTCTCCATCGGCATCGAACATATCGACGACATCCTCGCCGACCTGGAACAGGCACTGGTGGCGGCGCGCTGAAGTTTTACCCCGACCTCCGGTCCCCCATCCGCCAGCCGCGGGGGGGACCCGATCACAAGCAACCACCGAGGAGACCATACTCATGAAAGCGCGTGCCGCCGTGGCCTGGGAGCCGCAACAACCCCTGATCATCGAGGAAATCGAGGTGGAAGGTCCCAGGGAAGGCGAAGTGCTGTTGAAAGTCGTGGCGACCGGCGTCTGTCATACCGACGCCTTCACGCTGTCCGGCGACGATCCGGAAGGGGCTTTTCCTTGCGTGCTGGGCCACGAGGGCGGTTGCGAGGTGGTCGAGTGCGGCCCGGGCGTCAAGGGCCTGAAGCCCGGCGATCACGTCATTCCGCTCTACATCCCCGAATGCGGCGAGTGCGAGTATTGCCGCTCCAGTAAAAGCAACCTGTGCCAGTCCATCGCCGCCACGGTCTGGACCGGCTACATGCCCGACCACACCCGCCGCTTCTCCTGCCGGGGGACGCCGCTGTTTCACTACATGGGGTGTTCGACCTTCGCCGAATACACCGTAGTGCCGGAAATCGCCCTGGCCAAAATCAACCCCGCCGCGCCGCTGGACAAGGTCTGCCTGCTCGGTTGCGGGGTCACCACCGGCATCGGCGCGGTGCTGAACACCGCCAAGGTCGAGCCCGGTTCCACGGTCGCGGTGTTCGGTCTGGGCGGCATCGGCCTGTCGGTGATCCAGGGCGCGGTGATGGCCCGGGCCGGACGGATCATCGCGGTGGATCTGAATCCCGCCAAGTTCGCCATGGCCACCGCCCTGGGCGCCACCGACACCCTCGATCCGGGCGCCATCGGCGGCAATGTCGTCGACGCCATCAAGGACATGACCGGCGGCGGGGTGGACTACTCGTTCGAGTGCATCGGCAACGTCGACGTCATGCGCCAGGCCCTGGAGTGCTGCCACATGGGCTGGGGCGTGTCCACCATCATCGGCGTGGCCGGGGCCGGCCAGGAAATCCGTACCCGGCCGTTCCAACTGGTCACCGGCCGCACCTGGAAAGGCACCGCTTTCGGCGGAGTCAAGGGCCGCAGCCAGTTGCCCGGCTACGTGGAGAAGTATCTCCAGGGCCAGATTGAATTGGATCGCATGGTGACCCATACGATGCCGCTGGAGGAGATCAACGCGGCATTCGACCTGATGCACGAGGGCAAGAGCATCCGGTCGGTCATTCTCTTTTAGGGGGATCGCGCCGGTGGAACGCATCGAGTCGATCAAGGAATTCGGCGGCTGGCTGAACCGCTACCGCCACCATTCGCCGAGTTGCGACTGCGTCATGACCTTTTCCGTCTATCTGCCTCCCCGGGCGGAGGCGGAAAAGGTGCCGGCGGTTTACTGGCTGTCCGGCCTGACCTGCACCGACGACAATTTCCGGGTCAAGGCGGGGGCGCAGCGCTACGCGGCGGAATTGGGCCTGGCGCTGGTCATTCCGGATACCAGTCCGCGCGGCCCGGCAGTGCCGGACGTGCCGGAGCGCTACGATCTCGGCCAGGGCGCCGGTTTTTACGTCAACGCCACCCAGCCCCCGTGGTCGCGGCATTACCGCATGTACGACTACGTCACCCGGGAGTTGCCGGCGCTGGTCGAAGCGAATCTGCCGGTTACCGATGCCCGTTCCATCACCGGCCATTCGATGGGTGGGCACGGCGCGCTGATCTGCGCCTTGAGGGAACCGGGGCGCTACCGGTCCGTTTCCGCCTTCGCGCCGATCTGTCACCCCATGGCCTGCGGCTGGGGGCAAGGCTGTTTCAAAGCCTATCTGGGCGACCATCGCGAGGCATGGGCCGATTACGATGCCGCCCGCCTGATCGAGGCGGGAGCGGAGGCCATTCCCCTGCTGATCGATCAGGGCACCGCCGATGAGTTCCTGGCCCAGCAACTGCACCCGGCATCGCTCGAACGGGTTTGCGCCGCCCGCAACTTTCCGCTCACCCTGCGCTGGCAGGAGGACTACGACCACAGCTACCACTTCATCGCGACCTTCATCGGCGAACATCTCGCCTATCACGCCGAAGCGTTGCGGCGGGCGTAGCGCGCCGCCCCCTGCCCACGACGGGTCAACTTCTCCGCCAAAGCGCCAAGGATTCTCCGTGAGACAGGATCTCCTGAAACTGCTGCAAAGCCTGCTGCGGGGCGAATTGACCCGCGCCCGCCGCCGCAAGGGCCGCTCGCCCTGGGTGATCGGCGGGCTGGCCGTCGCCATCGTCGCCATCAGCTATTTCCTGCACGAGCCCAAGGCTCCATCCTCGGCGTTGAGCCGGGGCACGGAGCTGGTCTGCGCCGTCAAGTCGGTCTACGACGGCGACACCCTGACCGCCAGTTGTCCGGACGGCGAGGTCAAGGTGCGCATGTTCGGCATCGACGCGCCGGAAATGGGTCAGGAACCGTGGGGTGACCGCTCGAAGGAAGCGCTGCGCGGCCTGCTGCCCCGCCGCGATTCGATTCGCCTGCGGGTCATGGATCAGGATCGCTACAACCGGACGGTCGCCCAGGTGTTCGCCGGCGAGCGCGATGTCGGCCTGGAAATGGTCCGGCAGGGGCGGGCGGTGGTGTACGAGCAGTACAACGACTCGCCGGCCTACCAGGAGGCCGAGGCCGAGGCGCGGCGGGCCAAACGCGGCATCTGGGAGAAACCAGGCGGCCAGCAGGACCCGGCCGCCTGGCGGCGGCTGAACCCCCGCTAGGGACGGGGCGGCGAGCGATCCCTCTCATGGCCGCGTCCAATCCATTTCCGGCCGTCGAACGCGCCTCGATCCGCTACGAACGCGACGCGTGGCGCTGCGAGGGCGACTGGACGCTGGATGGCATCGAGGCGTTCGATCCACGCTGGCGGGATGCGCGGTGGCCGGCCGGCGAACCGCGGTTGGACGGGTCCGGCATCCGGGCCATCGACACCACCGGCGCGCTGCATCTGCTGAACGTCGTCACCGAGCTGGAACGGGCCGGCCATCCACTCCGGTTGGTCGGGCTGCGCGAGGAGCATGAGGCGCTGCTGGATCTGGTGCGGGAGCGCCGCGCCAGCGCGGGAACCTTGTCGGTACCCCCGGCGGACCGGAGCGGACTGGAAAACCTGGGCCGGCAGGTCGTGTTCCACGGGATCCGCGGCATCGAATTCCTGGCCTTCGTCGGCGAGGCGGCGGTGGCCTTGGGGCGGCTGGCCGTGCATCCCGGCCGCTTCCGCTGGCGGGCACTGTTCGGCAATATCGAAACGGCCGGCGTCAACGCCCTGCCGATCGTCGGCCTGCTGGCGTTCATGATGGGGGTCGTGATCGCCTATCAGGGCGGCCAGCAACTACAGTTCTACGGCGCCAACATCTTCATCGTCGAACTGGTGGCGCTGACCATGCTGCGCGAACTGGCGCCGCTGATCACCGCCATCATCGTCGCCGGCCGCACCGGTTCGTCCTACACCGCCCAGATCGGCACCATGCAGGTCACCGAGGAAGTGGACGCGCTGCGCACCATCGGCATCCGGCCGATGGATCTGCTGGTGCTGCCCAAACTGCTGGCGCTGACCGTCGCCTTGCCGTTGCTGACGGTGTTCGCCGACGCACTCAGCGTGTTCGGCGGCATGGTCATGGCGCGGATCCTGCTCGGCTTGAGCTTCGGCGATTTCCTCGACCGCTTCCCGCAGGTGGTGACGCTGACCTCGTTCCTGCTCGGTGTGGGCAAGGCGCCGGTGTTCGCCGCCATCATCGCTTTGGTCGGCTGCTACCAGGGCTTTCAGGTGCGCGGCGGCGCCGACAGCGTCGGCCGGCAGACCACGGTCAGCGTGGTGCAGTCGATTTTCCTGGTGATCGCCGCCGACGCGCTGTTCTCGGTGATCCTGGGCGGGGTGGGGTTGTGGCGCTGAGCGTGGCTCCGGGTGAACCGGTGATCGCGGTGCGCGGGCTGCGCACCCAGTTCGGCGAGACGATCATTCACGACCGCCTGGATCTGGACGTCCGCCACGGCGAAATCGTCGCCCTGGTCGGCGGCAGCGGCTCCGGCAAGACCACCTTGCTGCGGGCGATCATCATGCTGCTGAAGCCGGCGGACGGATCGATCGAGCTGTTCGGCCAGCAAATCGTCGGCATCGGCGAAGGCGCGGCGTTCCGGTTGCGCCGACGGTTCGGGATGCTGTTCCAGCAGGGAGCGCTGTTCAGCTCGCTGACGGTGCGGGAGAACGTGGCCGTGCCATTGCGCGAGCATACCCGGCTGCCGGTGGGGCGGATCGCGGAGATCGCCGATCTCAAGATCGCGCTGGCCGGTTTGCCGGCCGACGCCGGCGCCAAGCTGCCGCGCGAACTGAGCGGCGGGATGCTCAAGCGCGCCGCGCTGGCGCGGGCCCTGGCGCTGGACCCGGCACTGCTGTTTCTGGACGAACCGACCGCCGGCCTGGACCCGGTCAGCGCCGGAGCTTTCGACGAACTGGTGGTGCAACTCAAGGAGTCGCTGGGCCTGACGGTGGTGATGGTGACCCACGATCTGGATACCCTGTGGAGCGCCACCGACCGGGTGGCGTTTCTGGGCGAACGGCGGGTCATCGGTTATGCGCCGATGCGGGAACTGACCCAGGCGGAGCATCCGCTGATCCAGGCTTACTTCGAGGGACCGCGCGGCCGCGCGGCGCGGGAGCAGGCGTGCAGAGCAAAGTGAATTACGCCCTGGTCGGGCTGTTCGTGATCGTGCTGGGTTCGACCCTGCTGGGGGCGGTATTCTGGCTGACGCTCGGTGTCGAGAACAAGGTCTACGATCGCTACCGCGTGTACTTCCGGGAGTCGGTGGCCGGCCTGAATCCCAAGGCGACCGTGCGCTATCGCGGGGTCCAGGTCGGGCAGGTGGAATCCATCAGGCTGGATCCCAACAATCCCGATCAGGTGGATGTGGTGCTGGATATCGAGCGCGGCATACCGATCCGCCGCGATACCACCGCCACCCTGTCCACCCGGGGACTGACCGGGGTGGCGTCGGTGGAATTGAGCGGCGGCGGCCAATCGCTGCCGCTGGAGAAGGTGCCCGGGCAGGATCTGCCGGTGATTCAGGCCGGGCCGTCGCTGGTGGCGCGGCTCGATGACGCCTTCAATAACATTCTGACCAACGTCAACAATCTGTCGGATCGGCTGGAACGGTTGCTGAGCGACGAAAACCTGGCCGCCTTCAGCCAAACCCTGCGTCACGTGAGTGCCGTCACCGGCGCCGTGGCCGACCGGAGCGACAGCATCCGCCAGACGCTGGCGAACGTGGAAACCTTCACCGGCGCGCTGGCGCAGCGTTCGGAGCGGCTGGGCAAGGCGCTGGATCAGCTGGCGGCGGCGCTGGAGAAAACCAATGGCTTGAGCGCGCAGGTTCAGGCCACCTTGAGTGATTTCCGGACGGGCGCTCAGGCGTTGCGCGGGATGGCCGACAGTTTCAACCGGACCGGTCAGACTTTGAATGGCTTGGCCGAGGACGGGCGGCGGGAGTTGCGGCGGCTGGGACAGACCACCGTGCCGGAACTGAACGCGCTTCTGATGCAGGCCAACGATCTGGCGACGGTCTTGCAACGGCTGGCCGAGATGCTGGAGCAAAATCCTCGCGCCCTGCTGCTGGGCAAACCCAGCGGCCGGCCGGGGCCCGGAGAACAGTGAAAACATGTTGGGTATCGGGAGATGTGGACATGATGTGCGTCATTGAGCGCGGATGCCGGCGGGCGGGCGGCCGGTTGGGCTGGGTGCTGCTGGCGGTGCTGGCGCTGGCGGCTTGCACGCTGCCGCAGGACAAGTCACCGCCGCCGCAGGCCTACGTGCTGGAGGTGGGGACCTTCGCGCCGCCGCGGACGCCGCGCTCCAGCGGCAAGACGTTGCTGGTCACGGTTCCCAAGGCGGCGCCGGGGTTCGATTCCAACCGCATCGCCTATACCCGGGAGCCGTTGAAGCTGGACTATTACAGCAACAGCGTCTGGAGCGACACGCCGGCCAAGATGTTGTTACCGGTTCTGGTGCGGGCGTTCGAGGGGACGGGCGCCTTCCGGGCGGTGGTGTCGCCGCCAGCGCCCGCCTTGGCCAACATGCGGGTCGACGTGGACGTGATCCGCCTGCAGCAGGAATTCCTGACTCGGCCCAGCCGGGTGCGTTTCACGGCGCGCATCAAGGTGGTGGACATGAAGAGCGGGCACGTGTTGGGGACGCGGGTGTTCGAGGCGCTGGAACCGGCCCCCAGCGAGGATGCCTACGGCGCGGCCCAGGCCGCCAACGCGGCGATGCGGAAGGTGCTGGGCGACATGATCGCGTTCGCGTTGCAATACGTGGGAGTGGGGCGGCCGGTGCCGGCCAAGGCCGAGGATGACGATTGAGGCGGCCTTTCGGCCGCCTCAATCGTCCCGGCTCCGGTGCGGAATCGGCCGGGCGTCTCAGAATCTGTATAATAACTCCCCTCTCCCTCCGGGAGAGGGGTTGGGGGTGAGGGAGTTTTTTCAACGACTTAGCTCACCAGAGGCCGTACAAAAACGCCTCTCAACCTCCGACGGCATCGGCGCCGGCTGGATTGCCGGTGGAGACTTTGCCGCGCCGCCCCCCCAGGGCATCGCTCAACTGGTACCAGTCCACCTTGCGGGTCAGGACCATCGCCAGCGCCAGGCAGCCGAACAGGGCCACCGAGCCGGCGAGCAGGGCGTGATCCTCCAGACTGATGAGCACGTACAGCATGCCGAACACGGCGGTCAGCAGCCCGCCAAAACCGACACCCCACCACCGGCTGCCCAGTACGTGGACCAGGTAGTAGGTCAGCAGCGCCACGCAGCCGAGGGTCGCGATGGCATAGGAAAGGGCGAAGTCGAGGTGTTCGGACAAGGCCAGCAGCAGTAGATAGAACAGCACCAGCGCCGCGCCGGTCAGTCCGTACTGGAAGGGGTGGATGGCCAGTCGCTTGAGGATTTCGAACAGGAAGAAGGCGACGAAGGTCAGGCCGACGAACAGGAGCCCGTACTTGATCGCCCGGTCGGTTTGCACGTAACTGTCGGTGGGGTCCATGAAGCGCACGCCGATCAGCGTGTCGAGCGATCGGTTGTTGCGCAGATGCTCGAACAATTGATGGATCATGTGGGTGGCCAGGCGGGTGGTGGACCAGGCAGCGGAGAAACCGGTCGCGGTGACTTCGCGCGTTTCGGGCAGGAATTGACCTTGGAAGCTGGGATGCGGCCAATTGCCCCGGATGCCGATGCGCGTGGTGTCGCCCACCGGCGCGAGGTCGAAGGTTTGAGTGCCGCGCAGGTCGAGCGAGAACGCAAACTCGGCCGACCAGGGCGCTTGCAGGTTGAGGCCGCGAATGTGGGCCTGAATGCCGTTGGGCATTTTTTGCTCGGCGGTGCCGGGCAGAAAGTCGAGACGCTGGTCGGTCCAGGCGAGAACCGGCGCCCGCAGGATGCCGCGCGGATCGCTGATGCCGACGATCAGTCGCGGGTCGCCGAAGATAATCTGTTCGTTGGGTTCCGGTTTCAGCAAGGCGCCCTCGCTGGCGAAGCGGCCCTTGATGGCGATGCTGGCGCCGAACACCACGGCATGATAAAGGCTGCGCCGGATTTGTTCGGTGTTCAGGTTGGCTTGGATGTCCAATTCGGCCGGCAGCAGATAGAGGCAATCCGCATAACGTTTTTCGACCTCGATCATCTTGGTCTCGTCCTTCTCGCTGGGTTTCTGCGTCCTGGCGACGCGGGTGTAGGGAACGACCAGCACCGGTCCGATCACGGTTTGGTCGCGGGCGGTGGCGGCGGCGATTCCCGCCACGACGCCGTCGCGCCGCGCCGCGCGTTCGTCGATCAGGAATCCGATCCGCGTCAGGCCGATGGCAAGAAAGACGGTAATCAGGAAAATCAGGCTGATTTTGGCGAACAGACTGTATCTCATCGATGGCTTCCTCTCTGCGTGAATGGATGAGGCGAGCCTAAGGGGTCCGCTTGAGGCGATGATGGGCGGAAGATGAGGAATCGGTGAGGATCGGATGAACGGGCGAAAGGCTTGAGGCGCGAGCCGCGATCAGCCGGTGGGCAGGCTCAGACAGGCGATGACCCCGGCGATGGAACCGTCCGGATTCGGCAGATTGTCCACGGTAATCGTCCCGCCGTGCAGTTGCGCGACCTCGCGGACGAACGCCAGCCCCAGGCCGGTGCTTTTTTGGCCGGTATCTGGCCGGGGCAGCGAGTAGAAGCGCTCGAACAGGCGGTCGCGGGCGTAATCGGGAATCATCCCGCCGCTGTTGGTCACCGTCAGCCGCCAGGCGTCGCCGGCCGGTTCGGCGTCGAGGGTGACGGCGCCCTGGGTCGGGGTAAACTCCAGGGCGTTGTCGAGCAGGTTGCCGATGGCCTGAACCAGCAGGAACGGCTCGCCGAGCACGGTGGCGTTATCCGGGATGCGCTGGTCGATGCGCAGGTCTTTTCGGGCGATGGCCGGGGCGCGGGAGGCCAGCAGTTCCTCCGCCACCCGCTGGAGCAAGACCGGCCGCCGCTCCTGCGGTTCGCGCCGTTGTTCGACCGTGGCCAGGGCCAGCAGACGGTCGACCAGACGCTGGAGCCGCCCGGCTTCGCCGGCGATCAGCGCGGCGAACCGTTCCCGCCGCGGCGCCGGCAGTTCGCCCTGCAACAGTTCGGCGGCCCCGACGATGGCGGCCAGCGGGCTCTTCATCTCGTGGGTCAGGGTGTGGACGTAGCGCTCCACGTAGTCCCGGCCTTCCAGCCGGTCCCGCATGGTCTCCAATGCTTCGGCCAGCGCCCGCAATTCCGGGCCACCACCCTTCGGAGCGACGCCGCGCCGACCTTCGGCGGCGGTTCGGGCGTAGGCCGCCAGACGGTTGATCGAGCGCGCCAGCGACCAGGAAAACAGCCAGCCGACGGTCAGCGAAACCAGCACCAGTACGGCCGCGGCCCGGCGGAGCTTGGCTTCCGCCCGGTCCACGTAAGGCTGGACGCTGGACGAGGGTTTGGCGACGGCGAGCGCCCCGATGATCCGCTCGCCGTCCCGGATCGGCGCCGCCACGTACATCACCGAACTGCGCTCGTCGTCCGGATCGGCGCGGGTGGTGCGGGCGCCGTACCGGCCGTGCAGGGTGAGGTACACGTCGTTCCAGCGGGAATAGTCCCGACCGATATCCCGGCCGCTGGAATCGAAGATGACGATGCCGTTCCCGTTGGTGATGTAGATACGATGATCGAGGCTGTTCTTGACGATATCCCAGACCCGGGCGTTGGGCACGCGGCGGGCGTACTCTTCCAGGCGGACCTGGAAGCGGCCGTCGGCGATACTGCCGTTCAACACATCGTCGCGTACCAGCACGGCCAGGAGATTGGCAGTATCGATCAGCGTCTCCTCCGCCGACTGGCGAAAGGCGGGTTTCAATTCCTTGCCGAAGATGTTGAGGGAGAAATAGACTCCGATGCCGACGATGAGGAAGTAACCCAGGAACAGCTTGAGGCCGAAGCGCATGCTCAGGACCGATGGCGGGTGCGAACCGAGTAACCCAGGCCGCGATGGGTGCGGATCGGGTCGAGGAGCGGCTCGATTTCCCGCAGTTTGGCCCGCAGCGCCTTGATGTGGGTATCCACGGCGCGATCGAAGCTGGCGGCCGGATCGGGCCAGGCCCGCTCCATCAACTGGGCGCGGGAGAATACCCGTTCCGGCTGGGCCAGCAGGGTTTTGAGAATCAGATATTCGTAGCGGGTCAGATCGAGCGAGCGTCCGTGAAACCGGATCGTGGCGCGCGTTTCATCGACCGCGAACCAGGTTTCCTCGCTCCCTTGCTCGATGTCGGTTGCCTCGGCGCGGGTGGGGCGGGCGGCGCGCTTCAGGATGGCCTTGACCCGGGCCGCGAGTTCGCGCGGACTGAACGGCTTGGCGACGTAGTCGTCCGCGCCCAGTTCCAGGCCGAGCACCCGGTCGAGTTCGGCGTTGCGGGCCGATAGGATCAGCACCGGTACTTCCGACGCGCGTCGCACCCGCTTGAGCAGTTCCAGCCCCGAGCCGTCGGGCAGGCCGATGTCGAGCACGATCAGGTCGCAGGGAGCCGCCGCCAGTTCGGCCTCGGCGTCGCGAGCCAGGGTGCGCCAGGCGACCTGAAATCCCTCGCTCGTGAGAGCGAACTCGACGATTTCGGCGATGGACGGTTCGTCCTCGACCAGCAGGATGCGGGCGGTCATCGGCTATTGCGGAAAGAACAGGCGGTGGTTGGGGGGCATTTATCGTTGTCCTGGCCGTTGCCACGAACAATCGATCGGTGTTGATGATCGAGAACGTGGCTTATGGTACCCGAGCCTGTTCCTTGTCGTAGTAGCGCATCACGCCGCGCCAGAATGCGTCTCTTTCACGAGCGAGCGACGTGCCGCTTGCCTCGGCCGTGGCATTGGCCCCGATCTGGACGATGACCAGCCGTTGGCCTGGATCCACGAAGAGGGACTGGCCATAGACGCCGAGCATCGCGAATCGTCTCTTTTCGCCCGGATAGATCCAGAATTGATAGCCATAGCCCCAATAGGGGGAGGCCCGTCTAGGGCGAAACTGCTCGGGCGCCCGTTTCCAGTCGGTCGCGTCAAGAAGGAATTCGCGCGGAATAATCTGCTTCGCGCCTGGATCGTCCGGGCGAACGCCATCGTTGGCGAGCACCACGCCCAGCCGTGCATAATCGCGAAGCGTGGCGTTGAAGTTGCCGAAAGCGACTTCGAGTCCGGTCTTGTCCGCGCGCCACAACGCGGTTTCTTCGGCGCCGATGCCTTGCCAAAGACGCGGGGTCAGATAGTCGCTGAGGCTCATGCCGGTGGCGCCGCGCACCACCGCCGCGAGCATGACCGTATGGGGGCTCGCGTAGTAAAAACGTGCTCCCTGCTCCGTCTCGCGCGCGGTGACGTAGCGTGCTGCCCCTTCGATGCCATCGCGCCCAATTGCGGCGCTAAAGGCATCGGTGTCCTTTTGTTTCGATGTACGAGAAAAAGGGAATTGAGTTAATTGCGGCGCTAAAGGCATCGGTGTCCCCCGTCCGATCATAGCTTTGTTTGTATCGGGCCCCGGATGCCATCCGCAACAGGTTGCGAATAGTGGTTTCGCCGTAGATCGTCCCGCGCAGTTTCGGCGCGTACCGGTCCGCACGGTCGTCCAGTGACGCGATCTTGCCTTCGTCGAGTGCGTAGCCGACCGCCAGCGCCGCGATCGATTTGGCCATCGAGTTCGATGTGAAACGATCCGAGGATTTGCGGTCGTACTGGTACCGCTCGACCTGAATCACGCCGTCCTTGACGACGATCAAACCCATGATGCGCTGGCGCGCGAGAAAGTCGTCCACGCTCAAGTCATGCTCCTTGTCGATGCTCCACCGATAGTCGGGTTCGCGCGCCGCCTTGGTAAGCTGCATGGGCTTGCTCGAGCGCTGGAGAACGTTTGCCTTGCCTTGGAAGAGGCCGGGAATGTCGGCTTGATGGGTGAACGAACCGACCCGCACCGATTCGTCGTAATACCAGTTTTTGTTGTTTCCGATTTGCGCGATCGGATAGCCCAGGCTTTTCCCCAGCTTCTCTTCATCGGGCGCCGCCCACACGCGGACTCCGACGCTGAAGGCGAAAACCGCGACGGCCAACGCCATCAATTGCATTCCTGCCTCCAAGCGACCCGGTCGAAGGGTGGCCGCATGATCGCGTTGCGAGGCTTCGCGTTTGCCTCCCGCTTATTTGATCCGCGTAGGCGCTTGGATATCGGGGTAACCGTTGGTGCGCAGGAATTCGAGCATCTTGGGCTGCCATACCTCGGGAGCGTGGGTGAAAAGACCATGGCCGTCTTCACCGTTGGGTGGATAAAGCACAAACTCGCCGGTACCGCCCGCGGTCCGAAATGCGTCGAACCATACCTTGGGCAATTTGGGACCCATGTACAGGTCGTTCTCGGTGTAGATCCACAAAGTCGGGATATGCGCGGTCTTGCCATAGTCGGCGAACAGCTTTTTCAGCTTCGATTGTCCGCAGGGATTTTGCGGACGGGTCTTGGAATTTCCTCCACCCCCGCCGGCGAAGTTGACGACAGCCTGCACCCCTGGTGGGTTCATCGCCGCGATGGCGATTGCGGTCGTACCGCCGAAGGATTGCCCCATGATGACGGCACGGTCTTTTGCGACCTCCTTCCTGCCGCGCAGGTATTCGAGCACCGCGAGAGTTTGAGCGGCACTTGCGGCGTAGCCGGGTGCGTAATCCTTGTTCCCGCAATCGCCAGTGAATTCCACGTCTTTTCCCCCGGTGACGCCATAGCCAATTCGAGTCGGTACCGCTACCATGAAACCAAGTTGCGTCAACCATCGCGACGCAGCGGAGTACTGCGCCCGGCCCAACGCAGCCCGGTCGTTGGCGTGTGGTGATCGTCCGTGGTTGAGCACGAGGGCCGGGTACGGCATTGGCGCGTCGTCGTCATGGAAAATCGTCACCATGATGTCCTGCGAGACATCGTTTCCAGAGCTGTCGGTGACGTTCGCGGGTACCCATCGTTTTTCCACGACCAACCGCGACTCAACCGCGGTGGAATATCCCACCAGCACGGCCAGTATGGATGCAGCCCAGGCTTGCTCGGACATGGCTCTTTCCCTCAACGATCTTTGGACTATTGGAATTCTCCGGATGTTCCAATATAGGGATAGGGGTGGGACTGGGTGAAAGTCCGAACCGTCGGTGAACAGCGAGACGGTAAAACCTCTTTGGTCGGACACGCTTGACCAGATTGAACGATCATTGGTGGCCGTTGGCGAAACCCGCCGCGTAACAGCGATTCCCGCTCTCTTATTTTTGTGACTATGATTTTTAAGGATATATTTTGCTAATGTAACCCTGATTAGGCGAAAAAATCCTTGTAAATCAAGACGCCGGGAATTGCTGGCCGCGTAAAGTATCCATGCGGATATCTTTTCGGATCGGATCGGATCGAAGCAGGGCATGAAAAAGCCCGCTGAGAAGCGGGCTTTTGGATGTTTCCGGAAATTGCCAAACTTGTTGTTTGGTGGAGCAGAAGGGGATCGAACCCTCGACCTCCGCATTGCGAACGCGGCGCT
>JAVMKL010000256.1:0-16247 GCA_031732875.1 Candidatus Competibacter sp. | reverse complement strand
TCTTGAACTCGGCCAGGTCGCCGCCGCTCAGGTAGCGCGGTTCCGGGGCGAAAAAACACAGGGTGTTGTAGCCCCAGTAGTTGCGCAGGCCGCGATCGGTTAGGAAACGGTCGTCGACAAAGGCGTGGACCGGCATCAGTTCCACGGCGGTGATACCGAGCGCTTGGAGGTACTTGACGATTTCCGCGTGAGCGAGGCCGGCGAAAGTGCCGCGCAGATGGTGGGGGATGCCCTCGTGGTGGATGGTGAAGCCGCGCACGTGGGTTTCGTAGATGAGAGTCCGCTCCCAGGCGGTTTCGGGCGAACGGTCGCCGTTCCAGTTGAAACTGGTGTCGACCACGACGCATTTGAGCATTTCGCGGGCGTTGTCGCGGGTGTCGAAGGATAGATCGGCGTTATGGTGGCCTACTTGGTAGCCGCAGTGCTCGTCGCGCAGGTGGAGCGATCCATAGAACTGCTTGGCGTAGGGGTCGAGCAGCAGTTTGTGATGGTTGAAGCGGTGGCCGATGTGGGGTTCGTACGGCCCGGAAACTCGATAGCCGTACAGCGTGCCCGGCCACAGGCCCGGGATGTAGCCGTGCCAGATCTGGTCGGTATTCTCTGGCAGTGTCAGCCGTTCGATCTCGCGCTGGCCCGAGGAATCGAACAGACAGAGTTCGACTTTTTCGGCGTGGGCGGAAAAGAGCGCGAAGTTGACGCCCTTGCCGTCCCAAGTCGCTCCGAGCGGATAGGGTTTGCCGGGCCATACACGAGCACGCGATGACATGATAGGGTCTCACAGGTTCGGATTGTGGAGGAGGTTCGATCGGGTACGCACGAAGTTTAGTTTAGGGCATTGGAATCTGCGCAGTCGTCGGCAATCGAGGTGGGTGGCTCCACGGCGTAATATCTTAGGGCAGCCGAGCCGTATTTTAATTTAAAAACAATATATTATAAATATTCCTCCTCAACCATCCAAATCGATATCTATTATATCATCATCTACTTCCTACCACTAACGATAGAGAGGACGATAACGATGAATCCGAACCGACGGCAAGAAAGGCTCGTCCTCAATCCGTACATCAGCTCGTCGTAAACGGGGATTGAGCGGAGGATCCGGTGCGACCGGGACAAACTCCGGCAGAAATTCCCCTCTCCGCAGCGGCACCAGAATCGGCAGTGGAGCCTGCATGAGCCGGCGCCGCACTCCAGAATCATCCCGCGCGGGGAAAACGATATTCGCCCGCAGATGCGGGCAGACGCTACGAATGCGAGCCAGGATTTCATCGCCACGGACTTCCGCAAGCCGTTGCAATTCCAGCAGAACCTGCGGCGTCTCGACCCGTTGTTCCAGCATGCGTCGGGCGGCAGCCATGCTGGTGCGCTGGATGACGCGACCCTGCCTGGACCAGGTGAAGCCAATCTTGATGGGGCGCTCCTCGAGCAGCGGAATATGCCGGTAGGCCTGCTTGAGATTCAAGCGGGCCGCACCCATGCGGCGCATCGCTGTAACTACCGATTCCTGACGCCGGTGCAGGTCGGCCATCGCCGCGTTCGCCTCGACCCGGCCCAGAGCCTTCAGCGCCAGAATCGCCGCCTTGAAAGCATCCTTGGCGGCGTTGCAGGCACGAGCGGCGGCCAGGGTATCCAGGCTGGCGCCGACGATGCCGGGGCAGGTGAGGGTTTCCCGACCATCCCGGCCATCTTCGTACCACAGCGCGCGAAAGAGTTGGATCGCCTTCAGGCGCATGTCGAGATTCTCGGTCTGCTCGGTATCGGTACGCGATACCCAGGCGGGCAACACCTCATCCCGGCGGACCGCCGTGCAAACCGCATCCAGTTGCGCGCGCAGGGTCTCGAAACTGTCCAGCAATGCAACCCGCAAGGCGAGCGACGACGAAGCATGCATGCATGTTCCTTCTTATGTCACCATCAAAATACCGGCAACTCAACACCCTCAAACAGGATCGCAACCTCCTCCGAGGACTGTGCCCGTTCCACCTTCCGCACCCGATCCCTCGTCAGATGAGGCGAAAACAGCTCAATAAAATCATACATATAACAACGAAGAAACGTACCATGCCTAAACCCGATCTTCGTAATGTTGGCCGCGAACAAATGACCGGCATCCAACCGAACCAGATCGCGATCCTGCTGCTCGTCGTAAGCCATGCGCGCGACGATGCCAACACCCATTCCCAACCGCACATAGGTTTTAATGACATCGGCATCAGTCGCGGCAAACGCTACGATCGGCTTTAGCTGGGCGACACGAAAAGCCTCATCCAGTTGGGAGCGTCCGGTAAATCCAAACACATAGGTCACCAGCGGATATCGAGCCACATCCTGCAAGGTCAGATTCGCCAGTTCGATCAGCGGATGGCCGCAGGGTACCAGCACGCACCGTTGCCAGACATAACAAGGCATCATCACCAGATCCTCGAACAACTCCATGGCTTCAGTGGCGATCGCGAAATCGACCTCGCCCGACTGTACCAGTTCGGCGATCTGCACCGGAGAACCCTGATGAATCTGCAAGGTAACCGCCGGATAACGCTCGCGAAAAACCCTGATCACCGGCGGCAGGGCATAACGAGCCTGAGTATACGTGGTAGCGATGGACAGGCTGCCTTTCCGATCATCGCGGTATTCCTCAGCCAGGATCTGGATATTATTGACCTCGCGCAGGATACTTTCCGCCTTGGCGATAATCTGGCGACCGATCGGAGTAATCTCGGCCAAGTGCTTGCCATTACGGCTAAACAATTCGACCCCCAGTTCCTCCTCCAGCAGACGCAACTGCTTGCTGATGCCGGGCTGGGAGGTGTAGAGGCTCTCCGCCGCGGTGGAGATATTCAGATTGTTGCGGGCGATCGCAGTCAGATAACGCAATTGTTGCAACTTCACGATAGCTTCCACCCCAAGTGACCGATGGTTCCAAAGAGGCACACCGGCCAACGACATACGATAGAACATCAAATACCACGCGGCGCCGGCGATCCCATCCAGCGGACCAGGGACAGCGACGGCGATATCGGTTCGAACGACGGAGGCGCGCGCGGCGATTGCCCGCCACCCCACCGCATTCAACCACTCCTAATTCTCCCCTGAAGCCTCCCCGCAAGACACGAACACCTTACCCGTCAACGGAGGCAAATCCACCACCAGGGAACAGGGCTGCCCCATGTGGAAGACCGGACCAGCGCAGAGATCGCCGTCGCCCGCAGCGCCGTCGCCCCCGTAACAGCGGGCGTCGGAATTCAAGACTTCCCGATAGAAGCCCGGCAGGGGCGCTCCGACCCGATAGCCGAATCGCGCCACGGCCGCGAAATTCAGAACCACCACGGCGGGGGGAGAACCAGCACCATCGCGGCGCAGGTAGACGACGATCGGCTGGGTCACATCATGGCAATCGAGCCATTCGAATCCCTCCCGCGCGAACTCATCGCCGTGCAGGCTCGGCTCGGCCCGGTACAGACGGTTGAGATCGCGAATCAGAAGCTGGACGCCACGGTGTTCCAACTGACCCAACAGTTCCCAGCCCAACGCACCGGCAAAGTCCCACTCCCGTTCCTGCCCGAATTCGTTGCCCATGAACATGAATTTCTTACCCGGATACGTCCACATGTATACATAAAGCAAGCGGAGGTTGGCAAAGCGCTGGCGGTGGTCTCCCGGCATCCTGGCGAGCAACGAACCCTTGCCATGGACAACCTCATCGTGGGACAGCGGCAGCATGAAGTTCTCGGTAAAGGCGTACAGCAGCCCGAAGGTCAACAGTTCGTGGTGATGGCGGCGCAGGGCTGGATCGAGAGCGAGATATTCCAGGGTATCGTGCATCCAGCCCATATTCCATTTCATGCCGAACCCCAGCCCGCCCATCCAGGATGGCCGGGTCACCAGCGGCCAAGCGGTGGATTCCTCGGCGATCATCAGAACGCTCGGATGACGCCGGTGGATGATCTCGTTCAGTTCGCGGAGAAAGGCGATCGCTTCCAGATTCTCGTTGCCGCCGAAAGGATTGGGCGCCCACTCGCCCGATTCGCGCGCGTAGTCCAGATACAGCATGGAGGCAACGGCATCCACCCGCAGACCGTCCAGATGGCATTCCTCCAGCCAGAAACAGGCGCTGGCCAGCAGGAAGTTCTTCACCTGATTGCGCCCGTAGTCGAAAATCAGGGTGCCCCAGCCACGATGCTCGCGGCGGGCGGGATCCTCGTGCTCGTAGAGGTAGGTACCGTCGAACTGGGCCAGACCGTGGGGATCCTTGGGAAAATGGCCGGGCACCCAGTCGAGAATTACACCGATGCCAGCCTGATGACAACAATCGACGAACCAGCGAAAACTGTCCATGTCCCCGTGGCGGCTGGTCGGCGCGAAATAGCCGGTCGGCTGATAACCCCAAGAGGCGTCCAAAGGATGCTCGGTAACCGGCATCAATTCGATGTGGGTGAAGCCCAACGAACTGACGTAGGCGATCAGGCGACGCGCCATGTCCTCGTAGTTCAGGTAGCCGCCCCGGCCATCCCGTTGCCAGGAACCGAGGTGAACCTCATAAACCGCCAGCGGGGCCCGGGTCCAGTTCTGCCGCCGCCGCCGCGCCATCCAGATCTCATCCCGCCAGGAGTAAGCGGCATTGTCGGTAACGATCGAAGCGTTCCGAGGCCGTCGTTCGAAGCATCGACCGTAAGGATCGCTCTTACGCAGCAGTTCGCCGGTTTCCCGGGGTCGGATCTCGAACTGGTAGCGCGTTCCCGGGGCCGCGCCAGGGACAAACAATTCCCAGACGCCACCTCGTCGACGCAAGAGATGGCGCCGGCCATCCCAGTCGTTGAAGTCGCCCACCACGCTGACCCGCATGGCGTTCGGAGCCCAGACCGAGAACAGCGTTCCGGCGATGCCATCCACCACTCGCGGATGCGCGCCCAACACACGGTAGGCGTGCAGGTGGCGTCCTTCGTCGAACAGGTGCAAATCGTACAGGCTTAACTGTGGGGCGAAGCAATAAGGATCGTGCTCCACCCGGTCGCGACCGTCCGCGTCGGTCCACGCCAGCCGGTAATGGGCCGGCAAAGCGGCGGCGGCGCCCCGCCACTCGAACAAATCGGTATCCGTCAGTCGCCGCAGGGGATGACCGACATCGGCCAGCCTGACTTGCCGGGCATCAGGCAGAAACGCCCGAACGGTCACCACTTCGCCGTGGCCATGGCGGCCCAGGACGGCGAACGGGTCGGGGTGCCGTCCCTCTCGCAGCAAGGCGGCATCGCCGATCGTCCGAGCATCGGCGACCCGGGCTGAATGCTGAGTATCGTCGTTATTATCAGGGTGTGTCATCAGAAAAGCCGATCATTCTGGTCACCAAACCGATTTCCGGCAAACCAGGAGCACTGCAAGTGGTAATAGCACGAGTTGGAACTACTATATAGTGTCTGGCCGAAAACCCCGAGACTCCGGCAGGGTGGGCCAAGCTGGCGAAGCCGACATCACGATCCTCGAGGCTGATTTCTCGAAGGTCGGGCAACGTCGCGCTCGTGTCCGAGCCTGCCCCATGAATTTTCGGCCCGGCATCCCAAGAAACCCGCAACCGGGAAAGCATAGCAAAGAGGGCCATCAAACGCATGAGTGCCGCCATTACCTCACGTTTTGTCAGTCGGCTGACCCGGGAAACCCTCGCGCTGATCCTGGCCGGCGGCCGGGGCAGCCGGCTCAAGCAACTCACCCTATGGCGCGCCAAGCCGGCAACGCCGTTCGGCGGCAAGTATCGGATCATCGATTTCCCGTTGTCCAACTGTATCAATTCAGGTATCCGGCGGGTCTGCGTGCTAACCCAGTACAAGGCTCATTCCCTGATCCAGCACATCCAGCGTGGCTGGGGATTCCTGCGTGGCGAGTTCGGTGAGTTCGTGGAACTGCTGCCGGCCCAGCAACGGATCGACGAGGCATCCTGGTACAAGGGCACGGCCGACGCGGTCTATCAAAACCTGGATATCATCCGCAATCATGCCCCCGAATTTGTCCTGATTCTGGCCGGCGACCACATCTACAAGATGGACTATGGCCCGATGCTGGCGCACCACGTGGAGAACAAGGCGGAGGTCACGATCGGCAGCATCGAGGTACCCATCGATCGCGCCCACGAGTTCGGCGTGTTGACGGTGAACGAACGCGGCGAAGCGATCCGGTTCGTGGAAAAACCTCAGCAGCCGGAACCCCTGCCGGGACGAGGAAACGTCACGCTGGCCTCGATGGGAATTTATCTGTTCAACACGCAATTCCTTTACGAGCGTCTGATCGAGGACGCCAGCATCAAGGATTCCCACCACGACTTCGGCGGGGACATGATCCCACGCCTGATCGGGCGGAACCGGATCGTGGCCTATCCATTCCGCGACGTGCAGACCAAGGCGCAAAGCTACTGGCGCGACGTGGGGACCGTGGATGCGTTCTGGGAAGCCAACATGGAACTGGTCGGCGTGGATCCGGAGCTGAATCTGTACGACGAGCACTGGCCGATCTGGACCTATCAGGATCAGGCGCCGCCGGCGAAGTTCGTGTTCGACGACGAGGGACGCCGCGGCATGGCCGTCGATTCGATGGTGGCGGATGGCTGTATCATTTCCGGCGGGTACGTGAATCACTCGATGCTTTTCACCGGGGTCCAGGTGCATTCCTTCGTCCAACTGCGAGACGCGGTGGCGCTGCCCGGCGTCGACATCGGCCGCTACTGCCGCATGAGCAAGGTGATCATCGACCGCGGCTGCGTCATTCCACCGGGCACGGTGATCGGAGAGGATGCCGAGGAAGACGCCCGGCGTTTTTATCGCACCGAAAAAGGCGTGGTGCTGGTGACCCGAGACATGCTGGGTCAGGAATTGCACTCCGTGCGCTGACGGCAGCCGGTTGCGGCCTTGACCGAAATTCAACGACAAACCTAAGGAGTTCACAGTTAATGAGCAAGGGTTCGCCACTCGAACGGCGGCGCGCGGGTCTGCTGTTGCATCCCACTTCCCTGCCCGGGAATTACGACAACGGCGATCTGGGGCCGAACGCCTACCGATTCGTGGAATTCATGGCCGCCTGCGGGTTCACGGTCTGGCAGACGCTGCCGCTGGGACCGCCTCACGACGACCTGTCGCCGTACTCGGCCCAGTCGGTCCATGCCGGCAATCCGCGGTTGATCGCGCTGGAGCCGCTGATCGAGGCGGGTTGGCTGCGGCCGGACGACGAGCCCAGGACCGGTGAAGACGGTTGGGCGTATCGCCAGCGGCGGCTGGTCGAAGCTCGCCGGGGGTTTCAGGAGAGCGGCGGGCTGGATGGCGAGGCGTACGCCGCATTCCGGCGCCAACACCGGTGGCTGGACGATTACGCTCTCTATCAGGCGATCCGCGCGGCGCACGAGCGACAGGCGTGGTTCGACTGGCCCCGGGAATTGCGCGACCGCCAGCCGGCGGCACTGGCCGAAGCCCGACGGCACCAGGCCGAGGCCATCATCCAGTGCCAATTCGAACAGTTTGTGTTCTACCAGCAATGGGCAGCGCTCAAGCGTTACGCCAACGAGCGGGGAATCCTGATGTTCGGCGATATTCCGCTGTTCGTCGGCTACGACAGCGCGGACGTGTGGGCGCGACGCGACGCGTTCCTGCTGGATCGCGAGGGACGGCGGGAAGTGGTGGCCGGGGTACCGCCGGACTACTTTTCCGCCACCGGCCAGTTGTGGGGTAATCCGCATTACGCCTGGGAGCGGATGCGCGCCGACGGGTTCCAGTGGTGGAAGGAGCGCATCCGCACTCAGCTGACGCAGTTCGATCTGCTCCGGATCGATCATTTCCGGGGGTTGGAGGCGTACTGGGAAATACCGGCTTCGGCTGAAACCGCGGTATCGGGCCGCTGGCAGCAGGCGCCGGGCGACGAACTGTTCCAAGCCTTGAAAGTGGAATTCGGTGGCCTGCCGCTGGTGGCGGAGGATCTCGGCATCATCACGCCCGAGGTCGAGGTTTTACGCGACGCGCATGGCCTGCCGGGGATGAAGGTGTTGCACTTCGCTTTCGGCGGCGGGGCGGACAACCCCTACCTGCCGCACCATCACATTCCCAATTCGGTGGTGTATACGGGCACGCACGACAACAACACCACCGTGGGATGGTTTGAGGAACTGGACGAACGGAGCCGGGCGCACGTGTTCGATTATCTGGGCGGCGGACCGGAGCGAATGCCGGAACTGCTGATGCGGGCGGCCTTCGCCTCGGTGGCGCGATTGGCGGTGGTGCCGATGCAGGACGTATTGGGTCTGGGCGGCGAGGATCGCATGAACATGCCGGGCGTCGCCGAGGGCAACTGGCGCTGGCGGTTCCGCTGGGAACAGATCGGGGCAGGGGTCGCCGGGCATTACCGGCACCTGCTGGAACTCTACGGGCGGGTGTGAGTCACGATGAACGCCGAGGCGATCTGGATATTGTTGACCGCCGTGCGCGAGCGGCGACCGCTGGTGCATAACATCACCAATTTCGTGGTGATGAACAACACCGCGAATGCGCTGCTGGCCCTCGGTGCTTCACCGGCGATGATTCATTCCAGCGACGAGGTGGAGGATTTCGTCGCGATCAGCCAGGCGCTGGTGGTCAATATCGGGACGCTGTATTCGGAGCAGATCGCGGCGTGCAAGCTGGCGGCGATGCGGGCGAAGGCGGCGGGCGTTCCCTGGATTCTCGATCCGGTGGGGGCGGGGGCGACGCCGTACCGGCGGGCGGCGGCGGGCGCGCTGGCTCGGTTGGCGCCCAGCGCGATCCGGGGGAACGGCTCGGAAATCCTGGCCTTGGCGCAACAGACCCAGGCCGGGCAGGGGAGGGGGGTGGACAGCCTGGATGGTTCGGAAACGGCGCTGGAGGCGGCGCGGCAATTGGCGGCGATGACCGGGGCGGTCGTGGCGATTACGGGGGCGGTGGATTACGTGACCGACGGTCGGCGGGTGGCGGCGATCGAGAACGGCCATCCGTTGATGACGCGGGTCACCGGCTTGGGTTGTTCGGCGACGGCGGTGATCGGGGCGTTTCTGGCGGTGGAACCCGATGCGTTCGCGGCGACGGCGGCGGGATTGGCCGTGTTCGGCGTGGCGGGAGAGATCGCGGCGGAGCAGGCGAGGGGACCAGGGAGCTTGCAGGTGGCGCTGCTGGACGTTCTGTATGGGTTGGATCGGGCGATGGTGGTCGCGCGGGCCCGAGTGGCATGCCCTTGATCCGGGGAAGCCGGCGCGGTTTTTCAACGCAAGGTCCGGTCGTTCCAGAGTATGTGCTTCGGGCTTTATCGGCCGGCCGCTAACAGGGCTTCCAGCAACGCGGCGATGCGCTTGGGCTGGTCCAGCATGTCCTGCCCCATCTCGAACCGAAAACCGCGTGCCTGACTCACCAGCGCTTGATAAGACGCCAGCAGGGAATCAACGGCAGTGCGTTCGATCAGGATACCCGCGCGGGGTTGGCTCAAGAGGGCAGTAAATGTGCGGGTAGTGTTCAACGGGATCAGCCGGCTGCGGGGTGCCCCAGTCACGCGCGGAAACAGCAGCAGACGCGGCCGACAAACCGGGGCGAAACGGTCCGGGTAAAGGGTTTCGAGATCCAGCAACAGCTTGTCCCGGTCCAGGGCGATGTCGGTTACCGGCAGTTCGGGCCAGCGCGCGGCGGTTTGCCGGACACAGGCGAAACCGCGGCGCAGAGCGTGCGCGTCGACGCGGCCGCCGCGTCGGTGGTGCAGCATCAGGGAGTCGTCGGCCACATAGCCCCAGCCTGAGCCGATCAGGCTCAGGCTGGCGGTGGTCTTGCCGGAACCGCTGTCGCCGATCAGGAGTACGCTGGCGTCGGGACCGCAATGGGTAGGAAATACCGCGTTGGCGTGCAACAGGTGAATTTCCCGCTGCCGCAACAGCAGAAAAAACAGTTTGACGGACAGTTCGCGTTGCACGACCGGCGGCCCACTCCAAAAATCCTCGACCAACTCGCCGACGGCTCGGCCTTGCGTCGGGTCCAGCCACCAGCGCGCGCCAGGGCCAACGAGCAGGAATCCAGCGGCATCACGCCAGACCTGGATCGGACCGGGGCCGGGTAATGGTTCCATCGCCGTTGGGTGAGCCGGCAGGTTGCCGGGCTGGATCAGGTGGATGGCGACGTCGGTGGGATGGGGAGGTCCGCCGAATGGCGCGAGATGGAAAAGCATCCGCCAGCAACGGGCTAACCGTGCCTGCTGGCGGCGGTCGGAACCCGCCATGCGCAGGATGGCGGGTCCCAAGGCATACGCTGTCTCTTCGCGCCTACCCTCCTCCATGGCCATGGAGGGAGTCACGAACCGTGTGTTAGCCAGGGTTGGCGGAACCGCCAAAATCGTTGGTGATCGCGGCGACCGAGCCGTGCTTCACCAATTGGGGTTTCACGAACGGGCGGCGGGTGGAAGCAGTCACCGGGGGTGCCAGGATCACGGCCGGCGCCTGCGGCGCTTCGGACAGAGGGTTGGATATCGGTGTTTCTTGAGGCATTCGGAATTCTCCAGCGATCTGCAAAAGGGGAAACACGATGTCGTGGGCGAGGGGGGCGAACTCCCCTCGCGTTAAAGGATATTGAGGTCAATGTAACTAGCGGCGGCTGGCCGGTCCTGGCTTCAGTTCTGCCTCGAAGTCACCCAGGTGAACGGGATTGGCGGCTCTCCCGCCGGAAGGAGTACCAAAGGCGCTGAAGCGCAGCTTATAGGTATCGCGCGATAGCAAGCCAATTTTGAAAACGGGGATCATGTCGACGCTGGCGGCAAGTGAAAGCGGTCCGGCCACGATAGCGCCGACCTGATCCGGGCCACGGACGCCGTTCAGAATCCAGTTGGTGGGGTTGACACCCCCCACGGAGATCTCATTCACCTTGAAGGTGATGTTGGTCAGAGTTTGGTTGGATGTATTCCTCAAAGTGAGCTGCGCGTTGCAGACGCCCTGTAAGGAGAGCTGTGGATAGTCCAAATCCGCAGTTGTCGCGCAGGGTTGCGGGTTATTCGTCAGAGGTGTCTGTTGCCCAAGTAAGCTCGCGAGAGTGGCTGAGAATTCGAACGCTCCCATGTCGCAAGTATCAAACTGGGGCCGAGTCACGCCACGCTGGTCGGTGGACACACAGTTGGTGCCGCCGGCGTTGTAGGCGGGGCTGGTGTTGGGGATGGCCATGGTCTGGGTGGGGCCACCGTTGTCGGCCAGCGCCACAAGTGCCGGATCGAAGGAGCCAATCTTGTTGCCGTTGCTGCCGTCGGTCAGACCGCAGGCAGTAGTATTACTACCCGATGTTGCCCCGTTAATTAGATTATTGTTGCCCGTTATGGCGACACTGGAATTACAAGTCGTGCCGGTGAGAATATTGTTTTGTAGCGTCAGGGTACCGGCGTTATTGATTCCGTCAGTATTAGTGCCAGCGGAATTATTCGAGAAGGTGTTGTTGTTTAATAGTGCCGTCGAACCTGATGCAATACGGATAGCATCGCCCAATGCGGCCGTCGTAGTTTGATTATTGAAAAAGGTGCTGTTTTCCAAAGTCAGCGACGGACCATTGGTTTCGACATAGATGGCACCGCCACCATTGTTATTACCGGCAGAGCCGGTCACCACATTACCGCTGAAGGTACTATTGCGAACTGTTAGGCTACCATCTCGGTTGGCGATAGCGCCGCCTGCTTGTGAGGCGGAGTTATTCAGGAACGTACTATTGAGTACGAAGACGGTTGTATTAGCACTATCTGTTTGGCGGATAGCGCCGCCTCTGGCATTACTGACAAACCCGTTTTGCAGGATCAATCCATCGAACGTGACAGTGTTAGCGCTGGGACTAGGATTACAAGCACCACCACCAGTACAGCCAACAGTAAAAATTCGAACAGCGTTGCTGCCAGAAATGGTAATGCCATTGCTGGCAGGGCCGCCGAAACCACGAATGGTCAGATTTTTATTAATTGTCAAGCTGAGGGTAGCAAGAGAGATGGTGTTTCCCTTCAAGCTTTCAGCGAAGCAGATGGTCTGGTTGGCGGCAGCGGTGGCAATCGCCTGGCGCAGGGTGCAAGTATTCGGATTGGCAGGGGGATTGATGCACGTACCGCCCGCGTTCGCGGTGCTTCCCACGATGAGATCGCACGCCGCCCAGCCCGCACCTGGAGCGGCAACCAGTAATAAAACCAGACCGGGTAGAAGGGTCTTGATCGAGGGGTATTGTGTCAACATGGCGGATCTCCCAAAAAATTGATGTGGATTTTTTAACATCATAGACTTTTGCTACAATGGTTTCCAATGCTATCGGACAAGTGTAATATTTTATATCGCCGAGATGCCTTTACCCAACTTTTTGATCATCGGCGTCGCCAAGGCCGGCACTACTTCGCTGTATTACCACCTGCGCCAGCACCCCCAAATCTACTTGAGTCCCATCAAGGAACCCGAATTTCTGGCTTTCGGCGAGATGCCCTTCAACTTTAAGGGCCCCGGCTTGGACGGATGGCGTCGGGTATCGGTGGCCACGCTGGCGGACTACCAGACCCTGTTCGACGACGCGCGGGACGAGATCGCGCTCGGCGAGGCCTCGGTCAACAGCCGGCTTCCCCGCGCCTGCGAACGCATCCAAACGTACCTGCCCGACGCCAAGCTCATCATCATTCTGCGCCAGCCCACCGACCGCGCCTACTCCAACTTCCTGCACATGCGGCGATTGGACTTGGAACCCCTCGACTTTATGGAGGCCCTCCAGGCCGAAGAAGAACGCCGACGCCAAGGCTGGCTGCCCTGGTTCTGGTATGGCCAGCGCGGCTACTACCACACCGACCTCAAAAAATTTCTCGACCGTTTTCCCCGCGAGCAGATCCGGGTTTATCTCCACGACGACTGGCAGCGCCAACCCTTGACCATCATACAGGATATTTTCCGGTTTCTCGGCGTGGACGATCAGTTGGTCCCCGACATCAGCGTCCGCTATAATACCGGCCAGTTGCCCCGCAGTCAGCGCCTGCTGCATTTCCTTAAACACCCCGATCACCCGCTGAAGAACCGGCTCAAGCCCCTAGTGCCGCCGCCAGTCCGGCGGCACGTGGCGCGGTTCCTGCGCAAAGCCAATTTGACCACCCCCCCACCTCTGGACCCGCAATTGCGCCGCCAACTGACCGAACGCTACCGCGATGACATCCGCCGGCTCGAAACGTTGATCGAACGCGACTTGTCGGCCTGGTTGGCTTGACGTCGGCGCGGAGTAGCGCATGACCCAAACCGACCAAGATCTGGCAGCATTCGATCGAACCACCCGCATTACTCCCGACCCGGAGGTCATCGCGACCACCCTGGAGGAGGAGGCGGTGCTGCTGCACATGAGCACCCAGCACTATTACACCCTCAACGAAACCGGCTGCTTCATCTGGCAACGTTTGGAGCAGGGTCAGACGCTGGGCGAGATCCGCGCCGCCATCGAGGAACGCTACGACGTCACTCCGGAACAGGCGGCGCGGAGCGTGGCCGAACTCGTCGCCGAGTTGCGCCAGGAACATCTCATCACCATCCCCGGCTTGCCAACCTGATTCGTTCGCCCACCATCACCGATCGGCCGGCGGAAACACGATGCGTCTCGCTCGCGGCAAAACCATCCTGGCCAAGCTGCGCGCCCGCACCTGGCGCGAACGTGGTTTGTTGCTGGAGGCGTGGCTGGCTTTGGCCGCCGCCCGCGGCGCGGTGCTTGCCCTGCCGTTCGGGTGGCTGACGCCCCTGCTGGGTCAGCGGAACGCCGCGGCCGGAACCGTGCTGTCGCCCGAACAAACGGCGCGAGCGCTCCAGATCGGTTGGGCCATCGCCGCCGCGGCCCGCCGCACGCCCTGGCAAAGCAACTGCCTGGCACAAGCCATCGCCGCCACCGCCCTGCTGCGCCGCCGGGGCATTCCCAGCACCCTGTATCTGGGCGTGGCCAAGAGCGCCGATCAGCCCGAACGACTGACCGCCCACGCCTGGGTCCGCTGCGGCGACCGGAACGTGACCGGCGGCGACGGCGAGCAACGCTTCGCCGTGCTTTCAACCTTCGTCGGGAACGGCTGACCGCTCGGGCGATTTCCTGAAAAGAACATACCTATGGGTCGGGCACATCCTGTGCCCGACATGCGCATGTCGGGCAACGCCACGCTTTTGCCCGACCTACCGTTCTGGTATAGCCTTTTTTGGAAATCACCTCACACCGGCAATTCCGAATTCCCCATCAGATACTCATCGACCGCGCGGGCGCATTGCCGTCCCTCGCGGATGGCCCACACCACCAGCGACTGGCCGCGCCGCATGTCGCCGGCGGCGAAGATTTTGTTGACCGAGGTCTGGTAGTCATCGGTGCTGGCGCGGATGTTACCCCTTTCATCGAGGGCAACACCCAAGTCCTTCAGCATTCCCTCATGTACGGGATGCACGAAACCCATCGCCAGCAGCACCAGATCGGCCTCGATCTCGAACTCGCTGCCCGGTATTTCGACCATGGTTTGCCGGCCGTTGCTGTCGCGCCATTCCAGCCGCACGATTTGAATCGCCGTCACCTGGCCGTCCCGGCCGAGGAACTGTTTGGTGGCGACTGCCCAGTCGCGTTCGCAGCCTTCCTCGTGCGAGGATGAGGTCCGCAGTTTCAGCGGCCAGTTCGGCCAGGTCAGCAACTTGTTCTCGTGCAACGGCGGCTTGGGCATGATCTCCAACTGCGTCACCGAACGCGCGCCCTGGCGGACCGAAGTACCGACGCAGTCGGAACCGGTATCGCCGCCGCCGATGACCACCACGTTTCTGTCGGCGGCCAGAATTTCCGCGGCGGCAATTTTCCCGCCGGCCACCCGGCGGTTCTGCTGGGTCAGGAAATCCATGGCGAAATGAATGCCGCTCAGCTCGCGACCCGGTACGGTCAGATCGCGCGGTTGCTCGGAGCCGCCGGCCAGCGCCACGGCGTCGAACTCGGCGAGCAGGGCGCGGGCCGGAATATCGACGCCGACGTGGCTGTTGGGGCGGAATTCGACGCCTTCGGCCCGCAGTTGCGCCAGCCGGCGGTCGATCAACCGGGCTTCCAGCTTGAAGTCGGGGATACCGTAGCGGAGCAGGCCGCCGATGCGGTCGTTTTTCTCGAATACCACCACGGCGTGGCCGGCCCGCGCCAGTTGCTGGGCGCAGGCCAAGCCGGCGGGACCGGAGCCGATGACGGCCACCCGCTTGCCGGTGCGGTGAGCGGCGATCTGCGGCGCCACCCAGCCTTCCTCCCAGCCCTTGTCGATGATGGCGCACTCGATGTCCTTGATCGTCACCGGCTGGTCGTTGAAGTTGAGGGTGCAGGAGGCCTCGCAAGGCGCCGGACAGATGCGGCCGGTGAACTCCGGGAAGTTGTTGGTGGAGTGCAAAACTTCCAGCGCCTCGCGCCAGTTGCCGCGATACACCAGATCGTTCCAGTCGGGAATGATGTTGTGAACCGGGCAGCCGCGATGGCAGTAGGGAATACCGCAGTCCATGCAGCGGGCGGCCTGCTCGCGGACCTGGGGCTCCAGCAGGGGCGCCACGAAATCGCGAAAGTGGGTGACTCGCTCATCGACCGGCGCGTAGCCGTGTTCGTGGCGGGCGATTTCCAGAAAACCGGTGGGCTTACCCATGATGTTACGCTCCCACGGCCAGGCCGGCCTTTTCGTCGTGACGGGCGGCGCGGGCCTTGGCCTGCATGTCCTGCAACGCGCGCCGGTAATCCAGCGGCATGATCTTCACGAATTTCGGCAGAAAATCGCGCCAGTGCTCCAGCACCCGATGAGCGGGTTCGCTGCCGGTGTGCAGATAGTGGCGGGCAACCAGGATCTGCAAGCGCCGGGCGTCGTGGCGCAGCATGTCGTCCGGCAACTCGGCCTGAGCCAGGCCGCGCCAGTCGTCGCGCAGGACCCGGACGTTGAGCGTTTCCTCGGTATCGTTCAAGGGTTCCAGCACGATCATGGCCTTGTTGGCGCGGCGGACGAAATCACCAGTTTCGTCCAGCACGTAGGCGATGCCACCGCTCATGCCGGCGGCAAAGTTGCGGCCGGTCCGACCCAGCACGACCACCACGCCGCCGGTCATGTACTCGCAGCCGTGATCGCCGTTGCCCTCGACGACCGCCAGGGCGCCGGAGTTACGCACGGCGAAACGCTCGCCGGCCACGCCGCGGAAGTAGCACTCGCCGGCGATGGCCCCGTACAGCACGGTGTTGCCGACGATGATGTTGTCCTCGGCGCGCAGGCGACTGGCCGGGGAG
>JAVMKL010000255.1:0-2731 GCA_031732875.1 Candidatus Competibacter sp. | reverse complement strand
TACAGCGATTGGGTTCAAACCTACGGCAGCGCCGATTTCGAGCAACTGGCCGCGCAACTGGAACGGCTGCTGGATCGCCACACCCCGAATAACTCGGCCGTCGCCGACGTCTACCGCTACGCCATGCAATGCGAGCACGACTTTTTTCAGGCCGCTTGGGATGCCGCCTGAAAAACCGCACACAAAGAAGAATAGGAAATCCAACCGCTTGCATGACAATGTCCCCCCCGTCTACCGACCCTGTCAAGGGTCAAATCGCTTGGGGTCGCCAGCGAGCGGCGGACGTGAGTCCGCTGTTTCCGCCCCAGCCGATATCGCCGACCCCTTTCCGCGTTCTGGGAAACAGGGGGCTGACGCCCCCCGCTCGCGGAACGGCCGCGCTGCTCCCGCAGGGAGAGGGGAGTTTTTGTGCAGTCTCTCAATTGGTATCGATTCGATAATAAATTGTGTGGTGGTGGTCTGATACACGCGGGACCAGTGCATCAGCCCAGCTCAATGCTGGGCGATCCACTCGTGCAGGGCCGCATCCATGCGGGTTTGCCAGCCCTTGCCGGTGGCGCGGAAGTGAGCCAGCACCTCGGGCGACAGCCGGAGGGTGATGCGCTGTTTGGTGGGCGCTTTTTGCTTGCCGCGCTGACCGATGCGGCGTTTGGCCGCCAGCGCCGCGCGGACGTCCGGGCCGCCTTCGTAAACCACGATTGCGTTTTTCCAGAATGCCTCGACCGCGACTGGATCGTTGGGATCATACGGGCACTCGGGATCATCCGTCATTCCAAGTGACGACTGGATGATGATGCGGCGCCACAAGGAAGGCCGCAAGCAGGGTGAATCCTCGATCCGGCGAGCCTTAGCCGTGGAATTTCACGAAAAACGCGGCCAACCGCCTTGCCCGTGTATAATGCCGCACTTTGAAAGTGCGATCTCGTCCCGAACCCATTCCTGGAGCGGGACCCGATATCTAATGAGGAACTCCCATGGAAAGCCTTTTGAACTTCCTGATCCAAGATGCCGTGGCCCAAGCTACCGGCGCTCCCGCCGGTGGCGACATGGGCTTTCTGAATCTGCTGTTTCCCATCATCCTGATCGCGGCGTTCTACTTCCTGCTGATTCGCCCGCAGACCAAGCGCGCCAAGGAACACAAGCAAATGGTGGACGCGCTCAAGAAAGGCGACGAGATCGTTACCGGCGGTGGGTTGCTGGGCCGGATCATCGAGGTGGGCGAGAATTTCGTGCAGGTGGAAATCGCCGAGGGCGTGCAGGTCAAGGTCCAGAAGCAAGCCGTCGGCTCGCTGATGCCCAAGGGCACCTTCAAGGGCAATCCGTAATCGCGCCGCCCGGCGCCACGCGGGAACCACCCCTCCATGCCCATTCCGCACGCTCTGAATCAATATCCCTGGTGGAAGTATCTGCTGATCGGCCTGGTGATGCTCTGGGGCCTGATCTTCGCGCTGCCCAACCTGTTCGGCGAGGATCCCGCCGTGCAGATCTCCGGCGCCCGCGCCAACATCGCCGTCGACGCCGCGTTCCAGAACCGGGTCGCCGGTCTGCTCGACGCCGACAAGCTGCCCCACAAGCGGCTGGAACTGGAAGGCGATCGCCTCCTGATCCGCTTCCCCGACACCGAAGTTCAGCTCAAGGCCGCCGACATCCTCAAGGACCAGCTGGGCCGCGATTACATCGTCGCCCTCAACCTGGCCTCGTCGGCCCCCGGTTTCCTGCGGGCGATGGGCCTGAACCCGATGTATCTCGGCCTCGACCTGCGCGGCGGCGTGCATTTCCTGATGCAGGTGGACATGGACGCCACCATCAAGCAGATCGAGGACAGTTATGTCGACGAAGTCCGCGCGCAACTTCGCACCGAGAAAGTGCTGTACTCCTCGGTGGGCCGCGTTGCCAGCGGCGGGGTGCAGGTCGAATTCAAGGACTCGGCGGAACGCGACAAGGCCGCCCAGGTGCTGCGCAAGAACCTGCCCAGCCTGCAACAAACCGAGCCGGGACCGCTGAGTCTGAAGCTCGCCCTGGGCGAGCGCGAGATCAAGGAAAAGCGCGACTTCGCCCTGCAAC
Organism: Candidatus Competibacter sp.; assembly: GCA_031732875.1. Lineage (GTDB taxonomy): Bacteria > Pseudomonadota > Gammaproteobacteria > Competibacterales > Competibacteraceae > JAVMKJ01. The sequence continues at coordinate 667 of JAVMKL010000255.1, read as the reverse complement.
AGAACATCACCACCCTGCGCAACCGGGTCAACGAACTGGGCGTCGCCGAGCCGATCATCCAGCAACAGGGCAGCGACCGCATCGTGGTGCAACTCCCCGGCGTGCAGGACACCGCCCGCGCCAAGGAAATTCTCGGCGCCACCGCCACGCTGGAATTCCGCCTGGCCGACGAGGAAAACGACTGGAATCAGGCCGCCACCGCCGGCCGGGCCCCGATCAACTCCCGGCTGTACAAGGACCGCAACGGCCGGCCGGTGCTGCTGCAAAAGCGGGTGATGCTGACCGGCGACTCCATCGTCGACGCCTCCTCCGGCCTCGATTCGCAGAGCGGCGGACCGGCGGTGTACGTCACCCTGGACGGCAAGGGCGCCAAGCGCATGGAAGACGCCACCAAGGACAACATCGGCAAGCGCATGGGCGTGGTGTTCATCGAGAACAAAACCGAGACCAAGCGGGTGGACGGCGAGTTGAAAAAAACCGCCTACACCGTCGAGGAAGTGATCAACGTCGCCACCATCCGCGACCGGCTGGGCCGGCGCTTCCAGATCACCGGCCTGGACAGCACCCGCGAAGCCCGCGACTTGGCCCTGCTGCTGCGGGCCGGCGCCCTGGTCAGCCCCATCGAGATCATCGAGGAACGCACGGTCGGTCCCAGCGCCGGCAAGGA
>JAVMKL010000254.1:13356-16347 GCA_031732875.1 Candidatus Competibacter sp. | reverse complement strand
GATCGATGTTGTCGGATTGCCGCTTGTTGGCGGCCTTGATTTGACTGACGAACCGGGGATCGGGAGTGATGGTGTAGGCGACATCGAGAATGCGTCCCCGCTCCCCTCTCCTGTCTTCCCGGCTGAAGGACATCAACATTCCCTTGCCTCTGAGTTCTTCGAGAGATTCGTCGAGCTTGCGGATGGCGTCCCGTTGCCGCGTGTATTCCAGCAGCCCGCTGTCCCGCTGCACGGTCGAGAACAGAATGGTGTAGGGCTGCATGAGGTGGGCGTTGATGTAATTGTGGGCCAGGCGCTTGTGCAGCCATCGGGAGAGCTGCGTGGTGTGCGACATCATGGTGTGGTAGTCGAACTGACGGAAATTCAGCGCCTGGATGCTGCGGGTCACGAGCGGATTGAAATGCGCCACCCACCTTGCCTTCGGATCCTCGCGGTAACGGTGGCGGCTGACCCGCAGCAGCCCGGCCAGAATGGGGGATTTGTAATCGCCGCTACCGTCGGCGGCCACGATCTCGATTCGGGCTCCCGCCATGATGTCGAGGCTTTCGACCACCTCCTGATAAGACAGGGAGTGACCCCGGCGCTGTAGTTCCTTGCGCAGCATGTGCAGGGTGAAGACGGTCCCGCTTTCCTGGGTTTCCAGAAAGCCGTAATGCTGTTCGGCCGCGATCTTGCGCAGGGCGTCCTCCACCAGCTCCTCCCGGGCGCTTGGATAGAATTCCTTGTCGTTGCCCTCCTCGTCGGTCAGCCGGGCGGGCCGGACCCTCACGGTAAAAATACGACCCCGGTATTCGAAATCGCGGTCGACGGTCGGCAGCAGTCCCCTCTCCCGTTGTTTGGTCATTTCCTGCCGGGATATGAAGTATTTCGGTACGCCATCCCACAGCTCGATGGTGTTGGAGAACTTGTCCCGCTCGCTGTCGGAGTTGCACAGAAAACTCTGGAAAAGCGAAAGCTGCTTGGCGGTGAAGGATTCCGGCGACGGCGGTTTTATCTTCTTGATATCGTGAGCCATGGATGGGGCAAAAGCGCGGATTTCCGGTCGGGGATATGTCTTTAACGTTACAAGAGCGTCGGCTTAAGTCAAGTCGAGAAGCATGACGGAAGGAGCGGCGCGGACGCCTGGATTTCGGTTCAGTCCGCCGATTTGACTTTGCGGATGTTCAGCTTCTGCATTCGGGACCGCAGAGTGCTGGGGTTGAGGTCCAGGATCGCGGCCGCGCCCTGTTCGCCCTCGATCGCCCAGCGGGTGCGTTCCAGAACCTTGAGGATATACGCGCGCTCCATCGCTTCGAGCGAGCCCAACGATTCGGGCGCGCTCTTCGCTTCCCGATCGTCGAGGCGGAGTTCCAGCGCGTTGTCGATTTCCAGCAAGGGGCCGCGGGCGAGAATGGTCGCCCGTTCGATCACGTTTTGCAGTTCGCGGATATTGCCCGGCCAGGAATAACGCTGTAACCGCTCGCAGGCCCGGGGCGACAGGTCGCGAATCGATTTGCCCATCTTCCGGGCGAACTTGTCCAGGAAATAGCGGGCCAGCAGCGGAATATCGGTCGGACGTTCGCCCAGCGACGGCAGCCGGATGGGAAATACGTTCAGCCGGTAATACAGATCGGCGCGGAACGTTCCCTCCTTGACCATCTTGTCCAGTTCGCGATTGGTGGCGGCGACGAGGCGGACGTCGACCTTCAGGGTCTGGTTGCCACCTACCCGCTCGAATTCCTGATCCTGCAGCACGCGCAGCAGCTTGGCTTGGGCGCCGGCGCTCAGTTCACCGACTTCATCCAGGAACAGGGTACCGCCGTCGGCCATTTCGAAGCGGCCCTTGCGTTGGCAGGTCGCGCCGGTGAACGCGCCCTTTTCGTGACCGAACAACTCGCTTTCCACCAACTCACCCGGCAGGGCGGCACAGTTGACCGGTACGAACAGCCTGTCCCGGCGGTCGCTCAGGTCGTGAATCGCCCGGGCGATGACGCTTTTGCCGGTGCCGGTCTCGCCGGTCAGCAGCACGGTGGAATCGGTGCCCGCCACCTGCTCGGCATAGGCGAAAACCTCGTGCATGGCCGGCGATTCGCCGACGATGTGACTGGGGCCGAGCCGGGTCTTGATCTCCTCCTGCAGATAGACCTTTTCCAGTTGCAACTGCCTGAGGGTTTCCTCCGACCGCCAGCGGTCGGTCACGTCGCGCAGGATCACGGTGTAGAACCGCTGGCCTTCGAGTTCCAGCGGCGAGAGCGTGGCCTCCACCGGGAATTCCTCGCCGTCATGGCGTCGGGCCGTCAGCCCCTCGGGTGCCCACAGTTGCTGGGAGCGCACGGTGGCCGGCTGCACCGCCAGGCAATAGCCCTTGAGCAGGTTGCCGAAGCGCTTGGAGAGGAAGGGATCGAACGGCTGGCCGACGACCTCGCTGGCCCTGCAGCGGAAGATTTTTTCGGCGGCCGGGTTGAAGAGGGTGATGTGCTGTTCGGCGTCGATGGTGACGATGGCGTCCATGGCGCTGGCCAACACGCTGGCCAGGCGTTCTTCGCTTTTGCGGAGCGCCTGCTCGGCCCGCTTGCGCTCCAGTTCCGCCCGCGCCCGGGCGGCGAAAATCCGCAAGAGCGCCATCCCCCGGAATTCCTTAAACATCGGCTGGTCGTGCATGACGGCCAGGTGGCCCATCATGGTGTCCCCCGATTCGGATATCAGCGGCACGCCGAAATAACTCTCGATCCCCATTTCCTTGAGTTCCGGATGCCGGGGGAACATCTCATATACCTTGCCGGTGTAGTATACCGTCTCGCCCCGGATCACGACCTCACAGGGGGTACCGTCCAAATCGAATTCAATATTGTCGATAGGCTTGCCATCGAACCAGAACGCCAGGGTTCGCACCCGGATTCCGCTCTCCAGCAGTTCGCTCACGAAGGCGTGGCGTACGTTCAGAGCCAGGGCGAGTTCCCGGACCAGCGCGTGAAAGAACTCCGTGCCGGTGGCGGTGGCGGTGCCTTCGAC
>JAVMKL010000254.1:0-13256 GCA_031732875.1 Candidatus Competibacter sp. | reverse complement strand
CCCGGACCAGCGCGTGAAAGAACTCCGTGCCGGTGGCGGTGGCGGTGCCTTCGACGATGGACCGCAGGGCCAGGTGCATGGCGTCCCGCTCGTCGGCAGATTGAAGCGCGGGGTCGCTGCGTGGGGTGGATCGTTTTTCAGCGGCTTGCGCGACGGTTCCATTCATGCAAAAACCTCCCCTTGATGGCGTTGTCGGCGAAAATCCTCCGGGTCATTCAAACAGTTTAGATTGGACCACGCGGCTCGACGACGGCGCTGTTGATTTTTTTTCCCGTTACTGATTCGCGCGAAAAGCCCGAGCCTTCGGGCCGGGGGTGGATAGCACGGCACTAATCATTCAGTTCCCTCCCCCTCATTCTTCACTCCCAACCCCTCTCCCGCTGGCGGGAGAGGGGAACGAACGGTTGCCGACGGTTGCGGGGAATTATTTCGAGTTGAAGCCGGCCTGAATTTCCTTGGCATCCAGCACGCCGTCCTTGTTGGTGTCCATCTTGGTCCACGCCGCCATGTCGTTGCTGTGCTTCATGTATTCATCCTTGGTGATCATGCCGTCGTTGTTGGTGTCCATGATCTTCGCCGTCGACATGTTGAAGGGCTCGGCGAAAGCGGTGCTCAGGGCCAGACCGGAAATCAGGACGAAAGTCAGTTTGGTCGACGTTTTCATTGCCATCTCCTCGTAATGTGGATTTGAGTGGTTGGGTTGTACTGCCGAAATGATGATTAGCAAAGGCGATGCCAGTATTGGGCGAGCAGCGGTCCAGTCAAAAATGTAATTATTTACAATATCTTGGTTTGTTGTTCGAAATATGGCGGAGTCAATCGGCCGCGATGGAGGTATCGAGTCGCGAACCGCGCCTTCGGTATTTCGCGGTTCCGCGAAATACCGCGATCACGAGGAATCACCAACTGCCTTCCCGGACGTAGAGTTTGCTCAGCAGGGCGACTTGCAGCAGGATGGCTTTCAGCAGCGCGGTCTGCATTCGTTCGATGTCATGAGCCGCCAGCCCGCCGGCGGCCAGCGGCACGCGCGCCGCGGCGACCAGCGGAAAGGACAGGGCGATGAGGTAGCGGAAACCCGGCAGCCGCGCTAGGAACGATTGCGCCGCCGGAGCGAGCGGGAGTTCGGCGTACAGCCGCTTGAGCCACGGTGGTTCTCGGGGGGAAAGACAGGTTTCGGACAGCCACCGCCGAAACAGTTGGCGGGTGGTCCCGGCGCTGCCCGTCGGATCTTCGGGATTGTCATCGCGCAACACGGTCAATGCTGCGGCCAGGGCGGGATAGGCGGCCACCATGCCGAGCACCATGTCCAGGTAATCGTCGGTCCGATCCTGGAGAACCCGCCAAACCTTGCGCAACGCGCGCGCGTCGTCCGAAGAAAAGAGACCGACTCGCCCCAGCAAATCGATCTCTTCGGCATCCGGAAATCCGGCTGGGGCGGCCGCGGCAACTTCATCGTCGCCAGGAAGCTGCGCCAGGCTGTTCATGAGACATCGCACTCCTCGGGTGGCATGGAAACGGTAGGTTAGCGGCGAACCAGCCGGTCGATCAGGTGATCCAGCGACAGCTTGCCGGGACCGTGGCAGAACGTGATCAGCAACAGCAATCCCCAAATCTGGTGGTCCTTCAGCCCCGCGGGCATCAGTTCCGGATAGGACACCACCGCCACGATGTTGAACACGAACATCGCCAGCGCGATATAGCGGGTCCCCAGACCCAGGAACAGAAACACCGGCAGCAGCAGTTCCGCCGCCGTTCCCAGGTAAGCCGCCAGCATCGGCGGCAACAGCGGCACGTGGTATTCGTACTCAAACAGGGTGAAGGTGCTGTCCGCCGGAAACAGGCTAAGCGGATAGCTGAAGGCATGGCCGAACAGCGTCAGGCTGCCGGTCGTGGTCTTGCTCAGTCCGGAAGCGAAGAAGGCGCTGGCGACCCAATAGCGGGCCAGAAAATCGGCGACCGGCGCCAGCAGGCCGGCGGCCTTGCGAATCAGCGCGTCGGCCTTGCCCAGCAGGGGCGCGATTTTCGCCCGGAACGGGCGCTGGGGCGGAGCGTGGAGCATATCGGTAGCAGTCATCATGGGTTTCTCCTCGGGGTGGTTATCCGCAATCGGCGATACGAGCGGAGGGCAGGTAAAAAGCGCCAAGAGCGCCTTGCAGGACGTGCCGGCGAAAGCAGGCCGGCACGTCCAAATCCGGTTGGGTGGCCAAAGCCCGTTCGCAGGCGGTGGCGAAATCGCAAGCGCCGGCCAGAGCGTGCAGCAGGGCGTACTCCCCGTCTTCCAGGGATTGAAATTCGATGTCCAGATCCTCGCGGCGAAAGATCAGCAGCTTGACCCCGCCCTCGGTCAAATCCACCGTCGCATCGTCGCCTTGGTCGTCCTGATTGAGTTGCCAGATCCGCGCGATGGGAAAGGTCGATTCCAGCAGGCGCGCCGCCGGGTGGAGCTGAAAACGCAGCTCCTCCCTCCGTTCGGCGGGCACGCGCGCCAGGGCCGCCAAGTCGAGCGGCGGATGACCGGCGGCATGGAATACCTGGTGACAGGCCCATTCCAGCCGGGCGACATCGGGCAGGTAGGACAATTCGGCAGCTGGTCCAAACGTTTCGAGAAACGTCGGGAACGATTCCCCGAACTCGTGCAGATCGCCCGAGCGGGACGGATGACGGTTGAGGTATTGCGCCGCGGCGTATTGGAAAAATCCTTCGCCCACCAGGCGGCGTACCACCGGATACGCCGCTTCGAGCGCGCCGGTCAGATTGAGCACGGAGTTGTTGCGATAGATCCGCAAGCGACGGGCGCCGCTCAGGCCGGCGGCTCGAATGTGACGGGCGAAGCCGTCGCCGGCATCGTCGAGCACCGCCGCGGCGAAACCGAGTTGGAGTTCACGCAGCCCAGGCATGACGGTCCTCCAGAATCGCGTCGGCCCGGCGGGCTTCATCCACCAGGACCGAAAGTTCGGGCAGGTCGCTGTCCCATTCGATCAGCGTCGGTACCTGGCCAAAGCGTTGCGTGGCCTGGCGGTAGAGCGCCCAGACCGCCGGCCAGACCGGCCGGTTGTGGGTGTCGATCAAAATTTCGCCTTCCTCGAACCGGTTGACCGTAAATCCGGCGAGATGAATCTCTCGAACGACACGGCGCGGGATGGCCCGCAAATAGGTGCCGGCATCGAAACCGTGGTTGCGGGCACTCACGTAGATGTTGTTGACGTCCAGCAGAACCCCGCAGCCGGCACGGTCGGCCAGCGCGACGAGAAACTCCCATTCGGGAATCGCCGATTCCACGTATTGCAGGTAGCTGGAGGGATTCTCGATCAGAATTTGCCGGCCGAGTTCATCCTGCACTCGAGCGACCCGCGCGACCATGTGATCGAGCGCTTCCTCGGTATAAGGCAGCGGCAGCAGGTCGTTGAGATGACGGCCACCGACCGATCCCCAGGACAAATGTTCGGAAACCAGCGCCGGTTCGAACCGCTGGATCAATTCCCGGAGTTTTCCCAGATGCCGGCGGTCGAGCGGGTCGGTCGAACCGATGGACAGGCCGACGCCGTGCAGGCTCAGGGGATAGAGGGCGCGGATTCGTTCCAGGTAGCGCAACGGCTTGCCGCCCGCGCCGAAGTAGTTTTCGCTGTGAACCTCCAGCCAGCCGATCGGGGGCGGAGCTTCGAGCACCGCGTCGTAGTGTTCGGCCCGCAGGCCGATTCCGGCTCGCGCCGGAATCGAACTGGGACCAAGCCAGGACTGGGCCGGCTTGGTGATCATTGGAATCGCCTCAGGCCTTCGGCTGCGCGCTGCCGCCGATGATCTTCTCGCAGGTGCCCTTGGGGACGTAAATCCAGGAATCCCCCTGACCGTCCTTGCTGGCCTGACCGGCGCAGGCGTGGACATTGGTCTGGCAATCGTTCTTGCCGGCCTTGACGATGCCGAAGCATTTCTCGGCGCCTTTCTGTTCGGGTACTGGCTGACTGTTGGCCTGGCCGGCGGCTAGCAGGCCCAAGGTGAAAACACTGGCGAGAGCGGAATTGACGAGAGTTTTACCGTTCATGAGCGATGGCTCCTCTATTGACAAGCGTTGACGAAAGCAAAGGTTTTGCGGGTGGACTGCCTTCCCGCGATCGCCAGGCCAGGCGGTTCGACCGGTGGCCATGGCATGCTTTGGATGTACCGCCGTCCCGGTCCGAACCCGTTGGGTTGGATTTGCTTGGGGGATTCGACCCGCGGCGGCGACCCGAGCAATGGGGTTTCAAATCCCGTGCCATATGGCATGTTAGAGTATTTTATTATTATTTATCAATATGTTATAGCTTTATCGGCAGAAGATATGAAGTGAGGACGCGGAGGAAGGACCGCGATATAACGCGGGGGCCGCGATATATCGCGTTCCCATTCATTCTCGAATTTGCCCGCGGACCCTGCATCCAAACGGCGCGCTCCGGCGCAACAGGCAAGGAAGCCATCGGTGCTTCATTCGCGGCGACGCCCGAGACGTCGCCTGACCGAAACGTTTTCCGAGGAGGATCGTCATGCCCCGTCTGTTTGCCCGCACTTGCCTGAGTTTGGCTCTGACCCTGGCCGTCGCCACCGGCGGTCACGCCGCCAACCATCGCGAAGCGCCGCTGACCGCCCTCGATTCCAAGGCCGACATCACCGATTTCTACGCCTTCGTCAGCTACGACGATCCCGGCAAGGTGACGTTGATTCTGGACGTCGATCCATTGCTGGAGCCCAGCAACGGCCCCAATTACTTCCCCTTCGATCCGGAGATCCTTTACGCCATCCGCATCGACAACAACCACGATGCCGTGGAGGATCTGCGCTTCGAGTTCCGGTTCACCACCGAAATCCGCGCGCCCGGCGTGTTCGCCGGCTTCGTGGGCGCGGGCGGCGGCATCGCCGCGCCGTCCAATTCGCCCGCCCCCGTATCGCCCGGCACGCCGCTGATCCCGCCGGCGATCGTCGCACTGGATGGTCCCGGCTCCGAGGGGCTGAGCCTGCGCCAGCGGTATACGGTCACGCTGGTGCGCGGCGAACAACGCACCGAGTTGGCCAGGGGCCTGGTCGCGGTGCCCACCAACGTCGGGCCGCGCACCATGCCCGACTATGCCGGCCTGGTCGAACAGGGCATCCACGATCTCGGCAACGGCATTACCGTGTTCGCCGGCACCGTGGACGATCCGTTCTGGATCGATCTGGGTGCGACCTTCGATTCCCTGAACTTCCGGACCCTGCCCGACGGCACCGGCATCGCCGGCGTGCTGACGCCCCAGCAGGACGCCGACGACACCCAAAATTTCGCTTCGGACGATGTGGCCGGCTTCAACGTCAACGCCATCGCCATCGAGGTTCCGATCACTTTGCTGACCCGCGACGGCAAACCCCACCCCGCCAGCGAACCGCTGGCCACCATCGGCACTTGGGGCACCACCTCCCGCTCCGCGTTGAAGATTTATTCGTCCACCCCGGGTGGGCCATCCGTGCTGGCGGGCAACGCCGTGCAAATCCAGCGCATGGGCAATCCGCTGTTCAACGAACTGATCATCGGCACCGGCGACAAGGACAAGTTCAGCATGAGCCAGCCCCGGGACGACGCCCAGTTCGCCGGCTACGCCCTCGATCCGTTGCTGGCGCGGGTCCTGAACGCCATCTATGCCGATGCGCTGCCGATTCCGGCCCCGCCCCGCAACGACCTGTTGCCCCTGGTGACCTACATGGCGCCGATCGCCGCGCCCGGCACGCCGGCCGGACCGGTGGCCGATCTGCTGCGATTGAACACGGGGATCGCGCCCACCTCCACCGTCAAACGCAGCCGACTGGGTCTGCTGGCCGGAGACCCGGCGGGGTTTCCCAACGGCCGGCGGGTATCGGACGACGTGACCGACATCGCGGCGCGCGCCGTGGTGGGAGTGTTGGCGGGCGGAAAATTCGCCGGCTTCCCGCACAACAGCATCGGCGACGGCGTCAACGCCAACGACGTGCCCTATCGCGAGAGCTTCCCCTATCTCGGTCTGGCGCATTCCGGCCGCGACAGCCGCCACGTCGATCCGCGCGAGGCGGGTTGCGCCGGCGACCAATGCCCCGTGGAATGACGGCTGGCGCACTCCACGCGAGACCGATCGTGAACCTGCTCCTCGCTTCCTCTCCCCACCGCTCTCCGCCCCCTGCTGAAAGGGGGGGTGGAAAGTGGGGAACCGATCGAATCCGCGCGGGGTTCGGGCGCCGGCAATTCCATTTCCTGCTCGGGGTATTCCTGAGCATCGCCGGCCCGGCCCTGGCGGAGCCGTTCGTTCCCATCGATCCCGATCGGGTGCTGGAGAAACTGCCGCTGGTGGCGACTGATTCCCGGATGCGGGAATTGCGGGAGTTGCGTCGCCAGTTGGCCGCCCGGCCCGACGATCTCGAGCTGGCGCTGCGGGTCGCCCGCCGCAATCTCGAAGTCGGCCGCGCCGAGGCCGATCCCCGTCATTACGGCTACGTCGAGGCGGCGCTGGCGCCCTGGTGGAACCAGAACCCCCCGCCGCCCGAAGTGCTCCTGCTGCGCGCCGTGCTGCGCCAGAACCGGCACGATTTCGACGGGGCGCTGGCCGATCTGCGACAGGTGCTGGCGGTCGATCCCCGCAACGCCCAGGCCTGGCTTACCCAGGCGGTGATCCAGCAGGTGCGAGGGGAACCGGCCGCGGCGCTGCGCGGTTGCCTGGCGCTGCGGCGGCTGACCGACCCGTTGCTGTTCAACGCCTGTGCGAGCGGCGCGCTCGGTCGCAACGGTCAGGCCCGGTTCGCCTACGAGACCCTGCGGCGCGCGTTGGAGGGCGCGCCCGAGACCGACGTCGCGGAACGACTGTGGGCTACGACCGTGCTGGCGGAACTCGCCGAACAGCGCGGCGATGTCCGGGCGGCGGAATCGCACTTCCGGGCCGCGTTGGATCTCGGCCGGCGAGACGTTTATCTGCTCGGGGCCTACGCCGATTTCCTGCTCGACCGGAACCGGGCGGCCGAAGCGCGCGCGCTGCTCCGCAACGAACAACGCGCCGACAGCCTGCTGCTGCGGCTGGCGCTGGCGGAACGGCGGCTGGACGATCCCGCCTGGCAAGGTCATGCGGAGGTGCTGGAAGCGCGGTTCGCCGCCGCCCGCCAGCGGGGCGATACCACCCACGTCGCCGCCGAGGCCCGGCTGCGGCTCGACCTGCGCGGGCAGCCGCGGGAGGCTCTGGAACTGGCGCGGCGCAACTGGGCGCAGGGACAGCGGGAACCCCAGGACGCCCGCCTGTTGCTGGAAGCGGCGCTGGCGGCCAGCCGACCGGACGCGGCGCGCGAGGTGCTGGACTGGATCGCTCGCGTCAAGCTGGAGGACGACCGGTTGGCCGAGTTGAGCCGGCGGTTGCGGGAGACCGCGTCATGAACGGTTGTCCACATCGAAAGCCTGACACCGGCAATGGGGCCGAAGAACGGGCTCCCGGCATGGTTCGGGTGGGTCGCTGGTTTGTTCCGCTGGCGTTGCTGCTCACCCTGCTGGTGTTGCTGCTGGGACTGGCGCCGACCGCCTTCGCCCACAAACCCAGCGACAGCTATTTGAGCCTGACGCCCCGCGCCGGTGGCTGGGAGGCCCGCTGGGACATCGCGCTGCGCGATCTGGAATACGCCATCGGCCTGGACGCCGACGGCGACGGCGCCATCACCTGGGGCGAACTGCAGGCGCGGGAACGCGCCGTGGTCGATTACGCCCTCGACCATCTGACGCTGTACGCCGGCGACGCGACCTGCTCCGCCCGGCCCGACGTCATGCGGGTGGTCCAGCACAGCGACGGCGCCTATGCGGTGCTCGATTTCGCCCTGGACTGTCCGGCCGGCGCGCAAGTGCTGGACTACCGGCTGTTCTTCGCCCTCGATCCCTCGCACCGGGGCTTGTTGCGGGTGGATGCGCCAACCGGCACGGAAACCGCCGTGCTGTCGCCGGATCGACCGCGACATCCGTTGAACGCCGCGCCCGCCGGCGGCTGGCGGATCTTCGCGAGCTACTGGGAGGAAGGGGTGTGGCACATCTGGATCGGGTTCGACCACATCCTGTTTCTGCTGGCGCTGCTGCTGCCGGCGGTGCTGTGGTGGGAAAACGGCCGCTGGCGGCCGGCGATGGCGCTGCGGACGGTGCTGCTGGAAACCGCCGGCATCGTGACCGCCTTCACCCTCGCCCACTCGCTGACGCTGACCCTGGCGGTATTGGGCGTGGTGGATTTGCCCGGCCGGCTGGTGGAAACGGCGATCGCGTTGACCGTGGTGCTGGCAGCGTCGAACAACCTGTTCCCGCTGGTGACGGCGCGGCGCTGGTCGTTGGCCTTCGCGCTCGGACTGATCCACGGCTTCGGCTTCGCCAGCGTGTTGCGGGAGTTGGGCCTCCCCGCGGATGCGCTGGCGCTGGCGCTGGCCGGCTTCAATCTGGGCGTCGAAACCGGGCAACTGGCCATCGTCGCGGTCGTGCTGCCGCTGGCTTTCGCCCTGCGGCAAACCTGGCTGTACCGGCGGCTGGCGCTGCCGGTGGGATCGGCCACCGTCGCCCTGCTCGCCCTGGTCTGGTGCCTGGAGCGGGGCCTGAACATCAACCTTTTTTCCAACCCAAGCTGAGCTCATCCGAGGAGGATACCGTCATGTTCGTTGCCGTTCGTTCGCCCAAGGACACCGTGAGCCGTTGACGACGCTCCGGGAGCCGGCTCATGCGCGCGAGCAACGTATTGCCTTTCCAGCCGATCGGGCAGCGTTGCCGCACGCGGTCGGGCGGGCTAGAATCCCGACGCAACATTACCGGGAGCAGGCAAAGCGCCGTGGATTTGGCCCGCCAATCGTTACCCCCTCAATCCGATCCGCTGGTCGACCTGCTGGCGGCCACCGCGCGCGGCGACCGCCAGGCGTTCGCGGAGTTGTACCGTCTTACTCGGAGTCGCCTGTATGCGATCGCGCTGGCGTTGTTGCGCCAGCAGGACGCGGCGGAGGACGTCTTGCAGGAAACCTATCTGGCCGTCTGGCGCACCGCCGGACAATACCAGCCCGGACGGGCGCCGGTTCTGGTCTGGCTCATGGCGATCGCTCGCCATCGGGCCATCGAATTGCTGCGCCAGAGGCGGCGACGGGCGGCGGAAATCAACGCCGAGCCGCTGGCCGATGAAGCCTTGCGGATACCCGATCCCCAGTCCCCGTTATCGGTCGACCACCTGGCTCATGCCATTCAGGAGTGTTTGCGGCGCCTGTCCGCCGATCAGTCCCAGGCGATCGGGCTGGCTTTCTTCCATGGCCTCAGCCACGAGGAACTGGCGGAGCGGTTGCAAACTCCGCTCGGCACGGTCAAAAGCTGGGTGAGACGGGGCTTGTTGCAACTCAAGGGGTGCCTGGAATCATGAACGCGAACGAAGCCGAAAGCCTGGCGGGCGATTACGTGCTCGGCGCGCTGAGCGGGCCGGAACTGGCCGAGTTCGAGGCGAATCTGGCCCGGAATCCGGAGTTGCAGCGGAAGGTTGCCGCCTGGGAACGGCGGTTGACTCCACTGGCGGCCACCCTGCCGGAGGTGACGCCGCGCGCGTCGGTTTGGGATGCCATCGAAGCGGCCCTGGACGCGGCGGGTCCGCCCGCCACCGTGACCGTGCGCGAGCGGGAAGGCGAATGGCGGATGCTGGCGCCAGGTTTGGAAATCAAGCTGCTGCTGGTGGACCGGGAAGCTGGTTTCCAGTCGTTTTTGCTGCGGCTGGCGCCGGGTTGCCAACTTCCGGCGCACGATCACCACGCTCTGGAGGAATGTCTGTTACTGGCTGGGGACATGCTGATCGGCGACCGTGCCTACAGTCAAGGCGACTATCACGCGGCGTTGCCCGGCTCGCGGCACGCGCCGATATCCACCCGCAACGGCGGCGTGGTATTCCTCCGTGGCCAGTTGCGGCCGGAAATGCTGGCCTGAGCGTGGCTGCGGTTATGGTACGCCCAGCGTCTTCCCAGCCATGCCCAACACCTGTATCTGATCGCTCGGGATGTCGGTGTCGGGATCGGCCTGGAGACAGGTATTGGTATCTACGCTATCGCGGTGCTGGCTAGTCGTCGAGGCGCTGAAAGAGAAACAGGTGGATGACCGACCACGGTTACTAAACTTAGCAAAGAGGTCATTTAATGTGAATACAAATTATGTAACAGATTTAAGTTTGTGGGCGCACGAGACCGCTAACCTGATACGGGAAGGACGTTGGCAAAATATCGATTTGGAACATTTGGTTGAGGAGTTGGAAGATTTGGGAAAGAGTGAAAAAAGAGGGATTGCAAGCCAGCTTGTTCGTCTTTTAATTCACCTGCTCAAATGGGAATATCAACCGCAAAGGCGTTCCGATAGCTGGCTGGACTCCATTACTGATTCCAGGTTGCAAATTGAACTGGCAATCATGGACAGTCCTAGCCTGAAAAACTACCCATTGCTGGAATTGGATCAGGCTTATCAAAGAGCAAGATCAAACGCCGCCAAACAAACCCACTTGCCACTCTCAAAATTCCCTGAGACATGTCCCTATGCTTTAGATAAAATTCTTGATCAAGATTGGCTACCGGAGTAGTGATTTATCAATATAGAATCTCGTCGGGATGATTGATGCCCGCCAAATATCCCCTCTGCATTGACCTCGACGGCACCCTGCTGCATTCCGACCTGCTGCTGGAAGCCGCCTTCGCTCAACTCAAACAGGCGCCGCTGTCGGTGCTGTGCTGGCCGCGCTGGCTGGCGGGGGAGTTGGGGATGAGGGATTGCGCCCTTGACGCCGGCCGGGTAGCAATGGTCCCGATTCTTCCTGCATCTTCAGTAGACCAGGAAGGCATCCGGCTCGATAATGCCGAGGACCTCGAACGAGCGCATGTTGATTTCATGCAGGGTCGGTTCGATGATGGCCGGCGTCAATCCGGTGGCATCCCAGGCGAATGGGTTGATGCTCGCCCGCGGGTCATGTTTGGCGATATCCATTTTCCAGCTCGGCTCGATGCAATTGGCGATCGCCGTGGCGAGATGCACGATCGACGCCGCCATGGGGGCGCGTTTGGCCAAGGCCGGCTCGTGATGAAACCGGATGGCCTCCTGAAGCGACTCGGACAGGTTCATGCGCCGGGTCAGTTCCGCCCCTACCTCGGCGTGAGTGAGCCCCAGCACCTCCTTTTCCGCCCGATAACGATAGGATTCGCCGGCGTGCGCCAGAACCTCGCGCGCCCGTTCCGGTTCGGCCTGGTAGATGACCAATTGTCCGATATCGTGCAACAGACCGGCCATGTACAGGTGTTGATGGTCTTGTCCGCAGGCCGAAGCGAGAAAGTCGGCGGCGAGGGCGGCGCAGATGCTGTGCTGCCAAAAATTCTGCATGTCGACGAGACCTTCGCCCACCTGCTCGAAAACATCGATGGCCGTGCCCGTCGCCAGGATCGTCCGAATGTGGTCGATGTCGATAAGACGCGCGGCCTCGTCGGGGTCCTCGATGCCCCCCATGCCGCCAGATCGGCGGTCGGTTTCATTGGCCACCGCCAGCAGGCGCGCCAAGGTGGTGGGATCATGCGCCAACACTTCCAGCAACGCTTCCTTGGTGACATGGGGATCGTCAAGCAACCGGCGCGCGCGCTCGTAGACCTTGGGAAGCGATGCCAGGACGGATACGGCATCGCAAAGCTCTTGCACGTTCATAACCTTCACCTCTCGGTTCGATCCGACGCCGCCAATGCCTCGATGGCGGTCCAAGGTTACTGGTCTTTCGGGTCCGGGGGCTAGCCCTTTAATTAAACAGGGAAGGCAGGGGACGGAAAAATAGAGAAAAAGCGTGAGCACGGGCAGGTGCCGGGTTTCCGGGAATTGAAGCCCGGATTTGAAAGTGACAAAGTGAACCTTTAGCGCGGCTATCCTGGAGAGATCGTTTTGCATGACCCATTAGAGCATCACCGCCAACGATATTCACGACTGCGGTGGGTCGGCCATGCCCTCGGCTTGATCTATATTCTGATTACGCTGCTGTTCGGGCCGATCAAGTCGCTCGCCCGCTGGCTGGAACGGCGCCACATGATCCAGCGCTACGAGCGATGGGTGGCCGGCGTTCCCCCCGCGGCGGGGCTGACCCTGTCGCTGCTGTCGCTGGGTTTTCTGGAGCTGTCCAAGATCGCGGTCCTGCTGAGCTACCGCTATTTTGGGTTGCCTGGGGCCGTGATAGCGACCCTCTGCGCCAAGGTCAGCCTGGGGTATTTCGCCCATATCACCTGGCGCGCCGCCCGACCGAAGGTGATCGCGGCCTATCCCTGGGCGGCGCGGGTGGATGCCTGGGTCGGGGCGCAACTGGCGCAGCTCCGGCGGTTTCGCGATCGCTGGGTCGGCTATGTCAGAAGCCGTTCCTGGTATCCCGCGGTCGCCGACGCCATCGCCAGCCTGCGCCGGCGCGCCGCCGGCTGGGCCAGGGGGATCAGGGGCAGGCTGGCCATGCTGTTCGACTGACCGAATCGACCGAATTTCACGATATCGGGTTTTCGGCTATTCGGTTTATCTCTGTCGACTGCCATGTACCGATCGATCTCCGCTTTCCAACCGTTGGCGGCTTGGGTGGGGCTGGCGCCGGGACGGCACCGTCCGGACAATTCCCTTTTCCATCAATCGTTGACAAATACCTTTGCCGGTTTCCGCTCAAAGTTCCATTTTCCGTCCAAATTCCGCGAAAAGGCGTAGATGAAATATTTTCCCTTGCGTTGCGCGGATGGGAAAGCGGACACGCTTGCCACGTTTAGACTCCACAGTTCCGAAATGGGACGAATCAATTCAAACGCCTCCACGGTCTCCCTGTCGACGGCAGCCAGGTCTGTATGGGGAGCCGTGGACACATATTCCAAGACAAATGAATCATCTGAACCATGGCGTTCGCCGTGCTCAATACCCCACGCGAAATGACATGCTGTTACCTTGATGACTTTCCCTGACGGCAGCACGACGTCGTGGGAAATGGTGCTTATCTGGGGTCCGATCAAGAGAAAGGCCGCAATCGCCGCTCCCACCGCAAGGAGGCATGCGAAAACGAACCCCAGGGCAACGGACTTCATGTGAATACTCAAGATCCTCTCCTTCGCGATGGGGCAGAAGTTAGGGGGTGTGGAGGCCGGGGGTTAAGCATCTCCCGCTACCCGGTTGGCCATCCGTTTTGAATCCGTTTGATCTCGACCGCGCGCGGAGTCCGCAGGCCGCGGTGCGTCGGCTTGGAGCGAAGGGTAGCGTGCATCTTCGAGCGCGCCGG
>JAVMKL010000253.1:0-2762 GCA_031732875.1 Candidatus Competibacter sp. | reverse complement strand
CGCTCGGCGAAGGAACCGCGCAGCAACCGGTAGGGCCGGCGTCCGGCTCTCAATTCGGTGATGAAAGTCGCGTGCATCCAGGCGCGGATGGCTTCGCCGTCGCGGGTGCCATCCTGCACGAACGGCGTGTTCACGTCGGTCAGCAGGTAGAGATCGGGGTGGCGATGCCGGGCGGCGATGGCTTCCACCGCCGGCGAGCGTTCGTGCAGGTAGCGCCGGTGCCAGATGGCGGTGGCGAGTGCGTCGGTGTCGCAGATCAGCACCCGGTTGGCCTGGCGGGCGGCGGCGTCCTCGCGGCGGCATTGAATCTCGGCGATGTGGGTAAATTCCGCCGAATCCCAGCGGTCGCACTTCCCGGCGGCCAGTTTGGCCTCGGTATGTTCGCGGCCGTATTCCGCGACCCAGACGGTGTGGTAGCGCGCGGCCAGCGCTCGAGCCAGCGAAGTCTTGCCGGTCGATTCGGCGCCGATCAGGCAGACCCGCCGCGCGTAATAGCCCCGCGCCGGCGGTTCCAGAAAATCCCAGCAGGCCAGCGGGTCGGCCCGGATCTCCGTGCCGGAAATCGGCACGGCTTGCCGGGCTTTATCCACCTGCACGTGCGGGCAACCCAGATAATGGGCGAAGCGGTCGCCGTAATCCTCCGAGGTAAACACCAGATCGGGCACGAAACCCAGCCAGCGGATCGAATGTTCCGCCCACAGCTTCGAATCGTCCGGATCGAGGGTGTCGTCGATCAGCAGCACCCGCGCGTCGGGGTGAATTTCCCGCAACCAGGCGGCCCGCAACTCGCCGGCGGGCTCCTGCTCCGGCGTGGCGCAGACGATGACGTACAATTCATCCACCCGGGTTCGAGCGGTGTCGATCAGAAAGTGATGGCCGCGATGCGGTGGGTAGAACTTGCCGACAATCAGCCCGCGGCTAGCCATGCGCTGCCTGGGTCGCCGCCGCGGCGTCGCTCTGGATGCGGGATTGCTGGCCGAGCGCTTGCCGCCACCGCCACAATCCGGCCAGACACAGGCAGAGGAAAATAAAATACAGCAGGGCGGTCAGGTGCAGGTCGCGAGCGAGGTAGAGAGCGATGTAAAGCACGTCGGCCGCGATCCACAGGTACCAGTTTTCGATGGCCTTGCGGTTGAGCAGGTATTGCGCCGCCAGGCTCAGCACGGTGGTGAAAGCGTCCAGAAAGGGCGCCGAGCCCCGCGCCGCTTGCAGGGCGAGCATGAGCCCGGCGGTGCCGAGCGCGACCAGCCCGGCCAGCCAAAGCAGCGTGCGCGGCCGGGCGCGATTCACTTGCAGGGCGGTACGGTTCGCGCCGCCGTGCAGCCACCCGTACCAGCCCTGGATGCCGAGCAGGATGTAAACGATTTGCAGGCCGGCGTCGCCATACAGCCGCGCCTCGACGAACAGGATCAGAAAGAAGACGTTGTTGGCGATGCCGAGCGGGAAGTTCCAGATATCCTGCCGGACCACCAGATAGACGCAGGCGGCGCCGGTCACGAAGCCGAAGGTTTCGGTCAGGCTGTACGGCAGCCATTCCAGCCCGGCGGCCAGAATCAGTCCCGCGCCCAGCACGGCTCCCAGCCGGTAGTCCAAGCATTTGCGGCGGGACACATCCTAATCCTCGCCCGAATCCAGTTGCTCGACCAGCGCGTGCCGCAGGGCGGCGTACTGTCGGGAATCGTTCAGCGGCCGGTTCTCGCGATCGGTGACGAAGAACACGTCCTCGGCCCGGGCCCCGATGGTCACGATCTTGGCGTCGTGCAACTGCACCCCGCATTCCACGAACGCCTGGCCGACCCGGCACAACAGCCCCGGCCGATCCCAGGACACCAGCTCCACCACCGTGCGGTTGTTGGCCAGGTCCTCCCGGAACGACACCCAGGTCGGCATCTGAAACGCCTTTTGAATCCGCGAAATATGCCGGCTGGGCAGCAGCGGAACGGCGTCCGGCTGGGTGAGGGCGCGCAGGAGGGTGGTGACGATCTCCTTGATCCGGGCGCGGTCCTGGATCGGCAGGCCGGTATCCTCCAGCACGGTGAAGCTGTCCAGGGTGTAGCCGCTGTGCCCGGTGATGATGCGGGCATCGAGAATCGTCAACCCCAGTTGGTCGAGGATGGACGTGATCAGAGCGAACAGGTTGTCCTGGTCGCCGGTATAGATGAAGATTTCGGTGCCGCCCCGACCCGGATCGTCGCGGGCCATGACCAGCGGCTGTTCCTTGTGGCCGTGCTTGAGGATCGCCCGGGTGTGCCAGGTAATCTCGTCGGCGGCGTGGCGCAGGAAATAGTCGTCGCCGAAACCCTCCCAGACCCGGTTGACGCGCTCTTCGTCGATTTTGGTGACGAGCAGCTGTCGCCGCGCCTGCTCCTGCACCTCGCGAATGCGCTCGTCCTTGTCGATCGGGTTGTCCAGCCCGCGCCGCAGCGCCCGGCGGGTCGCTTCGTACAACTGCCATAGCAGCGATGCCCGCCAGGTATTCCACAGATTGGGATTGGTGGCGCGGATGTCGGCGACCGTGAGCAGATACAGATAATCCAGATGCATCTGATCGCCCATCCGCCGGGCGAAATCGTGAATGACCTCCGGGTCGTGAATGTCCTTTTTCTGCGCGGTCAGCGACAGGGTCAGGTGGTGGCGCACCAGCCAGGAGACCAGCCGGGTATCGAAGCTGCTGAGCCCGTGCTGGCGGCAAAACCGCTCGGCGTCCCGGGCGCCCAGTTCGGAATGATCGCCGCCGCGCCCCTTGGCGATGTCGTGGTACA
>JAVMKL010000252.1:0-16646 GCA_031732875.1 Candidatus Competibacter sp. | reverse complement strand
TGCTTTCTTGCCACGTCGATCTCCTCGTTCGCTGCGTGGCATTCTATCTAAGCCCTTGGTCCATTTTCCGGGGTCCACTTTACGCCGAAGCCGCCGCGGTCAAGCGGCTGGAGCTGCTGATCGCCGCCCAGCGCCGCCAGGTGGCGCACCACGCCGGGGACCAGTGGCAACCCCTGCTGGACTACCTGAGCGGCTAACGCCAGCAACTGCGCGGTGGACGACCTGACCCACCTGACGCCCACCCTGGTGGCGTTCTGGCTGGCGGTGTTCGAGGTGGCCCAGGTCATCGGCTGCGCCCGCCAGAAGAAGGCGGGCCTGGCCAAGCTGTGGTGGAAGATGACCGAGATCGACATCCCGCCGCTGGCGCCGGAGGCCACGCGGGACATCGTCCGAACCTACATCGCCCGGCAGGGGATGCTGATCGAGTCGCCGGGTTTGTTCGTCGGCCACGTCGTCCAGCAGTCGGGCGGCAACCCGCAGGCCATCGCCGACCTGCTGGACGATTCCGCCAAGGAACGCCTGGTGGACAAGCGCCAGATCCGGGAAATGCGCCACGCCGCCGGGGTGCGCTACCTGGATTTCACCCCGGTCATGATCGTGGCGCTGGCCGCCATCGTCGGGGCGCGCTATCTGGCCATCGGCACCGGCGACACCGAACTGTACGTGTTCGCCGGGATGCTCGCGGCGGTGGTCATCTCGGTGCGGGTGTTCCTGTTCAAGGGCGCAGGCAAGGCGAATTAGCGCCGAACGCCCGATCCGTCATACTGTCCACCGTCCACCCCAATCCTCGAACGGAGTTGCCGCCATGCCCGAAGAAGCCACCGCGACGCTCGAAATCCCCCAAGGCGTGTTGGACGCCGCCCAGATGAACACCCAGGATCTCCGGCGCGAGCTGGCGCTGACCCTCTACGCCCAGCGGCGGCTGTCGCTGGGCAAGGCGCGCGAGTTGGCGGGCCTGAGCCTGTGGGAATTCCGACAGTGGTTGGCGACCCGGCACATTGAAGCCCACTACGACGCCGACGACTTGCAAGACGAACTGGCCGCCTTGCGCGCGCTGGGCCGCCTGCCGTGACCGTCCCGGTCAGCAACACCTCGCCGCTGACCAACCTCGCCGCCATCGGCCAGTTCGATTTGCTGCGGGACCTGTACGGCGGCTTGCTCGTCGCCGAGGCGGTCTGGGAGGAATTGAACGCCGGAGGCCGCGCCTGGCTGGGCCGGGCGGAGGTGGCGGCGGCGGATTGGATCGAACGGCGGGCGGTGCAAAACCGCCCCCTGGTGACGGCCTTGCGGGAACGGCTCGATCCGGGCGAGGCGGAAACCATCGCCTTGGCGGTGGCGTGTCAACCGCCCTTGGTGCTGATGGACGAGAAGGAAGGTCGGCGCGCGGCGCGGCGCTTCGGGTTGAAGACGGTGGGCGTGGTGGGCGTCTTGATCGAAGCGAAAGCGTGCGGCCTGGTCGCTCGGGTCGGGCCGCTGCTGGAGCGATTGCGCCGGGACGCGGGTTTTTTCCTCAGCGACCGGGTGATTCGTGATGCCCGCGCGTTCTGCGGCGAGGGGTAGCCAGAGGGAAACCGCGTGACCCTCGGCACCCATGTCGCCTTCGCCTCCGTCCTCTATCTGGGCGGCGCGACCCTGTTCGGCTACAAACCGGACGGGATCAGTTGGACGCTGGCCGCCACCGCCAGCCTCCTGCCCGACATCGACCTGCCCCCGCCCGGATCGGCCGGCTGTTCTGGTTCGTGTCGGTGCCGCTGGAGCGGCGCTTCGGCCATCGCACCCTGACCCATTCAGCCCTGATGCTGCTGGCCGTGGCCGCACTGGCCGCGCCGCTATGGTTCCTCAACCCGTTGTGCTACTGGGCGGCGGTGGGCGGCTACTGGTCCCATCTGTGGCTGGACATGCTCAACATCCGGGGGATCGATCCGTTCTAGCCCTCCCCGCTGCGGGTGGTGGCGGAGCGGGTGGACCTGCGGGGGCATACGCTGCATTGGCTGGTCAGCCGCATCGATCAGAGCCGGCCCTACTTCCTGCTGGGCGAGGTGGAGATCGCCGAAGGCCGGGGACCGGCTCTGACTGGACGGCTGGATAGTATGGACACCTACAACCCCGCCAGTTACCGGGACGGCATCCTCCGACTCCACTACGCCCGCGCTGCGGAGTTGGGGCCGTGGCTCGATCTCGTGGCCGTCCGGGGCGAGTTGGTGGTGCAGGTCTGGCTCAAGCCTGGCGAGGCGGCGGTGTCGCTGGGGCCGGGGGAGGAGCGGGAGGTGGAGCGAATACCGGCATAGCTTGCCCGGTTCCTGTGAACCGCGTTATCGAGGGTGTGAAGGAATTGATTGGCCTGTTTTGATATAAAAGTCTTGAAATGAGACTTAAATCTTATTAAGATACCTTTATATCAAACTCACCGGGAGGTTATAACCATGCCACTAACACCCCAACAGATGGACCAGAAAATCGACGAGCATTTTGCTTACGAGCACCATGACGATATCGAAGGCGTTCTTGCGACTTTAGCCCCGGATGCGACCCACGATGTCGTGGGTTGGCCTGATGGCCCCAGCCATGGCCGTGAAGCGGCGCGGAATTTCTATAAGACGTTGTTTGCGGATCTCTCCGGAAATCAGGTGACCCTCTTGCGGCGGTTGTACGGCGATGGTTTCCTGATCGATGAATCACGCTGGCAGGGTCAAGCGCCGGGGCGTCCCTTTGGCCTCGAAGGTCGCGGGCGACCCCTCGATTTCCGCCTGCTGCATGTGTTGGAGTTCACGGAAACTGGGCAGATTCAAAAAGAGCAAGTCTGGATCGATCTGGCAGCGATCCTCCAGCAACTTCCGCAAGAACCATGAGCCGTCCACGCAGGCCGAGCAACCAAGAGTTGCGCACGCGCAAGGATCTGTTGTCGGCCGCCAGCCGGTTGATGAAACAGGGCCGCACCCCCACGATGGATGAAGTGGCGGAGGAGGCCCTGGTATCGCGTGCTACGGCGTATCGTCACTTTCCAAAGATTGAGGCGTTATTGGTGGAGGCGCCGCTGGACGCGGCGATCGCCGACCCGTCGGAACTCTTTGCCAATGATCCTTCTGACGATGTGGAAGAACGGATAGACCGGGCCGAGGCGTCCTTGCACGCGATGGTCTACCAGAACGAGGCGCAGCTACGGATTATGTTGGCCAACTCGATTCGTCGTGATCTGACGGACGATTCGATACCAGCTCGACAAAACCGTCGATTACCGTTGATCGAAGCCGCATTGGCTCCGGTGCGCCGTCGTCTTCCCGAAGCGGATTACGAACGGCTCTGCGCCGCGTTGGCGCTGATCTTTGGAATAGAGTCGATGATTGTTTTCCGCGATGTCCTGGGTATTGATTCTGATACCGCGCGGACAGTCAAAAGCTGGGCGGTGCGAGCGTTAGTCCGCGCCGCGTTGCAGGATTCGACCTCTACCGCCGTTGAGTGAAGGGACTCACAACCTCCCCACCACCTTTTCCATCCGCTCCTGCCCGACGTGGGTGTAAATCTGGGTGGTGGCGATGCTCTCGTGGCCGAGCAGGGCCTTGATGTCCACCAGCTTGGTAGCGTAGGTGTGGCGCAGCTTATGCGGTGAAATCTTCTTGTCGATCCCCGTCTTTTTCAGCATCCCGCGCAGGTAGGCGCGGGCCGCCTGCGAGGACACCGGCTTCTGGCCCGCCGCGCGGGCGAACACGGCTTCGCCTCTGGGCCGGTCCTTCAACCAGAACCCGAACACTTGGGCGAACGAGGCCGGCAGCGGCACCAGCCGTTCTTTGTTGCCCTTGCCGATGACGCGCACCGACTTGGCGGCGCCGTCCTGCAACCGCACGTCCTGCACTTTCAGGCCCAGCGCCTCGGAAATCCGAGCCGAAGTCGCGGCCGAAATTCGTTACTTCCTCTCCAGCTCGGCGGGCGATCCCTCGATCCTGGCGCACGCCATCCGTCGTCATTGATCCATCAAAAACCGTCTGCACTGGGTGCTGGACGTGACGTTCCGAGAGGATGACGGCCGGATTCGCGATCCCACCGCCGTGCGCCACTTCGCTCTGCCGCGCAAGATCGCCATCAACCTGGTCGCTCGGGACCGTTCCACCAAAGCCAGTCTACGAGCTGGAATGACGGCTACATACAGCAATTCCTTAAGATCAATTTCATGCGTTAGCCCTGCTTCTCTCCCCCTTAGCCTGTCAAAACTATTGAGCAGCTCGCTAGCGCGTCTCCGTTCAATAGGTCATGCAGGCGGCGTTGACGACACCGATGGCCAGCGACAGGGCGCCGAGGAACACGCCGGTCGCCACCTTGCCGGCGGGGATGTCGCGGGCGAGATCGGGCAGCAGCAGCCGCGCCGCCAGATAGACCAGCAACTGGATGACCAGGGCGATCAGGCCCCAAATCGCCATGTCGGGCAGGCTGACGCTGTGGGCGATGGCGCTGGCCAACGGCAGCACGAACCCGAGCAGGGCGCCGCTCAGGCTGGCCGCCGCCGCCGCGTTGCCCTCGCGGATCAGGGTGATTTCGCGGTAGGGCGTGATAAAGACATAGGCCAGCAGGAACAGAAGCAGCAGGCCGATGGCGGTGGCGAAGTAGAGCAGGAACGACGGCAAACCGGCCAGGGATTGGATCAGCATCGTGGAAGCTTCCTAATGTTCGATCGGGCACGGGCAAAGGATAGCCCAAACCGCTTCCCGGCAAGCGGTCCGGCATCGTTCCCGGGGAGTCACTCAGGCCACGTAGAACAGGATGGTCACATAATGGCTGATGCTGCCGGCCAGCACGAACAGGTGCCAGACGCCGTGGAAATGGCGAACCTTCTCGTCGAACATGTAAAATGCCAGGCCGCCGGTATAGCAGATCCCGCCCAAGAGCAGCCAGATGAAACCCGCCGGCGGCAGGGCTTGCAAAAGGGGCTCAAGCGCCACCAGGACCAGCCAGCCCATCAGCATGTAAACCACCACCGACAGGACGCGATTTCCCTTTTGGGGCAGCGCTTCCAGCCCGATCCCGACCAAGGCCAGCCCCCAGATGATGCCGAAGATCGTCCACCCCCAGGCGCCGCGCAGCGTGACCAGGGTAAAGGGGGTGTAGGTGCCGGCGATCAGGAAGTAGATCGACAGGTGATCCAGCTTGCGGAAAATCCGCTTCGCCCTTCCCCGCAGGCTGTGATAGAGCGTGGAAATGGTGTACAGCGAAAACAGGGTGGCTCCGTAGACGCTGAAGCTGACGATCTTCCAGGGATCGCCCTGCCGCGCGGCCACCACCACCACGATCACCAGCCCCACCAGGGCCGCCACCGCGCCGACGAGGTGGCTGATGCTGTTGAAACGCTCGCCTTTATACATTCAATAATCGAGATGGCGGATTGGTATTCGCGATTTCCGGCGACTCCCGCCATGGATGCGACCCTTTCAACTGGAGCGGGTTCGCGGGGACGTTTCGAGCATTATTGAGCCTTATCGGCCCCCGGCGCCAGAGCCGCCGGACCGGGCGCGGGCGGCTTCACCGCTGGCGCTGGCGCTGGTGCTGACGGATTGAAATTGAGGAAGGGCACGGCGCCGTGCTCGCCCAACACCGTCAGCGGCAACACCCCGTTCCAGCGATCCGCCGCCACCAGTTGCACGATGGCCGGATAGGCGGCAACCGCCGCGCCGCGCGCTTGCAGGCTGGCGGCCTGCGCCTCGCCGACGACCCGCACCGCCTCCGCTTCGCCTTGGGCGCGGATGACCGCCGATCGTTTCTGCCCTTCCGCCTGGATCGCTACCGCGTCGGCCTCGCCCTGGGCGCGCACCCGCACCTGCTCGGCCTCGAAGCGGATGCGGTTGACCGTGTTCTCGGCCGCCACGGCGTCGTTCTTGGCCTTCACCGCCGCTTCGACGCTGGCCACGAAGGTGGGGCTGTATTCGATCTTGGCGATTTGCAGGTCGATCACCTCCAGGCCGAACAGTTCCGCCAGCCGAGTGCTCACCGCCTGACGGATTTCGTTGGCGATGACCTCGCGCTCCTCGGAAATCTTGATGGTGTTGCGGCGGGCGAACACCCGCATCGCCCGGTCGGCGATGATCGGTTCCACGTTTTCGCGAATGCCGAAGCTGCCCGAGCGTCCCACCTGGTAGAGCAGGCGGAACACCGCCGACGGGGGAATCCGGTAGGTCATGCCGACCGAGATTTTCACCCACTGGTTGTCCACGGTGTACATGGTCAGGTTCTGCACTTGCAGGATGTCGAGCGACACCTGCAAGCGATCCACCTGGTCGATCAGTGGCCATTTCAGATGTATGCCGGGACCGTACGGTTCGCGGGTGGTGACCTCG
The DNA here is from genome assembly GCA_031732875.1 of Candidatus Competibacter sp. Lineage (GTDB taxonomy): Bacteria > Pseudomonadota > Gammaproteobacteria > Competibacterales > Competibacteraceae > JAVMKJ01. The sequence goes on along the minus strand of JAVMKL010000252.1, from coordinate 10,326 downwards.
CCGAAGCGACGCACGCCGGCCATCTCGGTGGGTTCGACCACGAACAGGCCGAGCCAGACCAGCAGCCCGGCCAGGATGACGATGGGGATGATCGGCTTCCTCAACCAGCCGGGCGCTGTCAAGCGAAGTTGAGGGCGAGGCAGGGCGGGCAAGTGCATGGCGGGTTCTCCGGGCGGATGGCGGGAGCATTGATCTGGGCCGGCATCGGTCCTTGCATTTCGGGCGCGAGCAAAGGATACACCGATCAACAAGGCCGTGGCATACCGTTCAAGTTTGTCTCAATACTGGCAAGCTTGTCGTTCATGTTTCGAATGTCGCTTAATAGTTAAATAACGTCTATGGTTATTAAATGAATTAACGCGAGAGCAACGGATCATGTTTCAACGTCTGCACGAATTCAGCCAGTGCCTGCCGGAACGGCCCGCCTGGCAGCGACTCAACGAGGGGATGCAACCACCCTATGACCGAGGCTTGGCACTCTGCTTCGACGCTAGCGGTGAGTGGGCTGGAGTAGCGGCGATTTATGACGATCAAAGTGTCGTCTACCGGTCCGGTCCTCCCAGAGGAACCGACCTTACTCCATGCTGCAAACTGGCTGGTGATACAGCGGATCGACTTTGCCGCGCTGCACAAGCATTGGTCAAACGTCCCAACCTGACTGCTGACCAGCGCTCCTGGCTACAACGAACCATTACCGTCTTTCAAGAAAAGCAGGCCGAATTTTGGGCCGAGGTCGAAACCGCTTCCAAGCAAGCCGGCGTAGACGGCAAGGATCATCGCGGCTACGTCTACTGGTGTCGCAAGGATGGCCCACATCTGGAGCCGGTCTACGCTTGGTCAGAAGCCAAGGATTTTCTCGTCGCGCAATTTCTGGAAGCCTTCGTCAGAGGGGGTAAACGGTCTGGAGTCTGCGCGGTGTGTGATCGAAACAGCGTAACGGTCTACGGCAATTTCTCCGTGCTGGCCTGCTACAACCTCGACAAGCCGGGCAGCATCGCCGGTGGCTTTCGGACGGAACGGGCGCACCGCAATCTACCCGTCTGCGAAACTTGCGCGCTGGCGCTGGCCGAAACTTTCAATTTTGCCGACACACGACTCAAGAGCAGCATGGGTGGACAACCTTATTTGATCCTGCCCTATGCCAACAATCCGGTAGTTCGCGCCGAACTGAAACTCAGCCTGGAAAATCATCCCGATCAGTTCGTACTCGGCAAGGGGCGCGACCTGCTCGCCGACCAATGGGCGCTAGTCGACGAATTTGCCGGATGCGGCGATCAACTGGCTTTCGCCCTGGTATTTTTCAAGGAAGAGCAGGCTTCCTGGCGTATCCAGGCCGAAGTGCAGCATCTGCTACCCAGCCGAATCAAGGAGCTGCATGAAGCTGGCCGAAATATCGAAACCGCCGACGATCTCGCCACCGAACAACCGGAGGGCATCAAGCCATTACGCATTTCCGCCCAAACCTTCCGCAACTTTGCTGGCGCTGGCGGCAAAACCAGCGCCGATACCCTCCGGGCATGGCTGGTGGCGCTGTTCGATCACCGACCGGTGGATACCAGCCACTTCCTGCATTGTCTCGTGGACAACCTGGTCACCACTGGCAAAACCCACCCGGAATACCTGAACAACCAGACCCGGCAAGCCTGGGGATTGTACCGATATGCCCTGCTCACCGGATTGATTCAAATAACCGCCACGGAGGATTCCCGCATGGCCGAAGTCATCCCCGATAGCCCGTATGGGCGCTACATCGCGGCTCACCACAATTTTTTCTGCAAACCGGAACTGGCGGTCGCTTTTCTGACGGGCTGCTACGCCGCGACGGTCGCCAGCGTCCAGCGCAAGGAACGCAACGCCGACCCGTTCACCAAGAAATTCATGGGCCGCCTGCTAAGCCGCGACCACCTGCGCCGGTTGTACCGGGAAGGCCATGGCAAGCTGGCTCAGTACGGCAAACTGGGCTACGTCATCCAAACCCTCGATCCCGATCTGGCCAATGCCTGGATCAGTTGCGGCGACCGCTGGGCCGTCAGCGACGAAGAAGCCACTTTCGCGTTCACCATCGGCTACAGCCTGAGCTACCGCATCCAAAAACTCGATTCCGAAACCTCTGACCCGAGCGAATGAGCCATGACCATTCTCGATCACCGTCACGAAATCCTTTTTCTCTACGAATGCAAGGACTGCAACCCCAACGGCGACCCGCTGGACGAAAACCGTCCGCGCACCGACCCGGAAACCGGACAGGCCACCGTAACCGACGTGCGGATCAAGCGCACCGTGCGCGACTGGTTCCTGACCCGCGAGCCAGACGCGGAACAACGGCTGGCGGCAGGGCTGGAAATCCTGATCCGCGACACATTCAAGCCTGATGGCTTCCTGGCTCAAGGCAAGGACCGCGCCGAGCAATTCATCGATTTGGCCGCAAAGGACAAGAAAAAAGGCGAAAAGCGGCAGGTAATTCAGGAAGCGATTATCAAGGGTTGTATTGACGTCCGGATATTCGGCGCAGCATTACCACTGGATAAAGATTCGGTACAACTGACCGGGCCAGTGCAATTTTCCGCTTTTAACCGATCACTACATAGAGTGTCACCCACTTTCGTACAGCAGAACGCCGCCTATGCTGGTGACGCCACATCCAGCAAGAAATCCTTTGCCGAGCGTTGGCTTCTGCCTTACGCGCTGATTGCCGCCTACGCGGTAGCGAACGAAACGGCGGCGCGCGCCACCCGCATGACGAACGCCGATCTCGAATGGCTGTTCCAGGCATTATGGCAAGGCACGGCCAATCTCAACACGCATTCCAAGATGGGCCACGACCCACTGTTACTGGTGGTCGCGACTTACCAGCCGGGCCATCGGCTGGGCGCCCTGCCCCGCCGGCTGCACCTGACCGACCAGACCGGCGCAGACACCACGCTGCGTTCCACCGCCGATTTCGCTCTGGACATATCGGAACTGCTGGCGGGTTTCCACGACTGCAAGGTGCTGACCGGTTTGCGCGTTCGTCAAGATTCCCGGCTCCGCTGCAAGGCCGGTTCCGACGTCGGACCGTTCGCGGAACTGGCCGAACGTGCCGGTCTGCCGGTGACGACGCTCGAGTGCTGAGCCATGCGTACTCTGGTCTTCGACGTAGCCGGCGAGTACGGGCAATTCAAAAAGCCGTACTCGCCGATGAGTCCGGTCAGCTACCCCTTCCCGCCACCGACGGCGGTACTCGGAATGCTGGGCGCCATCGCCGGTTACGACAAAACCGAGTATCACGAGCGCCTGGGCTGGCGCACGGCGCGGATCGGGATAGCGCCACAAGCTCCGGTTCGCGTCTTCCGCACCGCAATCAATCTGCTTCAGACCAAGGACGGCGTGGACAGTTATTTCCGTCCGCGCGCGGGTCAGAACACGCATACACAAGTCCCTTTCGAGTTCTTGCGCGAGCCGCGTTTCCGACTGTACGTCGCTGGCCTGAAAGAGGACGCCATGAACCGGCTGGCCGAACAGTTGGCTTCCGGCCGCACGGCCTACACCGTCAGCCTCGGACTTGCTTCGTGCCTGGCGGATGTAGGCTGGGTCGGGGAGTGGCCGGCGCAACCGACCGAGGGTGCGGAATGGACTTGTGCCAGCGTGGTGCCGCTGGCCGCCGACATCGCCGTCCATTATGCCGACGGTCGCCACTACCACCGGTTACGAGTGCCGGCGGTCATGGACGGTGATCGTGTCGTGCATCGCTATCAGGAAGTGGTAACCGCCGCCGATGCAAAGCCCATTGAAGGGCGCGGCGGGCGAGATTGGCTTTATGTCGTCGGCGACGCTACCGTGGCTTTCCTGTCGGGCATCGAGCCGTGATCCCCTTCGCCCAGACCTTCGCCCATCCCAACGATCCGTTGCCGGAACACCTGGAACGGGTCGCGCAACGGGCCGCCGCCAGTCTGGCGCCGGCGGCGCGGCCTGAAGTCCACCGCATCGCTTTTCTGGCTGGCCTGTTTCACGACATCGGCAAAGCCACGCCGTATTTTCAGGACTACCTGCTACGTACCCATAAAAGAACTGGCCTGACCTCGCACGCGGCCAGCGGGGCGGTACTGGCCTGGTGGTACGGCGGTGAAATGGGCTTGACACCTTGGGAACGACTGGCGGTACTCATCGCCGTTGCCCGTCATCACGGAGCGCTGGAATTCGTCGAATGGCCGGAGGTGCTTGTTTCCTTGCGGGCCGACCTCCGGGATCCCGCGCATTCGCTAGCCCGACAACTGGCGGCGTTGGACTTGGGCGGCATTCATTGCTGGTTGATCGATCTGGCTCCGCGCCATCCCGATTTTGGCTTGCCGGCGTCGCCCGCGCCGCTGACGCTGGAACGAATCGAGGCGCGCTTCCGGGAACCGGGCCGCTCGCAACTGCGCCAGGCTTTTCCTGGTTTGGCGGAGGCGTTGCAATTCCTGGCCGGCTTTGGCGCCCTGTTGGCGACCGACAAAATCGACGCCGCGACCCAAGGCGGCGCCATTGCTCGCCAACCGCTACCCGCCGACGCCGTGTTGGTATTTTCCGCGCAGCGGTTCGGACCCGCGATGCCCGGTACTCTCGCCGCCCGCCGTGCCGCCATCGCCGCCGCCGTACACCAGGAGTGGCTAACCCATCTGGCTGCGCCATTGCTGACCCTGACCGCTCCCACCGGTTCCGGCAAGACCCTGGCGATCCTGCACGCGGCGCTGGCGGCGCGCACGGCGCTTACGCTCGCTGAATCGCCCTCGCCCCGCATCATTTACTGCCTCCCCTTTACCTCGGTCATCGATCAGAACCACGCGGTGTTCCGCGCCGTGCTGCGCGCCAGCCACCTTCCCGATCACGACGATCTGTTGCTCAAGCACCATCACTTGGTGGACGGACTGTTTCGCGCCGATCAGGCTGAATATCAGTCCGACGGCGCCGGTCAATTATTGACCGAGACATGGCAAAGCGAGTTGGTGGTAACCACCTTCCACCAGTTGCTCCATACCTTGATTTCCAACCGTAACGCCAATCTCAAGCGGGCGGGGCAACTGACGGGCGCGCTGGTGCTGATGGATGAGGTGCAGGCGGTTCCACTGCGCTACTGGCAAGCATTGCGCGAATTGTTCCGGGCCACCGCCGCCGCGCTGGGAGCGCGATTCGTCTTGCTGACCGCTACCCGGCCGTTGATTTTCCGACCGGAAGACGCCCACGAACTATTGCCGGATCACCACGAGCATTTCCAGGCATTGTCGCGAGTGCGGCTGTACTGTCATCACCGGGAATCAATAACGTTGGACGAATTTGCCGATGGGCTGGTCGCGGAGCAGCAAACCCTACCGTGCGCGACCCTGGTTATTCTCAACCGGCGGCGGCTGGTGCGGATGCTGTTCGCTCGGCTGCGGGAAGCATTCCCGGAACGGCGACTGATCGCACTGTCCACCGACTTGACCCCACGCGACCGCCGCATTCGTATCCGGCTGATTCAGAGGTTGCTGCGGCAGAACATACCTTGTCTGGTGATTTCGACACAGTTGGTCGAAGCCGGGGTGGACGTCAGTTTCCCGGTGGTGCATCGCGATCTGGCGCCGCTGGATTCGCTCATTCAATCGGCGGGACGCTGCAACCGCCACGCGGGTGGCGCGGCTCCGGGCGCGGTCCACCTCTGGGATATCCATCCCCGTGATCGTGCGGGCGAAGCATCCTGGCAAAGGATTTACGACAGTCCCTTGATCGAGGTCACCCGCGAGGTATTGGGCGAACAAAGTTGCTGGGAAGAACGCGATTTTTTGGCCCTCAGTCAACGTTACTTCACCGGTTGCTGGTCGCGGTTGGGTCAGGAACGAGTGGACGAGTTATTGGCTGGCGGCCGTTTCGGCGAACTGGCGGCCCGGTTCCAACTGATCGAGCAAGGACCACCGACCGTTTCGCTGTTCGTGGTCCGCACACTGGCGGATGCCGGACTGTGGCGACGCTACGCCGAAATCCAACGGGATGACGGGCTATCGCCAGCGGACAAGGAACGGCTGTTCCGACCGTTCCGTCATGCCTTCTTCGAACGGGTGATCCAGGTTTATCCGCCCCCGGCACCCGATCCCGACAATCCCGTCCAGCGCATCGAAATCGGCGTTTCCTATGGTCGGGAGATCGGTTTCATCGCCGCGCCCGAGGACCCCGCCACATGCATCTTCTAGGCAAGCGCCCCTACGCCGAAATCGAACTGTGCTGGGACCGGGAGGTACCGGGTCCGGCCGAGACCCGCGCCGGACAGTTGCGGGGCGCGCTGGCGACCGCGTTCGCCGCCGACGATCTGTTCCACCAGCACGCCGCCGACGGTCAGCCGCTGTACCGTTATCCGCAGGTGCAATACCGCTGGCGCGACGGTCATGGCCTGGTGGTCGGCTGGCAAACGGCGGCGGAGCGATTGTTGCGGCTGCCGTGGCTCGATTTGGAACTGCAACTGGGCAACGCCGCGGCGCGGATTACCGATGTTCGGTTGGTGGCTAATCACGCACAGTTCGGCATCAGCGAGCGAATGCACTATTACCGATTCGTCAGCCCGGTGTTGTTGTTCAACCAGAAGAACTATCCGGCCTACCGGGCGATGGACGCGGCGAGACAACAGGCGGAGCGGGATCGGTTGCTGGTGGCCAGCCTGTTGATGGCGTTGCGCGGCCTGAAGGTCGATTTCCCGGAGCGGCTGTACGCGACCCTCACGCGGTGCACGACCGTGCCCTGTCGTTACAAGCAACAGGAATTGATCGGGTTGCGGGGGGAATTCGCCTGCAACGCCCTGTTGCCGGATGGGCTGGGGGTCGGCCACGCGGTCAGTCATGGCTACGGCTGGCTCGCCGCCGCGCAACCGCGGGAAGCCCGGCCATCTCCACCACCGACCAACCGTTGAGGAACCGCTCATGGATTTGGTATTGACCACGTTCGGCGCCTACCTGCACCGGCAGGGCGAGATGTTCCTGATCAAGGCGAACGATCAAACCCAGGAAATTTCGTCGCGCAAGGTGCGCTCGATTGTGATTACCACCGGGGCCAGCCTGTCCACGGACGCGATTCAGTTGGCGGTGGAGAAAAACATCGACGTGATTTTCCTGGACAAATACGGCAATCCCTACGGTCGGGTCTGGCACGGGCGGCCGGGTTCGACCACGGCGATCCGGCGGGCGCAATTACGGCTGGCCGATACCGAGGAGGGGTTGCGACTGGCTTTGGGCTGGATGCTGCGCAAACTGGACAACCAGGTGGAGTTTTTGCGCGAGTCCCGGCAAAAACGATCCCGGCTCTCGGCGGAATTGACCGGGAAGATCGACGCACTGTTGCAATCGCGCGAGCGGTTGGCGCTGGTTGGCGGCGGTCTGGAAGAGGCGCGCGGCTCCATCATGGGCTTGGAAGGTCAAGCTGGACGGGTGTACTGGGAGGCAATCAATCTGCTGCTGCCGGAGGATTTTCGTTTTGCGGCGCGCTCGCGCAACCCGGCTCAGGATGCATTCAACTGTCTGTTGAATTACGCCTATGGGGTGCTTTATGGGACGGTGGAGCGGGCTTGCGTGCTGGCGGGACTCGACCCGTACGTCGGATTCATCCACACCGACCATTACAACAAGGTGTCGCTGGTGTTCGATTTGATCGAGTGCTATCGCATTTGGGCCGATCAAACCGTGGTGGGTCTGTTCGCGGCCCGCCAAGTGAAGCAGGATATGTTCGACCGTTTACAAAATGGTTTGTTACTGAACAAACAGGGCAAGGCAACCCTGATGGAACGGTTTGGCATCCTGCTGGAAGAAGGGATGCACTACCGGGGTCGCAATATCAAACGCCGGGATGTGGTGCAATTCGATTGTCATCAGTTGGCTAACAATCTAATCGAGTAGCCCACATGAAATCTACAGAGACGCTCGTGTGGATTCTGTACGATATTTCTCTCAACAAGCCACGCACTACCGTTGCCAAACTGTGCAAGGAAGCGGGCTTGTATCGTGTACAAAAATCGGTATTTTTAGGGACGATAAACCGCAATCGTTTGGACGAACTACGAATACAGATTGATGAGTTGATTGATGAAGAAACCGATTCGGTTTATCTGTTCCCTTTGTGCGAGCAGGACTTCAAAAAAGTGATGCTGTTAGGGCAGGCTTTCGATAAGGAATTGGTGACTGACGAAGTAAAGGCTTTGTTTTTATGAGCGCATACCTGCGGGACGACAACGAAAGTACACCGATGCTAACACCATCGGAGATTATCGAACATGTGTTTTGTCCACGCTTTACCTGGTTCATGAACGTGCAACGCATCCAGCAAAATGAAGATAAACGCTATAAGGTGCTGAAAGGCCGGGAAGTCCACGAGCGGAGAACAACCGAAAACACCAGTTATCTGCGACGCAAGATTGGAGTGGTGAAACGCGAAATCTCGGTTTATCTTGCTTCGCCGGAGTTAAGAATCCGGGGAATCGTAGATGAGGTGTTGTGGCTGAAGGGTGGCACGATGGCACCGCTCGACTACAAATATACCAATCCACGGGATGATGTTTACAATACGCACAGAATACAGTTAATTTTATATGCAATGCTGATTCAGAAAATCTATAATAATCCAGTCAAGCGGGGATACGTGGCCTACATTCGCGGCGGAAGCCAGTTGATTGAGTTACCGATTGGACCGGAAGATATGACGGAAGTACGGGGTATGATCGATGAAATTTTTGCCATCATCGATACCGGCCGCTTGCCGCGCCGCACAAGGAACCGGAACCAGTGCCTGGACTGTTGCTACAAAAATATTTGCGTATGATTGAGATTAGCTCATAACAAATTGATAAATCTAGATAAACTTCCATAATATTGCTGCAAGGTAAAATTATAATCAATCACTTGCACTTCATAGAGCAGGTACGCAACCATGAAAATAGCTCAAATCCACCCAACTCAACTCATTGATCCCGAAAATTTTTCATGTAAAATGCGGCTTCAAAGCGCAATCCAATAGAACAAGGATTGAAACGTAAAGGCCGGAAGGTATTCCATCCCGTTCACGGTGCTTCAAAGCGCAATCCAATAGAACAAGGATTGAAACATGCCGGTCGCTGCCGCTTCCGCCGCTCTGGGGGAATTGCTTCAAAGCGCAATCCAATAGAACAAGGATTGAAACTTTCAATGGTGAGTAGGGGGTTTGATCATGATCATTGCTTCAAAGCGCAATCCAATAGAACAAGGATTGAAACGTCTTAGAGTCCTTCTCAGAGAATGCGGTATCCCAGCGCTTCAAAGCGCAATCCAATAGAACAAGGATTGAAACAGCGTACCGCTCTCGTCGAACAATTTCCGCGCGTCGGCGCTTCAAAGCGCAATCCAATAGAACAAGGATTGAAACATCTGTTTCGTCGCCGCGCCCATCAGCATCGACAGGGCTTCAAAGCGCAATCCAATAGAACAAGGATTGAAACCTAAAACAGCACCACAGATAGAAACAGTAATTGGAGCAGCTTCAAAGCGCAATCCAATAGAACAAGGATTGAAACTGGATTTGCAGAGTTGGTCGCCTGGCTAGACTCCCAGCTTCAAAGCGCAATCCAATAGAACAAGGATTGAAACACTATCTGGAGCGTCGTGGGCATTCAGTCGCCGAGCACGCTTCAAAGCGCAATCCAATAGAACAAGGATTGAAACATCATTTCGGCGGGTTGCAGGGAGCGGAACGAAAACCGCTTCAAAGCGCAATCCAATAGAACAAGGATTGAAACGCCGTGTCCTTCAGCAGTTTCACGCTTTCCGCACGCAGCTTCAAAGCGCAATCCAATAGAACAAGAATTGAAACCTCGATCATTCACAATGCGCGGGAGTTGCGCAAAGCCCTGTATTGAGGGGTACGACCTCCAGAAGGACCCCCTCAAGGTCATCAAGCCCCTGCCCAAATACCTCCGGAAGGTCGCCCCGGCTCGATCCCAAGGCCGAGCGGACGTTCCCGCGCTCGCTGCCCGTCGCCGAAGCGCGGCAGGTGGATCGGGAACGCCGAACGGCTGACCCGCGCCCTGAAGGGCGAGGTGACGCTGGAAGCGATCTACAACGAGGGGAAGGATGATCTGTTCCGGTAGCGGCCGGTGGGGGATATACTGACACTGCGAACCGCAACAGAGACAGGATCGGCGGTGTCAAATGCGTATGAGGTGGCGAAGGCGGGCGGGAAGCACGCCGGATTTTTCAAACAATACTTATCGCTGCCAGACCGCTTGCTGGAAAAAGCGGCGCGTGGATTTGAAAAACAGATTGCCCTGCATGACCGCTGGATCAAAAATCCATTTTTAAAATTGCCGCCGGATTTTCCCCCGCTGGA
>JAVMKL010000251.1:0-2805 GCA_031732875.1 Candidatus Competibacter sp. | reverse complement strand
ATACTGCCCGTCGATTCGGCCGCCCTGCATTTGGTGCAGCAGATCCGCGACGAGGCGCATCGTTTCGCCATAACCGGCCATCGCCAGCGCCGTGCCAGGGCCCGTACGATCTCCGTGCTCGATGGCATTCCCGGTATCGGACTCAAACGCCGGCAGGCGTTGCTGAGGCAGTTCGGTGGCTTGAAGCAGTTGGCTCGGGCCGGCGTCGAGGATATTGCCCGAGTTGATGGAATCAGCATTGAGCTGGCGCAACGGATTTATGACACCTTTCATGGGGAAAACTGATCGCGCGTCGAACCATGCAACCGAACCTGCCCACTCTGCTGACCCTGCTGCGGATCGCGTTGATCCCGGTTTTCGTGGGTGTGTTCTTTCTGCCGTTCCGCGGAACCAATCTGCTGTGCGCCGCGCTGTTCGGCTTGGCGGCGCTCACCGACTGGCTGGATGGCTATCTGGCACGGCGGCTCGACCAGATATCGGCGTTTGGTGCGTTCCTGGATCCGGTCGCCGACAAGTTGATGGTCGCGACGGCCCTGGTACTGCTGGTGCAGGCCATTCCCACCGCGCTGATGGCGGTGGCGGCGGCGATCATCATCGGCCGAGAAATCGCCATTTCGGCGCTGCGGGAATGGATGGCGCAGATCGGTGGTCACGGGCGCGTGGCGGTATCCATGGTGGGCAAGGTCAAGACCACCACTCAGATGATCGCCGTGTTGCTGCTGTTGTATCGGGAACCAGTCGGCTTGTTTCCGACCTTGGAAATGGGGTTGGGACTGCTGTTGATCGCGGCGGCGCTGACGCTCTGGTCCATGCTGCATTATCTGGCGGCGGCGTGGCCGGCGCTCAGGCATGATTGAAGGTATTGACGATCTGGATTTTAGAGTTAGAATTACTAACCCATGCGGCGGGAATAGCTCAGTTGGTAGAGCACAACCTTGCCAAGGTTGGGGTCGCGAGTTCGAGTCTCGTTTCCCGCTCCAAATTTCCAAGCCTCGATTGTTCGAGGCTTTTTTGTCTTTCCGGCGGATGGTTGGCCGGAATCTTCGTCGCCGGGCTAGGTGGCAGAGTGGTCATGCAGCGGCCTGCAAAGCCGTGGACGCCGGTTCGATTCCGACCCTAGCCTCCATCTCCCCGCTGGTGTGGTGGAATGGTATACACACAGGACTTAAAATCCTGCGCCCCTGACCGGGCTTGTGGGTTCGAGTCCCACCACCAGCACCATCGCTTCCATGCCCGCCCGAAGGGTACCGGGCTCCGGTTAGGGCAGTTCGATGCGCGGCGTTTCGTGATTGCGCCGGTACAGCGTGGCGACATGCCCGATCCGCTGGACCAGCACCGCCCCGCTCGCCGTACAAATGTCTGAGATCATGGTGTCACGTCCTTCGCGGTCCCCGATGTTGACCCGGATCTTGATCAGTTCGTGATGATTGAGCGCCTGCGCGATTTCGTGTATGACCGCTGGTGTAATGCCACGGTCGCCGACGATCACGATCGGCTTGCGAGGGTGGGCCAGGGCCTTGAGATGGCGTTTCTGCGGATTGGTGAGGGCAAACACGAGGAAAACCGAACATGGTTAAAGGTTCGGCCAGTGTAACCGGTGGCAAGGGCGTGACGGTAGCCCCGAGTCCCCTGAACGAAATCAAACTGGACCTCGGGATCATTTTGGTGGTCGGTTTTCTGCTGTTGCTGCTACAGGGGCGGATTCTCGACAGCCTGTCGCTGCAATTGCTGCTGCTGGCGAGTTACGGACTGCTGGGCATGATATGGATCGTCGCGCGTGCCCGCCGGATCTTGAATGGAATCGCCCGCGGGCGCGAGCAGCATCTGGATGGCTCGCAGTAAGAGCAGTGCCCGCTGGCTGCGGGAGCATTTCACCGATGAGTACGTCAAGCGCGCCCAACAGGAGGGCTACCGTTCCCGCGCCGTCTACAAGTTGCTGGAGATCGACGAAAAGGACCGTTTGCTGCGGCCCGGCATGACGGTGGTCGACTTGGGCGCGGCCCCCGGAGGCTGGTCTCAACTGGCGGCCCGACTGGTGGGGAGGCATGGCGCCGTCGTCGCCTTGGATTTGTTGCCGATGGAAGCGGTGCCGGGCGTCGAGTTCGTCGAGGGCGATTTTCGCGAGGTGGCGGTGCTGGAACGCTTGCTGGATGGGTTGGGAGGCCGGCCAGTGGATCTGGTACTCTCCGACATGGCGCCCAACGCCAGCGGCATCAAGGCGGTGGACCAGCCCCGCGGCATGTATCTGGCTGAGCTGGCGCTGGATTTTTCCCGGCGTTGCCTGCGGCCAGGCGGGGATTTTCTGGTCAAGGTGTTTCAGGGCGAGGGCTTCGATGCCTTTCTGAAAGATCTGCGGGCGGCGTTCGTCTCGATCGTTTCGCGCAAACCCAAGGCCTCGCGCGCCCGCAGCGCAGAGCAGTATCTGCTGGCCCGGAACTATCGTGGGTGACCCGGTCTAAAAAATCGCTGTTTTTGAAGCCGTTGCGCTGGGAAATCAGCGATTCGCCCCCAACTTTCTGTCATTGTCTGGCTTGTTGAGGTATTCGCCTTGAACGACATGGTCAAAAACATCCTCTTGTGGGTAGTCATCGCGGTCGTGCTGATGTCCGTGTTCAACAGTTTCGGGCCCAAAGTGGCGCCTTCCGCCCAGATGTCCTACTCGCAGTTCCTGCAGGAAGCCAAACAGGGGCGGATCGCGCAGGTGACCATCGACGGTCGCGCCATTCAGGGTCGGACCAGCGGCGGCGAGCGCTTCACCACCTACAGTCCGGAAACCGATAACAGCGTCATGATCGGCGAGTTGCT
>JAVMKL010000250.1:0-16780 GCA_031732875.1 Candidatus Competibacter sp. | reverse complement strand
CCCAGATGATCATTAAGGAATTGCTGGACGAAGGCAAATCAACCTGAACCCCTTAATCGCCCACGCAATCTCAATATCCTCATTCCTCTCCCCCGACCCTGCTCGTCCGATGCGCGCCGAAGCCTCTCGCCGGTGCCGGCGAGGGGCAATAGGTCTTTATCGGGCAATCCCATCCGGTCCGATCACCAGGATCGCACGGAAATCGTTGACGTTGGTCAGAGTCGGGCCGGTCGTCACCGAATCGCCCAGCGCCTGGAAGAAGCCGTGGCCGTCGTTGTCGGCCAGGCGGTCGCGGGGCTTGATGCCTTGGGACCAGGCGCGCGCCAAGGTGTCCGGCGCGAGATAGGCGCCAGCGATTTCCTCCTGGCCGTCCACCCCGTCGGTGTCGCCGGCCAAGGCATGGATGCCGGGCTGACCGTTCAGGGCGATGCCGAGCGCGAGCAGGAACTCGACGTTGCGCCCGCCGCGCCCCCGACCACGCACCTTCACGGTGGTCTCGCCGCCGGAGAGCAACACGCAGGGCGCTGGGAACGGCTGGCCGCGCAACGCCACCTGCCGGGCGATGCCGGCCATGACCGTACCCACTTCACGAGCTTCGCCTTCCAAACTGTCGCCCAGGATGTGAACGGCGATGCCCGCTCGACGGGCTACATCAGCGGCAGCTTCGAGGGCCATCTGCGGGGTAGCGATCAAATGGGTCTCGATGCCGGCCAGACGTGGATCGCCCGGCTTGATTGTCTCGCTCTTGCCGCTTTCCAGCAGTGCCCGCGCCGCCGCTGGCGCGTCGATCCCGTAGCGGTCGAGGATCGCCAGGGCATCGGCGCAAATGGTGGGATCGGGCACGGTCGGCCCGGACGCGATGTCCGTCGGATGGTCGCCGGGCACGTCGGAAATCAACAGGGTGACGACGCGGGCGGGATGGCAGGCCGCCGCCAGCCGGCCCCCCTTGATCGCCGACAGATGGCGGCGCACGCAGTTCATCTCGGAGATCGTGGCGCCACTTTGGAGCAGCGCCCGGTTTACCGCCTGCTTGTCGGCCAGGGTCAACCCTTCGCCGGGCAGCGGCAACAGGGCCGAGCCGCCGCCGGAGATCAGGCACAGCACCACATCATCGGCGCCCGACCCCCGCACCCGGTCCAGAATGCGCCGGGCGGCGGCGAGGCCGGCGGCGTCCGGCACCGGATGGGCCGCTTCGACGATCTCGATTCGCGTGCAGGTGACGCCGTAGCCGTAGCGAGTGACCACAAGTCCCTCCAGCGGGCCGGGCCAGTGATCCTCGACGGCGCGGGCCATCGCCGCCGAGGCCTTGCCGGCCCCGATCACCACCAGCCGGCCACGCGGCGGCGCAGGCAGATGCGGCGGCACGCACCGCGCCGGCTGCGCGGATTGAATGGCAGCGTCGAACATCCGCCGCAGTAACTCGCGAGGGATCGGTTTCATGGCGACTCCATGCCCATCTGGGGGCTCTGTGAATATCGGCTGCGAACCGACGCTTGAGATATGACCGATTCCGGCGCCTGAGGATGCAATTGTCCGGCGCGGGGTTACAAGTCCGCTATCCTATTAAAAAATGAAGTTGTAATATTTCGACTAGCGCGCTCTCATCCTCGGAGAGCATCGTTTCATCCCGACCCCGAACCGCCCAAAGGAGAATCACCGCATGAAAAACCGTCTGGTTGCGCTCGCCGCGCTTGCCCTGTTCGGCCTGAACCTGTCGCCCGCTTGGGCCGGTAAACTGGAGCAAATCAAAAAAGACGGCTTGCGGGTTTGTCTGGAGCCGGCCTATATGCCGTTCGAGATGACCGACAAGCGCGGTGCCATCATCGGCTTCGACCCCGACCTGGCCGCGCTGATGGCCAAGGATCTGGGCGCCGCCAAGCTGGAACTGGTGAGTACCGCCTGGGACGGCATCATCCCCGCTCTGCTCACCAACAAGTGCGACATCATCATGAGCGGCATGACCATCACCGACGAACGCAAGCAAAAAGTGGATTTTTCCGAGCCGTACATGCTGGTGGGTCAGACGATTCTGCTGCGCAAAGATCTAGCCGGCAAGGTCAAGTCCTACAAGGATCTCAACAAGCCCGAGTACAAGGTCGCCTCCAAGCTGGGCACCACCGGCGAAATCGCCGCCAAGAAATACATCCCCAAGGGGCAATATTTCTCCTATGAAACCGAGGCGGAAGGCGTGATGGAAGTCGTCAACGGCAAGGTCGACGCCTTCGTTTACGACGCCCCCTACAATCTGGTGGCCAACGTACAGCGCGGTGAAGGCAAGCTGGTGTTCCTGGACAAACCCTTCACCGACGAACCGATCGGCTGGGCCATCGCTCAAGGCGACCCGACATTCCTGAAAGCGATCAACGGCTTCCTGGCCAAGATTAAAAAAGACGGCGTGCACGAAAAACTGTATCAAAAGTGGTTCAAGAATACGGACTGGCTGAAAGACGTGCAGTAGCCGTGCCCCTAAAACGACGTTCCGTCCAGTGGCCTTGGCAGGCGCTGCTGGTCTTTATCCTGCTGGGGATGGCGGCCGGGCTGTGGGTCGCCACCAAGCGGGTCCACTACGAGTGGCGTTGGGAAAGAGTACCGCAGTACTTCTTTTACGAAGATGAAGAAGCGCAAACCGCGCCGACTGCCGGCATAGTGGGCAAAATCAGACCCGAAGGAGCCCAAAGCCGGGTGGAAATTCAGCCGGAAACCGGCGGTACACCGGTTACGGTTTCGGTCGAAACCGACACTTTGAAGGTCAAGGCCGGCGACCCCGTCACCGAAGGCGACGACATCGGCGCGGAACGGCATTGGCGGATCGGTCCCCTCACTCAAGGTCTTTGGGTCACCATCTGGATCTCGTTCGTTTCCGGGTTTGCCGGACTGGTCATCGGCTTGATCACGGGGTTGTGCCGGCTGTCGCCCAATCCCACCCTGCGCGGTCTGGCGGTGCTGTACATCGAGCTGATTCGAGGCACGCCCCTGCTGGTACAGATTTTCATCTTCTATTTCTTCATCGGTACCGTGCTGAATCTGGATCGGATCGTCGCCGGCGTCGGGGCACTGGCGCTGTTCGTCGGCGCCTACACCGCTGAGATCATCCGCGCCGGCATCCAGTCCATCCCCAAGGGCCAAACCGAGGCAGCCCGTTCGCTGGGGATGAGCGCCACTGAAACCATGATCCACATCATTCTGCCGCAGGCCTTCAAGCGGGTGTTACCCCCCCTGGCCGGACAGTTCATCAGCCTGATCAAGGATTCCTCGCTGGTATCCGTCATCGCCATCACCGATCTGACCAAGAGTGGCCGGGAGATCATCACCTCCAGTTTCGCCACCTTCGAAATCTGGTTCACGGTCGCCCTGCTCTATCTGGTGATCACCTCGGTGCTGTCGCAGTTGCTCTTCTGGCTGGAACGGAGGTTCGCCCGCAGTGATTGAAGTGAACAAACTGGTCAAGATTTTCGAGGGTCGCGGCCAAGTGATACGGGCGGTGGACGATGTCTCCACCCAAGTCGCCAAGGGTGAAGTGGTGGTGATCATCGGCCCATCCGGCTCCGGCAAGTCTACCTTTCTGCGTTGTCTGAACGGCCTGGAAGAGTTCAACGACGGTCGGGTCATCATCGACGGCATCGACCTGACCGAGAGCAAGACCAACCTGAACGCGGTGCGCCGCGAGGTCGGCATGGTGTTCCAGCACTTCAACCTGTTCCCGCACAAGACCGTGCTGGAAAACGTCACCCTGGCGCAGCGGGTGGTGCGCAAGCGCAAGCCGGCCGAGGCCGAGGAAAAGGCGATGAAGCTCCTGACCAAGGTCGGGATCGCCGAGAAGGCGCAGGAATATCCATCCCGACTCTCCGGCGGCCAGCAGCAACGGGTCGCCATCGCCCGCGCCCTGGCGATGGACCCCAAGGTGATGCTGTTCGACGAGCCGACCAGCGCGCTGGACCCGGAAATGGTCGGCGAAGTGCTGGACGTGATGAAGCAACTGGCGCGGGAAGGGATGACCATGGCGGTGGTGACCCACGAAATGGGCTTTGCCCGGGAGGTGGCTCACCGGGTGCTGTTCATGGATTTCGGGCGGATTCTGGAAGACGCGCCACCGGCGGAATTCTTCACCGCGCCCAGGGAACCGCGGGCGCAGGGGTTTTTGAAACAGGTGCTGTAACGACGCCGGGCCGGCGACTCACGCATAGCCGCACGAATATCGGATGATATCCGGATTCTGCTCGGAAACCGCCTGCCCCAGACAGATGATTCCCCGGTCGTGCAGGGTAAATTCCTCGCGCCGCACGAACAGGCGCGCGCCGTTCTCCAGCAGCAGATACGTGCCATTGGTGCTTTGATCCACCAGGATGAACTTGCCTTGGCGGAACTCGATGGCGGCGTGGCTGCGGGATACCAGTTCGCGGTCGACCACCAGGTTGTTCTTTTCCCCGCGGCCGATCGTGAAGGATTGCAAACCGGGCACCAGTTCGATGCTCCTGCCCTGATATTCCAGCACCAGGCGCGCGAACAGCAGGCTATGCAGTTCCTCCCGGGAATTGGACATCTGGGTCAGGCTCGTGGTGTCGTGCCAGATGACCTCGACGATTTCCATCTCGTCCTGTTTGCCGCGCACGCGCGATTGCCCCAGGCTCCGGGTCATGTCTCGAAGATCGGCCGCAAGGAATCCGACGGTTTCCCGCGTGGTGATAATCTGATCGGCCTTAGCCAGAGAGACCATCCGGGCGGCGATATTCACCGCATCGCCAAACACGTCGTTTTTCTCGACCAGCACTGGCCCGTGATGCAGGCCGACCTTGATGGCGATATTCAACTCGTCCAAATCCGGATCGTCCCGGAGGGCTTGATGCATCTCGCAGGCGGCGCGTACCGCCTGTTGCGCGTCCGGGAAACGGCTCATGATCTCATCGCCGATAGTCTTGATGACGGTGCCGCCGTTGGCCTCGGTCTTGGTCGTAAGCAGATCCAGGACCCGGGTCTCGATCCGCCGCGCGTCCAAGTCGCCGAATCTTTCAAACAAACGCGTACTGCCGCAAATATCGGCGAAAAGCACGGTCGCCGACACCTGCTGTTGTGACGCCGACCGGTCACCCAGCACGGACATCAGGTTGCTCAGTTTCAGTTTCATGTTCCGAGTTCCCACACACCTGACCGTCAGACTCGACCATAACCGCGCACACGCAATTCCGCGATGATTCGATGGATGTTCTCGCGCGCCATCTGTTCGTAACGTTGCCGAAAAAAGTCGGTGAAGAAAAAGGTCGGCCGGCCCTGCAAGACCAGCAGAAAACGCAGATGGCCCGGATAGTACCGATCATCGGCGACTTCCGCGGATTCGGCGCGGATCAGGCGGCCACCCCGTTCGACCGCATCCCACGGCAATCCGAAACTGGACAGATCGATATCCACGATGAATTGCTCGTCCCGCCGGGTCGGCAACTCTCGATGCGTGGTTGCCAGGATCAGATCGCTCACCCGTCGCCGAAAAGCCGGGGCCGCGTGCCCCTCGGACCATTGCTGGAACAATGCGGCGCTGCGCCACTCGTTGTCCACCGCTCCCGGAGCATAGATCGCGTCATGGAACCAGAGCGCCATCTCAACCGCATCGGGGTCGTCCACCAACGTCGCCACCCGGTCGAATTCGCTCAGGCAGTGCCGAACATGAGTCAGGGTATGGTAGTGGCGATGCGGCTCGCCATAGAGTTCGGCCAACCGGGCATAAGCCTCGTTCGCCGCCGACGGCTCGCCGGCCAGGCATCGCTTCCACAAGGCCACGAAGCGGGTCTTGTCCGAATCTCGACCGTTCGAACGCGCCGCCGATTCACCAGTCGCGACTGAATCATCGGATTTGCTGCTGGGTCGCTGGCACATCGCAAGCCTCCCATAATCTGGTGCCCCACTCGACCGGCGCGATTCCGAGCGGCGCCGTCACCCTGCCTCCCAGGTCACAAAGTCCTGGATCAGCCGCCAAGCCATGCTCATCGGATTGGGCAATCCGGGCAGCTCATCGGGTGCGAACCAGCGAGCGTCGAGAATTTCCCGCCCGTCCACCCGTATTTCGCCACCTGCGTGATCGGCGGTGAACCCCATCATCAGCGAGTGGGGAAACGGCCATGACTGGCTGGCGAAATAACGCAGGTTCCGCACCCGAATGCCCACCTCCTCCGCTACCTCCCGGTGAATGGCCTGCTCCAGGGTCTCGCCGGCCTCCACGAAGCCCGCCAGCAGGCTGTACACGCCCGGGGCAAAGCGCGGCGCCCGGGCCAGCAGAATTCGGCCCTCGCACGCCACCCGCACCATGACCACCGGCGACAACCGCGGATATGCGGCCATCCCGCAGGCTCCGCAATGCCGGGCCCGTTCGTCGTCGCGGCGCTGGGTGGGCGTCCCACAACGGCCGCAGAACTGGTGGCCGCGATCCCATTCGATCAGCTGCAGGGCATGCCCCGCCACTCCGAGCAACGCCTCGTCCAAGCGCGCCCACAGCCCACGCAAACTTTCGAAAACCAATCCCGACGGGGGATCCGCAGCCGCCACTTCGACGGCATGACAGGGCCGGCCCCGCAACAGGCCCAGATACAACTGCCGTAACACCGGTCGGCCGGGCAAGAGCCAGTCCGATACGGCCGGCAGTTCGACGCCGGCGGCGGTCGGACGCACCAGCAAGTCACCGCCGGCGAACACGAACCACCATTCCGGTTCGACTCTCGTCGCCGAAGGGATGAAACCAGGCTCGAAATCGTCGGGCAGCATCAGCATCGGCAATCGCTCTTCTTCAGATCAACCGGTCGGTCACCAGGCGCCGGCCCGTGCTCGACTCGCCCAGATAATAACGCACCCGCGCCAGCGCCTGGGCCAGGCTGGCCGACAACAGCAACTTGCCGGGGATATTGCGCAAACCCGCCCGCCGCATCAACAGCGCCGGCTGGCCATGCACTCCCGCCACCGCCACCAGAATGCCATCGCTCTGCAAGCGGTCGATGGCCGCATCCAGTTCCACCAACCCCGACACGTCCATGACCGTCACCCCTTCGATATCGATGATGACGGCTCGCGGCCTGGCGCCGATATCGTGCAGGGCGCTCATGGCCTTTTCGGCGGCACCAAAAAACAGCGAGCCGGAGATTTCGTACAGCCGTACTCCTTCAGGCAGCGGACTTTCCAAATGGGGATGGTCGGCCTCTACATGCTTGCCGCCGGTCAGTTCCGCCATCCGGTTCATGAACAGCAACGCGGCCAGTACCACACCGACGCCGATCGCGATCACCATGTCGAAAATCACCGTCAGGCCGAAACACACCAGCAACACCAGGATGTCGCTGCCGGGCGCGATCTTCAGAATATGGCGGAAGTGCTTCAGTTCGCTCATGTTCCATGCCACCAACAGCAGCAGGGCTGCCAGCGCGGCCATCGGCAGATAACCCAGCAACGGCGCCAACGCCAGCAATACCAACAGAATAAATAAAGCATGGAACACGGCGGCCAGCGGACCCCGGGCGCCGGCACGGATATTGGCGGCGGTGCGGGCCAGCGCCCCGGTCGCGGCGATTCCGCCGAATAATGGCCCCACTACATTGCCGATACCTTGCCCGATCAGTTCGGCGTCGGGATCGTGCTTGGTACCGGTCATGCCATCGGCCACCACCGCGCACAGCAGCGACTCGATGGCACCCAACATCGCAATCGCCATCGCCGGACCCAACAGATCCTTGATCAGCCCCAGCGACAACCCCAGCGGCAGACCATCCGGACCGGGCAACCGCCACGGCGGCACGAAATGGGGCAGGAACGGTGGAATGCCCGGCATGGGCTGGCCGTCACTTCCAGCATAGCTGAAACGGGAGGCAATAGTAGCGACCTCGAAGCCTTCCACGAACCGGCCGAGCAGCCAAGCCAGCACGGTGGCGGCGACGATACCCACCAGCGGGGCCGGGAAGCCGGTTTTCAGGCGCGGCCAATAAATCAGCAAAACCAGGGTCAACACGCCGATCTGCAAATCCGGCAGGTGTACATCGGGCAGCGCCTGCACCACCAGCCACAGCCGTTCCAGAAAATGCTCGGGTTGCGCAGCCAGTTGCAAGCCGAAGAAATCCTTGAATTGCAGGCTGGCGATCACCACCGCGATCCCGGTGGTGAAACCGGTAGTCACCGGGTAGGGTATGAATTGGATCAGCTTGCCCATTCGCGCTACCCCCATGCCGATCAGCATGATGCCGGCCATGAAACCGGCAGTCACCAATCCGCCGAGGCCATATTGTTCGGCGATGGGATGCAGGATCACGATGAAGGCGGCGGTCGGGCCGGACACGCTGAAGCGGGAGCCGCCGGTCAGCGCGATCAGCAGGCCGGCGACGATAGCGGTGTACAGACCGTACTGCGGCGGCACTCCGCTGCCGATGGCCAGCGCCATGGCCAACGGCACCGCGACGATACCGACCGTAATGCCGGCCAGCAAATCGGCTTGCAGCTTGGAAACATTGTAGCCGCCGCGCAATTTGTCGCGCAGGGCGGTAGCGAAGGGGAGATACAGCGGATGATCTCGGTCGGGTTTCATGAGGGTTGCTATGGCACCTCCCATCATCAGGAGTTAATAGCGGACTTGGGGCAATCAGGACAATCCATCGCGGTTAGACGATCACCGCCGGGAAACCAGAGTCAAGCGAGACGTTCACCCCCTCGCTCGTTGTTGGGTTGGGGGTGAAGTTGAAGCTTAAATTTAATGGCTTGCGTCCGACTCTAGCCTTCTCTTTCCGCCGGCGGGCTGAAAGGTCGAACGATCACAGTTTTTTCGTCGTTCGACTCGGCTTTTTTCACGACGTACCCGTGCTCGTTTTCCAGGTAGAATTCGATGATTTCCAGCGGAATCGATCTTAATTTACTTATTAATTTTATAGCGTTATGGAAGTCTTCAGATTCGGCAACGGTAATAGTCATGGGTAACTCCTCCTATTCAGTAACAAGCAGAAAAATCACCTGACCTGCAACAACGCCAGCAAGCCTTCCAACAGTTTCACTGGACTCGGCGGACAACCGGGAATATGCAGATCGACCGGGACGACCTCGGCCACGCCGCCGACGCAGGCGTAGCCGCCAGCGAACACACCGCCATCCCGCCCACAATCGCCGACCGCTACCACCCATTTCGGATCGGGTGTGGCGGCATAAGTCCGCTCCAATGCCTCCCGCATGTTGGCGGTGACGGGGCCAGTCACCAACAGCACATCGGCATGGCGCGGCGAAGCGACGACATGGAGGCCGAACCGCTCCAGGTCGTAAAAAGCGTTGTTCAGGGCGTGGATTTCCAGTTCGCAGCCGTTGCAGGAACCGGCGTCCACCTCGCGGATCGACAGGCTGCGACCGAGTCGTCGCCGCGCGGCTTGGTCGACCTTCGCGCCCAGTTCGGCCAAGGACTGTTCGGAAGGGGCTGGCGCGGCGACCGTCAACGGCAATCGCAGCAGATTCTGGAACAGCAGCTTGCGCATGGCGGTATCGCTTAGAGATCGTGGCCAGAATACGAGCAGTTGAACGATTTATTGCAGAGGGGAAAATCCGCCACGATGTTGTTTTCGATGGCGGCTTCCAGCAATGGCCACTGGAACCAGGACGGATCGCGCGGATGGCAGCGCGCCACCGTGCCGTCGGCGGCCAGCCGCAGCCAGACCAGCACGTCGCCGCGAAAACCCTCGACCAGCGCCATGCCTTCGCAGGGCTGACCGGAACGGTTCAACTCCCCGCGCACGGGACCCGAGGGCAATCGCTCCAGTATTTGCTCGATCAATCTCAAGCTCTGTTCCACCTCGCGGACGCGCAGCCACACACGGGCGTTGACGTCGCTGTCGGTCCGCATCGGTACCTCGAACTCCAGTTGTTCGTAGGGCGGATAAGACACCGCGCGGCGCGCGTCGAACGCCCGGCCTCCGGCCCGGCCGATGACGCCACCGCAGCCAAACTGCCCGATCAAGGCCGGCCGGACAAAGCCGGTACCCACGGTGCGGTCCTGCAGCGAGGCGGTGTTGTCGTACAGATCGACCAGCGGCGGAAACTGGCGGTGGAACTCGGCGATCAACATCCGCAAGATTTTGCTGCCGTCCGCTGACAGGTCTGCCACTACCCCGCCGGGAATCACGCAATCCATCAACAGGCGATGGCCGAAACAGGTGGCACTGGCGCGTAGTACCCGCTCGCGCAACACCGCGCAATAGGCGTGCATCAAGGCAAAAGCTGCGTCGTTACAGATCGCGCCGATATCGCCGCAATGATTGGCCAGCCGCTCCAGTTCGGCCATCAACGCCCGCAGCCAATGGGCGCGAGCCGGCACATCCGTCTCGGTCGCGGCTTCGACGGCGCGGGCGAACGCCAGCGCGTAGGCCACGGTGCTGTCGCCCGACACCCGTCCCACCAGCCGCGCCGCCCGTTCCAGCGACGCGCTGGTCAACAGGCTCTCGATGCCCTTGTGGACATAGCCCAGCCGTTCTTCCAGCCGCACCACCGCCTCGCCGTTGGCGGTAAAACGGAAATGGCCGGGTTCGATGATGCCGGCGTGAACCGGTCCCACCGGAATCTGATGCAGGCTTTCGCCTTCCGCCGACAGAAAGGGGTACGACGGCGATGGTTCGATGCGTGGTGTTGCCGCGCCGAGTGGGTACGAGACCGGCCAGCGGCCATGATCCAGCCAGGGGCGCGTATCGGGTGCATCGACCGGCTGCAAACCCACCAAATCAACAATCGTGCGCTCCAAGCGCTGCGCCGGCGAGTGCAGGCGGCCGACGGAGGGAAATTGCCCGTCGGGACACGGCAGGCTGGCGACAAAAAATCCCCCCCAACCCCCCTTTGTCAAAGGGGGGAGATGCGAAGCGCCGGGGGGATTTATTGGGGCCTCGCGTACCGCCAGATGCACCATCCCGGCTTCGCCCCACAATCCGAGCAAAGTCCAGGCGCCATCAGCCAGCCCCGCAAGCAGGGTATTCCAAATTTCGGTGTTCACCACAACTCGCGGCAAGGGGCGATGGCCAGCGACCGGCTGGCCGGCGTCGAGCAGCACCCGTAAATCAGGAGCAGCATTCATCCCTTCACCCTCAGCCCAGCAATACCGCGACGTTGCGGAACCAAGCAACCAGCGGTCCCGGCAGCCAGATTCCCGCCACGAACACCAGCGCCAGATGCGCCAGCATCGGCAGGATGCTGGCTTGCACCGGCGCGGCGGGACCGCTGTCCGGTTTGCCGAACGCCATTCCATTCAGCCGCCACAACAGCGTCCCGAACGCCAGCAGCAACCCCAGCACCAGCGGCAACGCCAGCAGCGGTTGGCGGGCGAAGGTGGAACTGACCACCAAAAACTCGCTCGTAAAAACGCCGAACGGAGGCATTCCGGCGATGGCGATCACGCCGGCCACCAATCCCCAGCCGAGCGCCGGATGGGTGACGGTCAAGCCGCGAATGGTGGAAATCCGCTGGGTGCCCTTGACTTGGGAGATATGGCCCACGGCGAAGAAAATCGCCGATTTGGTCAGACTGTGCATCGTCATGTGCAGCAGCCCAGCGAAATTGGCCAGCGGCCCACCCATGCCGAAGGCAAAAGTGATGATGCCCATGTGCTCGATGGAGGAGTAGGCGAACAACCGCTTGATGTCGCCTCGGCGATATAACATCAGTCCGGCGAACAGCAGGGACAACAACCCCAAACCGATCATCAGCGGACCTGGCGCCAAGGCGGACGGATTGGCGCTCATCAGCATTTTGAACCGCAGCACCGCGTACAGCGCGACGTTCAGCAGCAGGCCGGACAACACCGCCGAGATCGGCGTGGGACCTTCGGCGTGGGCGTCGGGCAACCAGGCGTGCAGCGGCACCAGGCCGGCCTTGGTGCCGTAACCGAGCAGCAGAAAAACAAACGCCAGATTCAGCAGCGCCGGATCGAAGGCTTTGGCATGGTCGAGCAGCCGATCCCAGGCCATGGCCGGCAACCCCTGCCCGATCACCGGCTGCGCCGCCAGGTACACCAGGATGGTACCAAACAGCGCCAGGGCGATGCCGAGGCTGCCCAGGATGAAATACTTCCAGGCCGCCTCCAGCGCGGCGCGAGTCCGGTAGAGACCGACCATCAGCACCGTGATCAGCGTCGCCAGTTCGATGGCCACCCACAACAGTCCGATATTATTGGCCAGCAGCGCCAGATTCATGGCGAACAGCAGCGCCTGATACATGGCGTGATAGAAGCGCAGATACGCCGGAGTCAGCCGGCCGGTTTCCAGTTCGTGGGCGATGTAGCTGGCGCTGAACAGGCTGGTGGTGAAACTGACCAAGCTGTTCAGCACGATCAGATAGATGTTGAAATCGTCCACCCGCAGGTAGAAGTTGGCTTCCGGCCGCACCCCGAACAGGGTGACGGCGGCCAGCAAGCTCGCCAAGGCCGCGCCGACGTTCAGCCGGGCGCCGAGCCGGTAGCCGGACAGCAACACCAGCAGCAACGCGGCGCCGGCCGGGACGACCAGCAGCGCGGTCACCGCCAGAAAGCCCACATCGTTCATCGCCGCCGTCCCTCTCGAAAGGTATCCATCGCCTGCATGTCCACGCTGTCGAAACGTTCCCGGATACGGAACAGGAAAACGCCGATCACGATCAGCGCGATCAAGACCGAGAAGGCGATGCTGATCTCCACCGCCAGCGGCATGCCGCGCGCCCCGGCGGCGGCCAGCACCAACCCGTTCTCCAGCGACATGAAGCCGATCACCAGGCTCACCGCGTTTTGGCGGATCACCATCAACAGCAGTCCCAATAACAGCACCGCCAGCGCGAACGCCAGATCTTCCCGCGCCAGCGCGTCGGCCCCCGCCGTCACCGGCAGCATCACCAGAATCGCCAGCGCCACCAGCGCCGTGCCGGCCAGCATGTCTCGACCCACGCCTCCCACCACTTCCAGGGTGCGATGAATGCCGAGCCGCCGGATGATATGGTGCAGCGCGGTCGGGATGATGATCGCTTTGAAAACCAGCGCGATCCCCGCCGTGACGTAGAGATGGTGAGCTTCCTGGATGTACGCTTGCCAGCCGACCGCCAACACCAGCACCAGCGAGTGTAGGGCAAAAACGTTGATCAGCGCGGACAGACGATCCTGATACAGCAACAGGAAGCTCGCCACCACCATGCCGCCCGCCAGAAAATGGGCGATATCGAAGGCCAGTCCGTGCATCACAGACTCCGCGACACGAAGAGCAACAGAGTGCCGAGCAAACCCAGCATCAGCGCCGCTCCCAGGAATTGATCGACGCGGAACACCCGCATCTTGGCGATGCTGGTCTCGAACAGCGCCAGCAGGGCACCGCCGAACGCCAGTTTGGCCACATAGATCACCGCGCCACCGAGATAGGCGGTCGGCCCCGCCCCGGCGGTCGCCATGCCCCAAGGCGCGAAAATACACCCCAGCAGCGATAAATACAGCACCAGCTTGAGCGAAGCGCCCAGTTCGATCAACGCCAGATGGCGGCCGGAGTATTCCAGCACCATCGCCTCATGCACCATGGTCAACTCCAGGTGCGTGGCTGGATTATCCACCGGGATGCGGGCATTCTCGGCGATCGCTACCATGACCAGGGCGAGCAGGGCCAACGCCAGCGATACACGCAGGCCGACCTCGGCGGTCAGCATGAACCGGGCTACCGAGGACAGTTCGGTGGTGCCGGCCAGCAGCGACAGGGTGAACACCATCATTAACATGGCCGGTTCGGCCAGCGAGGCGATCATCATCTCGCGGCTGGAGCCGATGCCGCCGAAACTGGTACCGACGTCGAGGCCGGCCAGCGCCAGAAAAAAGCGGGCAGTACCGAGCAGGGCGACGATGGCAATCAAATCCGCCGTCCAACTGAACAGCAAGCCGCTGGCGAAGGTCGGTACCAGCGACGCTGCCACCCACAGGGCAGCGAAGATCAGATAGGGCGCCACCCGAAACAGCCAGGAGGCGGAATCGGCCAGCACCACTTCCTTGCGCAACAGCTTGGACAGGTCGCGGTAGGGTTGCAGCACCGACGGACCGCGCCGGCGCAGCAACCGCGCCTTGAGCGTGCGGACCCAACCAGTGAGCAGCGGCGCCAGCAGCAAGATCAACAGCATTTGGCAACCCTGCACCAGATAGTCGGCGATCAGCGCCATAGGGCCATCCCCAGCAACAGCAACACCAGCGCGCCGAACACCAGACTCAGGTAACGGCGGATGGTGAGGTATTGCAAGTAGTTGAAGCGGCTTGAGACCGCCACTACGGCATTGGCGATCGGAGCGTAGCCGCGCTCCCAGACCGGATCGTGCAATTCGACCTTGAGCCGCGCCGGCCGCAAGTCGCCGGGCGGCGGCATCGTCACCCGCTCGCGAGCCTGAAACACCACGCTGCCGAACACCCGGCGGATCGGCTGGGCGAAGCTGCCGGCGGTGTACTGGAAGGCAGGATTGGCATCGGGAAAACCGCAGTCCCAGGCTGGACCGCGCCGCGCTGCGTTGGAGGCCAGCCGGTGGATCAGAAAAGCGGCGAAGGTTCCCGACAGCACCATGAACAGCATCACCAACAGGCCGTTGTAGGTGCTTTTCACATCCACCACCGGCACCAGCGTCAGCCAGGGCTGATGGTGCTGGGGGATCAGCCGGGCGCTGCCGTTGAGCAGACCCACCACCGGGGCCAGGCCGTCCACCACCAATCCAGGTAAAATCCCGGCCAGCAGGCACAATCCAGCCAAAACGAACATGGCCGTCAGCGAGTAACGGTCCGTCTCCCGCGCTGTAGCGGCGGCAGGCGAACGCGGTCGCCCCAGAAAAGTGATACCGAACGCCTTGACGAAGCAGGTAGCGGCGAGCGCGGCGGACAAGGCCAGCAGCGCGCCGACCGCCGGCACCAGGAACTTGAGCAGCCATTGCGGCAGTTCCGGGCTGATCAGGATGGCCTGAAAGGTCAGCCATTCGGAGACGAAGCCGTTGAGCGGCGGCAACGCCGAAATCGCCGCCGAGCCGATCAGAAATGCCAGCGCGGTCCACGGCATCGGGTGGATCAAACCGCCCAGCCGTTCCATGTCGCGCTCGCCGGTGGCGGTCAACACCGCGCCGGCGCCGAGGAACAGCAGGCTTTTGAACAGCGAGTGATTGAGGACGTGAAACAGCGCGGCGGTCAGCGCCAGCGCGGCGCTGGCGTACATTTGATTCGCCTGAAAGGCCAGCGCCAACCCCAGGCCGATGAAGATGATGCCGATGTTCTCCACCGTGTGATAGGCGAGCAGCCGTTTCAAATCGTGCTGCATCAGCGCGTACAGCACGCCCAGCACGGCGGTGATGCCACCCAGAGCGAGCACCACCCCACCCCACCACCATACGACCGGCTCGCCCAGCAGGTCGAACACGATGCGGATGAAGCCGTATATCGCCACCTTGGTCATCACCCCGCTCATCAGCGCCGAAACGTGGCTGGGCGCGGCGGGATGGGCCAGCGGCAACCAGACGTGCAATGGCACCAACCCGGCCTTGGAGCCGGCGCCCAGTAGCGCCAGCATCAGCACCAGCGCCGCGAATCCGGGGCTCATCGTGCCGGCGCGGATCGTGGCGAAGTCGTAACCGCCATCGGGGCCGGCCAGCAGGCCAAACGCCAGCAGCAGCGCCAAAGTACCGAAGCAGGCCATGACCAGATACAGATAACCGGCACGGGCGTTGGCCGGATCTTGATGATGCGCCATGACCAGCGCCCACGAACTCAGCGACATGAACTCCCAGGCGAATAAAAAGGAGAAAGCGTCGTCGGCCAGCAAGATCAGATTCATGCCGGCCAGAAACGCCGGGAAGAACGGCAACACCCGCTCGGGCGTCCGCTCGTGCTGGCCGTAGCCCAAGGCAAACAGACTGGCGACGGCGCCACCCAAGTTGACCACGATCAGGAAAAACGCCGCCAGCGCGTCCAGGCGAAAATGCGCGCCCAGCCAGGGCAGACCCAGCGGCAGCGCGAGCGTCGCCGGGGCGGGAGCAGCCAGCAGATGCACGAGCGCCAGCACCAGCGGGATGACGCAAAGGGCCAACGTGATGCTGTAAACCTGACGGCTGCCACCCGGCCGGCGCGACGCCGTGATCGCATAAACGCCGACAGCAAACAGCACCGTCGGTAAGCCTAATAGCAGTGGCAGGGACATAATAGCGAAACTCACTTCCTCTGACTTGGGGCGATTCGTGGGGCGATTGGGTGGTTTAGCGTTTCAACCGGACTCCACGCCCGCTGCCTTCGCTGACGGCGCCCTCACCGATCAATTCCACCCCGGCGTCGTCGAGCGCGGCGATCAGCTTGACCAGGGAATCGACGTTACCCCGGATGTTGCCGTCACTGGCTTCCATCCGCTGGATAGTCGGCAGAGATAAATCAGCGGCTTCCGCGAGCATTCGCTGGTCCATGCCCAACAACGCTCTTGCCGCCTTCAACTGGGCCGCTGTGATCATATTTAACCTTAATTATTATCATTAAAACTTAAAAATACAATTTTTTATTTTAAAAAAAGATATTTTATACATCAGTTATTCGATATAATGCCATAGTGGGTTGTATTGGGCCGGCAGTCATCGGCGACGGGCTGGATCGTTGCATACCACAAGGGGTGAACATGGAAGCAGTCCCGGGGCGGATAGGATGAATCTTTTCAGATGGTTGGCATCGGAGGCCTGTTTCACCGCCGCCACCGGGCCAAGTCGCGGCGTCGGACCTTACCGTTGGCGGTGCGAGGCAGGCTGTCGGTGAAAATGATCTCGCGGGGACATTTGTAGGCGGCCAGATGCT
>JAVMKL010000249.1:7802-16802 GCA_031732875.1 Candidatus Competibacter sp. | reverse complement strand
GTGATTGTTCCACGAGCCGCCGCGCAGGACCTTTCCAGACCGCCTGGCCGGGTGTTACCACCCGGCAAGAAGAGGATAGCGCAAAAAAACGCGCCGCGCGCGGCGGGGGAAGTTTCCCCCGCACCTCCTCCAGAGACCGAAAATCAGAGTATTCAGAGTCCTGAGCTTTCGGAGTCCAGAACTACGAAACAGGGGCCGAACGCAACACCACCCGAAAACCGTAGTTGCCGCGGCGGTAGTCGGGGCGATACCCGTAGCGGGCGGCGCAGCGCGCGTAGTCGCGGGGAAAGTTCCACGAGCCGCCGCGCAGGACCCGCATGACGTCGTCCCCGGCTCCCAGATTCTCGCGTTTGGCGTTGTCCGGGTCGTAGGGATACCCGAACGCGGGATTGAAAAAGTCTTTGCCCCATAGGCTGCGGGTCCATTCCCACACGTTGCCGCTCAGGTCTTCACAACCGTATGGGCTGAAGCCAGTGGGGTAGCAGCCGACCACGCTGGTCTCGCCGACAGTGGATTCAGTATTCGCCATATCGAGGTCAAACGCATCACCCCAAGGATAGGCGCGCGCGCGATAAGGGTTCGGTACTGGGGTCCAGGTCGGCATTGCCTCCAGCTTTTTGGCAAGTCGAGGTAGCGTCACCCACGCGGATTCGACCGGCACCTGTTTTCCTCCTCGCGCCGCTTTCTCCCATTCCGCTTCCGAGGGCAGAGTAACAACGAAGCCTTGTGGCAATACCCCCCGCCACTTCTGGGTCAGAAACTCGCAACAGCGCCGGGCCTCGTGCCAGCTCACGTACACGACGGGTTCGTTCTCTCGCCCGCGCAGGCTGCGATCATCGCCGACCGGGCGACCGCTGCGTTCCGCATATTCGCGCCATTGCGCCACGGTCACCGGAAAGCGTGCGATGAAGTAGGGGTAGGCCAGGTCAACGGTGTGCTGGGGCTTTTCGTCCTTATAGTGGTCGTCGCCCATGACGAACGGTCCCGGCGGTACCAGGCAGAAGTGCATGTCGTCGAGACTCATCACCTCGGGTCGCGGATCGCCCAGCGCCGCCAGCGTGCGCCCGGCCAGCGTCCGCTCCGTGGCGGGCAGCGTGTTACCTCTCAGGATCGTGCATTGCCAGTCCCGTACCCGCGCCCGCTTGTCTACATTGCGCGGCGCGACTTGGGCAAAGTCGGCGCACTCCACCAGCACCCGCCCGGCCAGCAGGCCGCCCCACTGGTCGGCGACCGGGGCTGACCCATCGGGCACCGGGGCCGGACACAGCGTTTCGGCCAAGGCCCAGGCGTTGAGGGAAGACCCGCGCGCGGCCTTCGCGCCGGCCAGCAGCGCCACCTCGCGCCAGCGGTTCGGGTCGCCGCGCGCCAGCTCGGCCAGTCGGTCGGGGAACTCGTCGTCGGTCAGGTGACAGGCGGCCAGGTATTCCTGAAACGAGCGGTGCGGGAACTGGTACATCCCGACCCCGTGCGCCGCCAGGAGGCCGGCGCGGTCGCGCAGGTATTCCTCCAGCCGCCGTACCTTCACGTCGGCGCGGTTGGCACTGGCGTCGAGCAGCGCGTCGAGCAGCGCGCTTTGCCGGATGTCGGCGGTGCCGGTCAGGTGCGGCTGGTCCCGGTGCGCCTCGAACGCCAGCCGGTTGAGCTGTTTGCGGATGTCGTCGCGGCCGGCGTTCAGCCATTCGGCCAGGCTCGGCTCGATCTCCTTCGCGCCGTCCTCGCGCACCCGGATTTTCATGCGCTCCCAGCGGTCGAGCAGCATCTCGACCGCCTTGTCGTACAGCTCCTCGCGCTTCTCCGGCAGCGCGCCGCCGCCCTCGGTTTGCAACTGGGCGATCAGGGTGAGCAGCAGCGGGTGCTCGGCCAGCTCGCGGAGGCGCTCGTTGCGCCCGACCGCGCGCTTGAGCACCTCGGCGCGATCCTCCGCATCGGGCTCGGTCAGCCGATACAGCCCGATCATGTGCGCGTACCAGGCGTCCACGAAGCCGCCAATCTGTCCCGGCGTAAAGGGCAGCAGGTGGACTTCGGCGAAGCCGTCCAGCTTCCAGTCCTGCCGTTGATAGGCGTAGATCCGGCTGGTGACCAGGAAGCGGCACCGGGAAAAGGTGGCAGCGAAGTCCTGCACCGCCTGCTTGATCTGCGCGCGGCGGTCGAGAGCGTCGGGCACTTCGTCCAGCCCGTCCAGCAACACCAGCCCGCCGGGGCCGAGCAGCGCTTGCTGGAGACAGGGGGCGAACTCCGCGAGCGCGGCCTGCCGCAAGCGCCCGCAAATGAAATCCCATACCGCATCGGCCTTCACCGGCGTGCCCGGCGGCGGCAACTGGCTGGCCAAATCGCGCAGCGTCACCTGCACCGGCAGCAGCGCCCCGTGATTCCAGCGCTGGGGCCTTGGCTCTTCACGGTCGCCTTCTTCCCTGGGCAGCGGTGCGGTGAGCGTGGCAAGGTTCGGGCCGGGGAGTGGAAGTTCGAGCAGTTCGCCGGCCATGGCCAGCGCGACGAAGTTGACGAAGGTGCTCTTGCCGCTCCCCGGTCCGCCCAGCAGCACGAGCTGACGCTCGGCATTCAGCACGTCGAGCGCGGACAGCCTGCTGGCGGCGCGCTCGGGCGACGACCGGAAGTCGGACCGGACGCGTTCGAGGGTGGCGTCGCCCTCGCTGCGTCCGGTGAGCAGGGCGGTATAGACCGATGACAGCCGAACCTGCGCGTTGGCGCCGTCGCCGACGAACAGCGGCAACTGGTTCGCCTGGGTGAGGATGCGGGCGAGATAGGCACGGCGCAGGTCCGCCGGGCTCGCGCCGGGTTTGATCCCCTGCTGGATCAACACGCCCAGGTTGATCGTGCCTTGGTTATCGCCTCGAACGCCCACGCCTCCCGCGCCAACCGCGAGCGCGTCCTGCCCTTGGGCGATGGCGCCGCTGCCAGCGAGTTGAGCGGTCATTGCCGCAACGGCGGCGTCGTAGGTGTCTCGGTCGATCAGGCCCGCATCGAGCGCGCGCCGGAGCTGTTCGAGGTGGCTGGGTGGTGGTTCCGTCATGGCGTTCCGTTCGCTCCTGGATTCGGGCCGGCGACAAAAATTGTGCGCGAAACCGCAGGGGCCGTCACCCGCCGTGTTTTTTCGCCGGCGTGACGTTCCTCCATGTCCAAGCAATGGGGTACCTGGGGGCCGGACGGGGTGCGCCACGACCAGCAGGCCAACGGGCGAGGGCTGGTCGGGCGGCTGTGGGACGAGCGGCTGGAATCGAGCGGGGGCGCTGCTTCGAGCGGTTCGCGTAACCTTGAAGGTATTATAACTGATGGTCCCAAAGGCAGAGAGCAAGACGATGAGCGAAACCGATCCCCCGATCACCGTGTTTTACGACGGTGCCTGTCCGCGCCGCGTCCGCGACAAACCGGTCCTGCGGGCCGACGGTCTCGTCAAACACTTCGCCGGTCGCCGCGTGGTCGACGGGGTGGACCTGCGCTGTCGGGCCGGTCAGGTGCTGGGCCTGCTGGGCGCCAACGGGGCCGGCAAGACCACGACCCTGCGGCTGTGCTCCGGCTTCCTGCAACCCGACGCCGGCACGATTCGCGTGGCGGGCATCGACCGGCGCGCCGACCCCGAGGCGGCCGCCCGGCGGGTCGGCGTCTGCACCCAGGACGACACCTTTGATTCCGATTTCACGGTGCGCGGCAACCTGGAGCAGATGAGCCGCTACTTCCGCCCGCGTCCGCCCGCGTTGCCAGCACGCGTGGCCGCCTTGCTGGAGCGCTTCGGGCTGGACCGCTACGCCGACACCAAACCGGACGTGCTCTCGGGCGGTTACCGGCGCCGGCTGATGCTCGCCCGCGCCCTGGTCCACGAACCGCAACTGCTGTTCCTGGACGAACCGACCACCGGGCTGGACCCGCAGGCGCGTCTGGAGGTCTGGGAACTGGTCGACGCCCTCCGGCGCGACGGCCTGGGCATCGTCCTGACCACCCACTACATGGACGAGGCCGAGCGCTTGTCCGACGAGCTGGTGGTCTTGCGCGAAGGCCGAACGGTAGCTGCCGGCCCCCCGCGCGCCGTGCTGGGCGATCTGGTCGGCGAACACGTGCTGGTGCTGGACGCCCGCGATCCGGCGGCGTCGGCGGTCTGCGCGTGGGCGCGGCAAGCGGGCTTGCCGGAACCCAGTCGGGTGCTCTCCACCCTGCACCTTGCCCTGGACGGGCCGGGACTGGCCCGGTTCGGCGCCCGGTTCGGCGATCTGCGCTTCGAGGTCCGACCCCCCACCCTGGACGACCTGTTCCTGAAGCTGGCCGAAAAACCGTGACATCCCAACCGCCATGACCTTTCCTCCCCACTACCGGGCCGCCTTGCAATGGCAGAGTCGCGCCGTCCTGGGCCGCCACCTGACCGTGTACCGGCGCAACTGGCACACCGCCGCGCTGCCGCCCCTGCTGGAACCGATCATCCTGCTGCTGGCCTTCGGGGTGGGGCTGGGCGGCTTCATCCCGGACTTCGCCTGGCGCGGCCGACCGGTCGCCTATCTGGCCTATCTGGCCCCCGGCATGCTGGCCTACACCGCGTTCATGACCGCCTTCTTCCAGGCCCTGTTCGCGGCCTACATCCGCATGCACTACCAGAAAACCTGGGAAGGACAGCTCGTCACCCAGGTGCGCTTGGAACACGTGATCTGGGGCGAGGTGCTGTGGGCCGCCACCCTGGGGACGGTCTACGCCCTGATCGTGATCCTGGTGCTGGCGGGGTTCACCCTGGCCGGCTGGCTGCACCTGCACTGGGCCGGCGCCGTGCTGGTCGTCCCCCTGCTGTTCCTGGCCGCCCTGGCCTTCGCCGCGCTGGGGCTGCTGTTCACCGCCCTGGTGCCCAGCATCGACCACATGAACATCCCCTTCTTCCTGGTCGTCATGCCGCTCGGCTTCGCCAGCAGCACTTACTTCCCGCTGGAGGGCGACTCCCCCTGGACCCGGGCCTGGCTGCTCCTGAATCCCCTGCACCACCTGGCCGAAGGGATTCGCCGGCTGTTGCTGGCCGGCGAAATGAGCCACCATCTCGTGGCGGCCTGCGGCCTGTTTCTGCTGATGATCCTGGTTCTCGTACCCATCGACGAGCGACTGTTGCGGCGCCGGGTGCTGGGCGAGGGTTGAGGCTTCCTCGCAGCCGGCGCCATCGAACGATCGAAACCGAAGGAAAACACGATGACCCGCGGGCGCATCCACGTGCGCCACCTCCCCCCATTCACGAAGGGATTGAACCCTTACCCACCGCGATTGTGGCAAAATCGGAAGGCGGCTGGCGAAGGGCCGGATCGGTCATCGGTCCGTCGCTTATCCCGGAAAATCCACTGAAAGGTTCGAATCCATGTGCCCAACAATGATTCCACGCAGCGCGGCTTCCATCATGGTCGCCGTCGCCTTGCTGCTGACCTCCGCCCGCGTGGCCGGGTCGGAGGAGGATCGCGCGAATTCGGTGGTGACTCCCGGCGCCACCGCCGCCGATCTGCTCGTGGCCCGGCCCGGCGGATTGGTCGCGACCGTGCTCGGAACCGCCGTCTTCGTCGTCGGATTACCCTTTACCCTGATCAATGGCAGCACCGAACAGGCCGCGCAACAGTTGGTCGTGAAACCGGCCAACTATACGTTCTCGCGCCCCCTGGGACAGGAGATCGGGGGCTTGGGAAATCCCTGACGACGAATCGGGAACGGGTTGGTATGATATCGGCATCTTATACCATCATCTCACTTTCAAACCCAACTTCCCTCGAAACCCCTGTTACACCACCGCAAGCGCACGCTCCGCCAACAAGGCCATCTCCGCCTCGAAACCAGCCACCAGTTCCCACGGATCGGCGACTACCCCGCTGTCGGTGGTAATGCCGACCGTCACCGCGCCGGCGTAGCTCAGCACGCTAACGCCGATCCCCATGCCGGCGATCTGCGGGACCCAGGCCAGCACCCGCCCCACCGGCGCCCCGGCCAAGTACAACGTCTGCTCCGGTCCCGGCACGTTGGTCATCGCCACCGTCGCTTTCCGACCGAACCAGCGCAGCGCCAGCCGTTCCACCCAGACCGGCAGCCAGCCCGCGACGTTCAGTACCAGCCGGTTGGCCAGCACTTCCGGCGTCCCCTTGATCCGGTCCATCCGCGCCCGCACCTCCGCCAGCCGTCGCACCGGATCGGCGATTCCCAGCGGCAGTTCGAGCAGAATGACCGCGAATTCGTTACCCAGACGGATCTCTTCCTGATAGGGCCGCATGTTGACCGGCACCATCAGCCGCTGAATCAGAGCCGGACGGGTCTCGCCCCGCGCCCGCAAATATCGCCCCAACGCCCCCGCCACCGCCGTCAGCATCACGTCGTTCAAGCGACCCCCCAGACGCTGGCGAATCGCCGCGATGTCGGACAACGGCACCGGCGCCGACCAGGCTACCCGCTTGTGGCCGTTCGGCGTCCCGCGCAAGGCCGTGCGCGCGTCCGGGCCGAGGAACAGTTGCCGCAGCAGCGCGGCCCCGAAATCCACGCTCCAGCGTAACTTGCCGGCCAACCCGGCGGGAGATGCCAGCCGCTTGCTGGTTTTCGCCGCCAGCCGGGCCTGTTCCCGCCGCTGCGCCGGCGTCGCCGGCCCTCCCTCGGCCGTGGGATCGGTCAGCGACAAAAACACCCGCAGCAACGCCACCCCGTCGACGATGCAGTGATGGACCCGAAACACGAGCGCGCAGCCCGTTCCATAATTCTCCACCAGGAAACAGCGCCACAAGGGAAAGTCAAAGTCCAACGGCTCGCCGGCCCAGCGCCCGACCCGCTCTTCCAGCGTCCGCTGATCGGACGGTTCGGGCAGCCGCACCCGCTGGAGGTGAACCCGCCAGTCGAGCGGCCCGCCCTCCACCCAACGATAGCGCCCCCCGGTCCAGCACACCCGTTGCCGGAACCGCGCCAAGGACAGCAGGCGGTCGCGCAAGGTCGCTTTCAACCGCTCCTCCGCCAGCGGCCGATCCAGCAGCAGCACCAGCGTCACCACCATGGGTTGTCCCGGCGCGTCCATCCGCGCCCACGTCACGTCGTTGCCGGTCAAAGGCTCC
Source organism: Candidatus Competibacter sp. (assembly GCA_031732875.1). Taxonomy (GTDB): domain Bacteria; phylum Pseudomonadota; class Gammaproteobacteria; order Competibacterales; family Competibacteraceae; genus JAVMKJ01. Next base: position 9,747 of record JAVMKL010000249.1, on the reverse strand, counting down.
GCCAGGACGGGCCGTGCCGCGATCGCGGGGGCTTCCACCCCCCATGCGCCGTCCGCCGGCTCGGCCAGCGCGGCTTCAACTCGTTCCTGCTGTGGTTCCATTTTCACCCTCCGCCAATGTGGTCCTGCTGCTTCGATGCACTCGCCATCTTGCCACCGCAGCGTTTTAGTCGTGATTTAAATTTAGACGAAAAGTGGTAGGTGATTTCCGGAAGACAAGCCGGCCCCCTGGCTGCGGATTGGAACATCGTCCTCGTTTGATTCGTTAGCGCAGCGAGACCGAGCGAGCCGCTTCAGCCGTGAAAGCCTTCGACCGAGACCGGGCAGGCGAGGTCAATGCGACATAATTATACTTGTGGCGTATTCGTACGAACTCGTCAAACACCCAATCCAACTCTGTTTCAGTCATTATTATGATATTACGTATTACGTTATTTATTAGCCATTCGACCTGACACTTCTCCGGTGTCGGATCGGGCATGACTTCGGAATCTCAATTTCGGCGAGACGGTCGACTTGTCGAATGCAAACCAACCGATCCCGCGCGACCAAGATGGCTTATCATTGGCGACGATGACCACGACACCCAACCCGTCCCCGTCCGCACAAGGGGAAAACCTCCAAGTCAATGTGTTGGCTCCCGGTAGCCAACTCGATGAATATCGCATCGATTCCATCCTGGGAGTCGGTGGTTTCGGCGCCACCTACAAGGCATTCGACCTCAATCTGGGAATCTGGGTCGCCCTCAAGGAATACTTTCCAGCCGAGTGGTCGTTTCGCGATCCCGACGGCGTGACGGTCCATCCCAACATCGAGGGACAAGCCGGTGGTTCGAAGGAACAGGAGGCATTCTATTATTGGGGATTGGAGCGTTTCCTCGACGAGGCGCGGGTTCTGGCCCGAATCGCGCATCCCCTCGTGGCGCGGGTGAAGCGATATTTTCAGGCGCACGGGACCGCCTACATCGTCATGGATTACGAGGAAGGCCAAACGCTGCACGCGATGTTGCCGGCCGGCGAAACTCTCGACGAAGACGAAGTACACGGACTGTTGGAGGATGTGTTGCCGGCGCTGCGGGCGGTCCACGAGCAGGGTTACCTGCACCGGGACATCAAACCGGCCAATCTGTACGCACGGGCCACCGATCACCGGGTCATGCTGATCGACTTCGGCGCGGCGCGGGTGTCGGTCGGCCGCTACAGCAAAAGCATGACCAGTCTGGTGACGCCCGGCTATTCGCCGCCGGAACAATACTCGACCCGCAACGACCGCTACGGCGCGTGGACCGACATCTACGCCCTGGGCGCCGTGTTGTATCGCTGCGTGACCGGCCATCCACCGACGGAAGCGGTCGAACGCTTGCTGGAAGATCGTCTGGAACCGGCGGTCCTGGCGGGCGCCGGGCGCTACGACATCCGATTGCTGGAGATGATCGACCGGGCGCTGGCGGTACGGCCGGAACGGCGATTTCAGACCGTAGCCGAGATGCAGGTCGCGCTTGATGGCACGCCGGACGGCGACGGCGACCCGGCGGGACCGGTCGAGTCCGGCCAGGCAGCGCCCGAACTCGACCGGCCATGCCCGGTGGAATCGAGTGGACCGCTGATCGTGCCGCCGGTGGCGGAACGGATGGTAGACCGCGGCCCGGTGGATGCGCCACCATCAGGCGCTGAGACCTCTCGCCGCCGGTGGTCGCTGGGAACCTTGGCCGGCGGCGGCTTGGGACTGGCAGCCATGGCAGGGGTGGCCGCCCTCTGGCTCTGGCCGTCGGCGCCAGTTCTGGAAGATCCGTCGCCAGTCCGCCAATACCTGAATCAGCGGGAGCAATCCGTTGAAACACCGGCTGTGAGTCCTCCAGCCCCCGCCGGGTTGTCGGTCCCGCCCGCCGTCCCGTCGCCCGATTCCACGGTGTCCGGGTCGTCACCAATGGTGACGGAGCCAGTCGT
>JAVMKL010000249.1:0-7702 GCA_031732875.1 Candidatus Competibacter sp. | reverse complement strand
GTCCCCGAGGGAATTCACGACCGAGCCAGTCGTGTCCCCGAGGGAATTCACGACCGAGCCAGTCGTGTCCCCGAGGGAATTCACGACCAGGACACCGGCATCGCCGGTCGAATCGCCGGTCGTGGAAACGAGGATAAAGTCGCAACCCCGAACCGTCGAACCGCAAAACTATCAAATCCAGCCCCAACCCCGCCTTGCCAAATCCCGAAAAGCGGCCAAGGCCAAGCGCGGACGGACGATGGCCGTTCGTAATCCCTGGGAGTCTCCAACCTCGACCGGTTTCAATCAGAAATGACCGTTCGTGCAACTGACACGCTACCGGGGTTGCCGCGCCACGAGTGGCCGCTTCACCGGGCAAAATACGCTTTCGCGATGGCCTGGACGTGGGCGCGGATCATGATGTTGCCCGGGATGTCCCCGAAGACGTTATCCCTGGGCGTATTGCAATGGGCCGCGCTGTTGGTGGCGGCATGGATGATTTCGTGCATCAGGCAGTAGCTACCCGGATCGGGATTGACGCCGATCAGACAGTACGGAAGCCAGTTCGAATTCAAGACGGTAATGCCGTAGCCAGCGCTCTTGAACTGGCAAAAAATACGGGGAGGCGCTGACGTTTGTCCTTGGTCGCTTGGTCGTCGAAAATCGCAGCGGCCTGGTTCCGCAGCCAGTTGTAGGTGTAAGGAGTATTCTCGGGATCATTGACCAGGAGTTGGGTGGGATCGCCGGGAATCTGGATGGTGTGATTGGGGGCGCTCTGGCGGGATTTGGGATAGATCTCCAGGCCCAGACCGTGTTCGGTCAACATCTGCTCGGCTTTCTTGAGCACTTTTTGCGAGGTGTCCTGGTAGTAGTTCGAGACCCAGAACAGGGTCAGCCTGACCGTCGTTTTACCGGGATGTTTGTAGTTGGGGTCCCAATCGGTCTTGTTCACGGTGAAAATCGCTCCTGTCGGGTGGTGGTTCGGACGACGAGGGTCTCCGATCAGACCATCGACCGCCCCTCGGATGGGTTCGCCGTCGCGAGGCAACGGCTTTCGGCGAGGTTTGCCAGGCAAGCTTGCTGCCAACCTCTTTGCGCTCCGACCCGCGTTCGGAGCCGTTGCGGTGCTCCCCGTGCGATTTCCATAAATGCAGTCTGCTCGGGATACGTGTAAAAATTTATCACTTTAATGCGCCAAAATCGGCGATACCTGACGCCGTGAATCCAGGGCCATGACCGGGGATCGCGGTAATACCTGTGGCTGGACATGCTCGACGTGCGCGGGGTCGATCTGTTCTGGCGCTCGCCTCTGCGGGTGGTGTCGCCCGGCAATCGGAACTGGCGGCTGGAAGTGGAGAGCAAGGGCGAAATGGTGTTGCTGTCCGCCTTGCTGGTCGCGGCGGCGCTCTATCCGCTGAGCCACCTCGATTTTCGGGATATCGGAGCAGTTGAGGAGGTTTTTGTAAATAAACGTTCCGCGAGCGGGGGGCGTCAGCCCCCTGTTTCCCGGAACGCGGCAAGGCGTCGGCGATAGCGGCGGGTATGGAAATTCGCCGGCGACCCATGGATGGTGCGGTTTTCCTCCAAATCCGCGTGATGGTGCTCGCCCCACTGACCGTTTCCTGGAAGATCTGCTCGCAGCCGGCTTGTCGGAGCTGGTCGATCTGAAGAACCGGATTTTGATCGCGGGTAGAAACCCGGCAGAGCGGGGTTTTCGTCGCGCCGGTTCGCCGGCCGCGCAACAAAAAAGCCCGGTCGGACAACCGGGCAACGAACTGGCAACCCACCACAGAAGGAGACGCAACCTACGCATAGTAAAGAGTATAACAATTAAAATACGTTTGTCAAATAATAAATCGCGTTAGCGCTCTCCGTGATTCCACGGTTCGGCACCCGTTTCGGATTGTCCGCCGCAGCCATGCGCGCCGCGTCCACAGGTGATCTTCTTCCTCCACGCTCTGTCCCAGCACGAACCAGGTATCGGCGAGCCGCTCGCCTTTTGCCGTCACGAGGTCCTTGTCGACCGCCAGGCTCATGGCCACGCGCACGTCCGCTCGTACCAGGTCGGGCAGTTCTTCAATACGCCGGAAGACATCGATCATTTCTCGGCGCGCTGTTGGCGTGAAGCCAGCCATTTGGCGACCCAGGCGGGAGGCTCGCCTCGACCGAAAGCGGCGGCGTTTTGCGCCCGCAGCAGCAGGAGCGCCAGACCGTGCTTGCAGGGAAATTTGCGGCTGGGACACATGCAGTGGAAACCTGGGCCGGCTGGGTCGACCTGCACCTGATAGGGCTTCGAACCACTGCCCTGGCATTCGCCCCACAGCGCCGCATCCGCGACTCCCAGGGTCGGCCACCTCGAGGGGAGCATCAGATCCTTGGCGGCCTTGGTCGAGGAACCGTCGGGTGCGAGTTGCAGGATTTCATCGATGCCAAGTTGCATCGGTAAGCCGTAGTAATGTTGAATTGCCGCCTGATTTCAGGGCGGGTTCCCGCCGCGCTTCTTCAGGGTCATCTTGAGGTATCCCGCGGAGGGAGACAGTTCCGGTCCGGCGGGCGGCTGGCGAACCTGTGGGGCGGGGGTCTTCTGGCGGGGCGCCCGTGCGAACGCCTGCTGCTCGGAGGTGATCTCTCCAGTCGGTTGTCCGTCCAATCCGTAGCGAGGGCCGCCCACCGCCAGCGCCCGCTGGTAAGCCGGGGATTGGGTGTAGACCCGAAGCGCCTGGCGGATTTGGACGCGGGGTAGATCGGCCAGGGCCGGAAGCGTGCCGGCCAGCGCCAGCAGTTCCCGACCGAGACCGATCTTGAGCGGCTTGGGCGCGGATCGGTCGAAACAGGCCGGGAACGTTTCGATCAGCCGGTCGATAATGAGGTTTGCGTTCTGGGACATCCATCCGTCTCCTGGGTGGCCGAAAGAATAGTGTTCCACACTTCCAGGTTTGTTGCACCGCCGGGCATCGCCGAACTGCACTTTTCGTTCCATCGTTCCAAATCTGTACTTTCACTATTCAAAAAATATTTCACATTCAATATGTTATTTAGCCGGGACCTGGGTTAAGACAAAATTTATACCCATAAAATTCAATTACTTGCAAAAAATGAGCGAACCGGACATCGAAGGCGTCTTGAAATCGCTTTCCGAGTCGGAAATGCGGATCGAAACCCGCCGCTTTGGATCGTTCACGTTTTACTTGAGCGTGGACGGGATCGCACTGGCGCCGCTGTATCAGCCGGTGACAAAAAATGATGCGCCGCCTTGAACTTTTTTGCATCCGCCGAGGAATTATCCAGCAAGCGAACATCTCATGGATCGAATCGTCTGATCCGATCACAATCAGCGCTCGCGACTTCACCCCGAAAGACCCTTGCAACCGTCAAGAGGGAAGCGACTATGAGTACGATCGAGAATTATTTTTCGGCAATTCAGGCATTGAACGACCGCATGTGGGCTCAAGCCAAGCCGCTGGAAAAACAACTCCGGGATTTGGATACCGAATATCAGGCCGCAATTCGGCGCCCGGTCACGGACGTGGTGTCCAGGGGGGCCGCCGCCCTCCTGCTGCCCCGAATTAACGCCACCGCCGCGAAGCTCAACGCCGTGTATGACGACTGGCAGCGCAACCTCTCTCTCATCACCCCGCCTCCACCGACCATCAACCCAAACGCCTTCCCACCCCCGAAGTCGCCGGGCAAGCTGTCCGACAAGATCCCTTGGCCGAAGGATGTCCCACTCGAAGTCCGGCGGCAACTCGGTCGGGTCATCGACCAAGGCGGCATACCCCTGAGCAAACGGGTTTCCGTGACCGTGGCGAAAGCCCCCTACGGAGGTGGCGGCGTGGTCGTCGAGTTTGCTAAGTGGTAGCCATCGAACCCGTCTCGAAAACATCCGATTTCAACTCATTGTGAGATATGAAATTTTATGGTCTTGTGGGTAGTGAGACTGAGTTAGGCACGGGAAGAGTTCAAAGACCTGGACAAACCGGCGGTGGAGTGGCGGGAGATTTTGGAGGTCCATAACGCGGGTGGTCTTGTGCCTTGAGATCGCAGCCGATCTGGCGGAAACCGTACCCGACACCCGGCTGGCGTACGTGGCGGATCGGGAAGGCGACCTGCGGGCGCTGATCGACGACGCCCGGCGGGTCGAGCCCGCCTTGGGTTCGACCCGGAGGGATGGAATCCGCAACGATACCGACCTAAGATACCCGGCGACGGTAAACCTATTCGATACCCAACCCGAAGGAAGGTAAGTATGACGAAATCGACATGGCTGGGACCGTGTAGCTTGCTCGCGGTTTTGCTTTGGCTGGTCCCGATGGCGGCCTCGGCGCAGGACTACGTCCCCCGCGACGAAGGCGGGCGTGGTCCGATCCAGGTTACCAACGACTGGCGGGACGCGGTCAGGATCACGATGTGGACGCACCGTCAGGAGCGAATCAGTGGTTCCTGGATGATCGACCCGGGCGATTCCGCCTTCCTGATGTTTGAAGATGCTCGGATCAAAGTCCGGCCGAACTACAAGATCAAGGTCGGGGACGATTGGGGTTGGGTCAACGTCGGAGAGGTCGGTCAGTTTCAGGGCGGCATCTGGTATGTCAACGTGCGTGATGTGTGGCGCGCCACGCACCGCGACCGTCCGCGTCGTCGGGACAATCAGGATGACACGCCCGACTACTTACGTTGATTGCGCGCGCCTCACCCTCCGCGTTAATTTTCGGCTAGACTTTTCAGCCGTTCCTCATGGGGTTCGGCGACACCTCAATTCGACCACACGCGTTCGCTCCCCCGCTTTCCGACGGGGGACGGACGGCCTGCCCCGCCGAAGGCGGTTGAATTTTCTCTCCTTTTCGTGAAATCATACGCCCCGAAGACGTAGGCGCCAACCCGATCCGGCTCGTGCCGGGCAAGCATTCTGGCCGCCACGTCCCGCATGCCCGCCTGGCCGAGATGGGTGGAGCTGGAACCCGGCAAGGACTTCACCCACTTTAAAGAACTGGCCGACCGAAAAAAGTGCTCGACGATGCGGACCCGGAAGCGCGGGTCGCGGACGAATGTCTCGTCCTCATCGTCGAAACTCCCAACACTCCGTAATTAGCAAATACCCGCCAATCGCCATTCACTTTCCTGATTTACTGTTCGCTAATCGCTACTTTCTACGAGAATGTCATGTCATTCATTCAGATTTACGACACCACCCTGCGCGACGGGACTCAAAGCGAAGGTTTCACCCTGTCGGGTCACGACAAAATCCGCGTGGCCCGGCGGCTGGACGATCTGGGCGTGGCCTTCATCGAAGGTGGCTGGCCCGGTTCCAACCCCAAGGATGCCGAATTTTTCGAGCACGCCCGCGACCTGGAATGGAAAACCGCGCTGATCGCCGCCTTTGGCTCCACCTGCCGGGTCAAGGGTGGCCCGGAGGACGACGCCAATATCCAGGCGTTGCTGGAGGCGCGGACGCCAGTCTGCACCCTTTTCGGCAAAACCTGGACCCTGCATGTCACCGACGTGCTGCTTACCACGCTGGACGACAACCTGCGCGTCATCGAACAGTCGGTGGGCTATTTGCGCGCGGCCGGTCGCCGGGTCATTTACGACGCCGAGCACTTCTTCGACGGCTACAAGGCGGATTCGCGCTACGCGCTCGAAACGCTCGAAGCCGCCATTCGCGGCGGAGCCGAAACCGTCGTGCTGTGCGATACCAACGGCGGCACCATGCCTTGGGAGGTCGAGAAAATCATCCACGAGATGAAGGCGTCCATCTCGCACCCGTTCGGCATCCACACCCACAACGACGGCGAGTGCGCCGTCATCAACGCACTGTTGGCGGTTCGCGAAGGCGCCGTTCAGGTGCAGGGCACCATCAACGGCGTGGGCGAACGCTGCGGCAACGCCAACCTGTGCTCCATCATGGCCAATCTCGAACTCAAGATGGACCGCCGGTGCCTGCCGGAAGGCAACTTGCGCAAACTGTACGAGATGTCACACGTGGTCGACGAAGTCGCCAACGTCACCCCCAACGATCACCTGCCTTACGTCGGCAAGAGCGCGTTCGCCCACAAGGGTGGCGTGCACGTGGCGGCCATGCGCCGCTCGGAGCAGTCGTACCAGCATGTGGCACCGGAGCAGGTGGGCAACAGGATGCGGGTGGTGGTCTCCGCGCTGTCAGGGCGAGCCAACATCCTCAGCAAGGCCGAAGAGCACGGCGTCGATATCGGCGGCATGGCGGACGTGGTCGGCGTGCTCAACGACGTGAAAGAACTGGAAGCGCGCGGTTTTTCCTTCGAGGCCGCTGAAGCCTCGGTCGCCATGATGCTCAAGCGCCAGCAGCCAGGTTACCAGCCTCCGTTCGAACTGGTCGATTTCTTGGTCAACGTCGAACATCGTCAGGGCCGGGGTATTTTTGCCGAGGCCATGGTCAAGGTGAAGGTGGGCGACGAGGTGCTGCACACCGCTGCCGAGGGCAATGGCCCAGTGAATGCCCTCGACATCGCCCTGCGCAAGGCGCTGATCGGGCACTACCCGGAGATTGCTTCATTCCAACTGGCGGACTACAAAGTCCGCATTCTGGACGGCCAGGACGGCACCGAAGCTATCACCCGCGTGCTGATCGACACCCGCAATACCACCCGACTCTGGAGCACCGTCGGCGCTAGCGCCAACATCATCGAAGCCTCCTGGCAAGCGCTGGTCGATGCGGTGGAGTACGGGCTGTCGGTGGCGCATTGAGACGTGTCTACTTTTTTGTAGACTGCTTGATTTCTTATCTTTTTATACCGGAAGGCGTTCAAATGCAGTGGAGAAATATTCTCAGGTTGATTGCCGCTAGCCCCGCGATTATCGGGCTCAGTGTTTTGGCGATGACGGTTCCTTCTAAAGTCTTTGCGGCGAATATCCTGTGTCGAGGAACCATTCATCGTGCTCACGGCGATGACATCTCATTTTCCGTGCCTTGGAGTCCCAATACGGGCTTCGAACAGAAAGTGGAATTTCGCAACGCGCGGACTGGTGCGGGCCTTTCCCAATCCTCTCGTTTACGCTTTGATCGCAAGAATGATAAAGATCAGCGGATTTATCGCGGAAACGTCAGCGGCATGGCGAATGTCACGTTGATCAATTTGTCGAGATTCTTTCAACCCCGACCCGGCGGGCAGATTTCCGTGAATTTTGACGGTCAATGGGGACGTGGAACCTGTGCCGATCGTCGTTAGATCCAGAGCGCTCCTGAATCTTTAGTGAAATCGCCTTAAAAACCCCTCTCTGCTCTTTCATGGAAGCGTGCCTGAAAAGCAGAGAACTCTTCACGGAATACTCATGAAAGCAACTATCGTCTTACTCCCCGGCGACGGGATTGGCCCGGAAGTGGTCGGCGAGGCCGTCCGGGTGCTGGAAGCCATCGCCAGTTCATGCCATCACGAATTCGTGTACCAGGAACGCCTGATGGGCGGCTGCTCCATCGACCGCTTCGGTTCGTCGCTGACCGACGAAGCCCTGGCGGATTGCCAGGCGGCGGATGCGGTGCTGTTGGGCGCGGTGGGCGGACCGAAATGGGACGACCCGAACGCCAAGGACCGCCCCGAACGGGGATTATTGGCCTTGCGCAAGGGCTTGGGCGTATTCGCCAACCTGCGCCCGGTCAAGGTTCACCCGGCGCTGATCGACTCATCGCCGCTCAAACCGGAAAAACTCCAGGGCGTGGATATTCTCGTCATCCGCGAGTTGACCGGCGGCC
>JAVMKL010000248.1:0-2866 GCA_031732875.1 Candidatus Competibacter sp. | reverse complement strand
CGCTGCGCTATCTGGAGGAGTCGCTGGCCATCCGCCGGGCCATCGGCGACCGGGCGGGATTATGTCCGACGTTGTTCAACATCGGCCATCTCCATTGGCGGAAAGACGAGCATCAACGGGCGGTTACCTGTTGGGTAACAGTTTATCGGATTGCCAACGAAATCGGGTTGTCCGAAGCTCTGATGAATTTGGAACAGCTAGCAAAACAACTCGGTGGCAGCGGTTTGGAAGATTGGGAGCGGTTGTCGCAACAAATGGAGTCCGGGGAATAACCCGCGTGGAGCAAGCCGATGAATCCAGCCTAAGCCATGCCACGCTTCACCCTCTACGAGCAACTGCTCGCCCTGCCGGAAACCCAGGTGGGCGAGATCATCGGCGGCCAACTCTACGTCCAGCAAAACCGACCGACCGGACCGCAAATCGCGGCGGCGGGAGCTATTAGCAGCATTCTCGGCTTACCGTTCCACCGAGGGCAAGAAGGCCCAGGCGACTGGTGGATTCTGATGGAACCCGAAATCCACTTCGTCCGCGACACCGAAGTTGCCGTGCCCGATCTGGCCGGTTGGCGGCGCGAACGGATGCCGGCCATTCCCCGCGACCACCGCTTTGAAGTCGTTCCCGACTGGGTTTGCGAAATTCTCTCGCCGTCCACTGCGCAAAAAGATCGAACCCTGAAACTGTCGCTTTACGCCCGTTATGGCGTCGCTCACGTCTGGCTGGTCGATCCGCTGGCGCGCACGCTGGAAGCCTTCGAGTTGCGCGACGGTCGATGGGTGTTGCTCGGCGCCATTCGGGAAGATGATCCCGTCTGTTTCCCGCCCTTCGCCGCAGTGACTTTTTCGCTCACCGATCTGTGGGTTTGATAGAGTCCATTCCCCACGCTGCCCGTTTCCCCCGCCGATTTCGCCCCACTGCGCCCACGCAAGCCGGCCGGACACCTTATCATTGCGCCATGCGCTTGTCTGTATTAGAATTTTCCATATCTAAATTTCAATTTTACTTTTGTCAGCCATGTACCTGCGCCGCCAGTTGTTCCCCACCCTGCAAACCGCCCTGAGCCAGTTTCCGGCCGTGCTGGTGACCGGGCCGCGCCAGTCGGGGAAAACGACCTTCCTGCGGGAAGAGTTCGGCGACCGCTTTGCCTATGTCACCTTCGACGACCCATTGACCCGCGCCTTCGCCACCAGCGATCCCCGGGGATTTCTGGACCCCTACCGGGAGCAACCGGTCATCCTCGATGAAATCCAGTACGTGCCCGAACTGCTGCCCTATCTGAAAATGCTGATCGACCAGAACCGGCAGCGCTGCGGACACTGGCTATTGACCGGCTCGCAGCAATTCGCCTTGATGAAAAACATCAGCGAATCGCTGGCCGGGCGCATCGCCCTGCTGGAACTGCTGCCGTTCAGCCAGTTGGAATACGCCCCCGCCACCGAAACCCTGGAAGAGCGGCTGTGGCGGAGCGATTACCCGGAACCGGCGCTGGCGCCGGACAAGCGCGAACTGTGGCTGCGTTCCTATCTGCAAACCTACGTCGAGCGTGACGTGCGCCTGTTGCACAACATCCAGGACTTGCGCGGCTTCGAGCTGTTCCTGGGGTTGTGCGCCAGCCGGCATGGCCAGGTGTTCAACAAAGCGGCGCTGGCGCGGGACTGCGGAGTGTCGGAACCCACGATCAAGACCTGGGGCCATGTCCTGGCCGCATCCTATATCCTGTATTTCCTGCCGCCCTACCATCGAAATTACGGCAAGCGCCTGATCAAGACGCCGAAGCTGTACCTGCTCGACGCCGCCCTGGCTGCGTGGCTGACCCGGCAACCATCCGCGGCGGCGATGCTGGCCGGCGGCATGGGCGGTGCGCTGTTCGAGGGCTGGGTGGTCGGCGAAGCGGTCAAGGTCTTTACGCTGCTGGGCCGCCTCCCCGATTTGTTTTTCTGGCGTTCCCACGACGGGCTGGAGGTGGACCTGATCGTCCTGGCCAACGGCCGCTTGCTGCCGGTGGAAATCAAATTGACCGCCACGCCGACCCTCCGCCATCTCGAACCGCTCGAAAAATTCAGGGCATTGGCGGGCGACGAGGCCGCCGAATCCGGCGTGCTGGTCTGCCGGGTGGAACAGCCGCAACCGCTGCCGCAGGGTAATCTGGCCTTGCCCTGGCAACGGTTTCCCGCATGGTTGCGGGAGCAACTGACGGCCCGGACTGAGATGCTGTATAAAAACCAACCGACCGATTGATAAAAACTCCGCAGGATACGCATGGCATACCCCATGATGCCGCGCCAACCGAATATCACCTTGGAGTCGCCGGCGAGCGGCGGACGTGAGTCCGCTGTTTCCGCACCCGCCGCTATCGCCGACGCCGTGCCGCGTTTCGGGAAACAGGGGGCTGACGCCCCCCGCTCGCGGAACGACCGCGCCGCTCCCGCAGCGAGAGGGGAGTTTTTGTACGGTCTCTGAGTAACTTCGCCGTCAGGGCTCAGCGGCTACAGGGACTTCCCCTGTTTCAAATCCTGCCGTACCTCCTGGAGAATCTCGGCGATATCCTCAATCGCTTCCGTGATCTCCTCCGGTGCCTCGCCCTGCACGGCCAGATTGCGGATCAGAATCAGCAGCGGCTCCATCCGTTCCAGATGCCGTACCGTTTCCCAGCTCATCGCCTCGTCGATGTGGAACAGCAGTCGGTCCCAGTGCGGAAAACCGGCGTGTTTGACCACCTCGTCGCGCAGACAGCCCCAGGCCCCTTGCAGGTCGGACAGGATGGTTTTTACGTAATGGTCGGGCTCGGTAAAGAAAGTCATGAATGTCTCGCACTCCGGTAGTGTCCCTCAGTTTCCGTGATGAGCATCCCCACTTTAGTGACACATTG
>JAVMKL010000247.1:0-2867 GCA_031732875.1 Candidatus Competibacter sp. | reverse complement strand
TATTCGTGCCTAATCCATGCTCAGCATAACACCCACCCAGGCAGATCGAGTTGATCGCGAGCGTTCTCCCGCGCTTTTCATCCACGTCCTTACCGGTTCCGTCACCGGCGCTCGCCCGCCGGCGGATACCGATCGATAACCCGGCCACCCTGAAAGAAGAGGCGCGCCATGCCGGCTGAACCGCTTCTGGTGGTCGAGAACGTTGATTTCGCCATCCGCGGCAACCCGATCCTGCGGGATGTGAGCCTCCGAGTGATGGGAGGCGAGATCGTCGCCCTGATCGGCCCGAACGGCGCGGGCAAGTCCACCCTGGTGCGAATCGTGCTGGGCCTGCTCCGGCCCGACCGCGGCCGGGTCCGGCTGAAGTCCGGGCTGCGGGTCGGTTATATGCCGCAGCGGCTGGCGGTGGACGACACCCTGCCGCTAACCGTGCGGCGCTTCATCACCCTCGGCACCCGGGCGCCGCGCGAACGGGTCCGGGCGGCGCTGGCGGAAGTGGGCGCCGCCCACGTACTCGATACGCCGGTACAGGCGATTTCCGGCGGCGAATTGCAGCGAGTGCTGCTGGCGCGCGCGCTGTTGCGAGAGCCCGATTTGCTGGTGCTGGACGAACCGGTTCAGGGCGTGGACCTGAACGGCCAGTACGAACTGTACGATCTGATCGGTGGTTTGCGGCGGCGGCGGGGCTGCGGCATCCTGATGGTGTCCCACGAACTGTACCTGGTAATGGCGGCAACCGACCATGTGATCTGCTTGAACCGGCATGTTTGCTGTTCCGGCCATCCCGATCATGTCGCCCGCGATCCCGCCTACCTGTCCCTGTTCGGTCTCGACGGCGCCCGCAGCTTGGCATTCTACCATCACCACCACAACCACCGCCACGACCTGCGCGGGACCGTGGTGGCGGAGGAAACCGACGCTCGTGGATGACTTCATGTCGCGCGCCCTGCTGGGCGGCTTCGGCGTGGCGCTGGCCGCGGGACCGCTGGGCACCTTCATCGTCTGGCGCCGCATGGCCTACTTCGGCGACACCCTGGCCCACTCCGGGCTGCTGGGCGTGGTGCTGGGCATCGTGTTGCGCATCAACCCGGGATTGGGTGTGATCGTCACTTGTCTGCTGGTGGCGCTGACGCTGGTGCTGCTGCAGCGACAGCGCTGGCTGGCCACCGACACCCTGCTGGGTATTCTCGCCCACACCACCCTGTCGCTGGGACTGGTGGCCTTGGCTTTCCTGGAAACGGTGCGCGTCGATCTGATCGGCTTTCTGTTCGGCGATATCCTGGCAATCGGCAATATCGACCTGTACTGGATTTGGGGCGGCACCGGGCTGGCGCTGGGAACGCTGGCCTGGCTGTGGCGGCCGCTACTGGCGGCCACCGTGCACGAGGAACTGGCGCGAGTGGAGGGGGTACCGGTATTTCGGGTACGGCTGGCCTTCATGTTGCTGATCGCCATCGTCATCGCCGTGGCGATGAAAGTAGTCGGCATCCTGCTGATCACCTCGCTGCTGATCATTCCAGCGGCGGCGGCGCGGCGCTTCGCCCGTTCGCCGGAAGGCATGGCCGCCCTGGCCAGCGTCCTGGGCTGCGCGGCGATCGGGCTCGGCCTCTGGGCTTCACTGCGGTGGGATACGCCGGCCGGTCCATCGGTCGTGGTAGCCGCCACCAGCCTGTTCGCGCTGGGTTCCGTCATTCCCGCCCATGCCCGACGTTAAAACCCTTCTCCTCCCCCTTTCTCATGCCTCGCTTCTGGCGCTCCAGAACCAGGAAGAAGTTCGGCGCACAGCCTGAGAACCTTCTCCGGTCCGAGCCCATGAAAACAATGGCGCTCGGCGTAGGGGAGTTTTTCCGAATTGCAGGAACAGGCGCCGGCATCTTCCCGGGCGACCCGGAAGCGCGGGCCGGCATGCCCGTATTTCTCATGATCGGTCGGACCAAAGATACCCACCGTGGGCGTGCCGAGTTCAAAACCCAGGTGCATGACCGCGCTATCGTTGGCCACTACCAGCACGGCGCTGGAGAGCAGCACGGCGGTTTCCGGCATCGTGGTTTCCCCACTGAGGATGGTGGCGATGCCCGGCGCCCCGCGAACGACTGCCTCGGCGATCGGCCTTTCATTTTCAGCCCCCACGAGGAGAACCTTTCTGGCGGTTCCAGCCACCAATTGCCGGATCATCTCCTGAAAGCATTCGACCGGCCAGCGCTTCTTTTCACTGGCGGCTCCCGGAGCCACGACGATCCACCCGCCCGTGCTCGCAATTCCCTTGTCCCGCAGTTTTTCCAGGGCCGACCGTCGATCGGCGGCGTCGAAAAATTCAAAGGGTGGTGGAAACCGAATCCTCATTCCCATCATCTCGAGAATTTCCTGATGGCGCTCTCTCATGTTGATCGTGCGGAAACGGCGAAAAAGCGGGCTTCTGATTTTGCAGGGAATCAGGAATGGAATGGGACTGTTCCGAAGATCTACGATGCAATCGTACGATTTTTTCCTCAGTTCCCGAATAAATCGCCATTTCGACAAAAGATTCATTCTCTTGTCGTAAGGAACGATCCTGTCGATATGGGAACTTTTCTCAAGCACGGAGCAGGCTTTGTATCCGACCACCACGGTCAGTCTGGCTTCCGGGTATCGAGCGGCCAGAGTCATGATGACCGGAGTGGTCATCATGACATCCCCGAAATTGCTGAGAGTCACGACCAGAATACTTTTCATGCGGTTATGGATTCCGTCGGAGGTCGTCGGTAACTCAATCACACTCCATCCGGACATTCAATCCAATCTCCAATAAAACACTGTCAACTTGTCGCCACCAGGCGATTTTGGCCATCCTGTTTGATTTTGCAGTGCGGCATTTTTATCGTGCATTG
>JAVMKL010000246.1:0-17096 GCA_031732875.1 Candidatus Competibacter sp. | reverse complement strand
TACTACACCAACGACCCCGCCCGCCTGTCCTTCCCCGGCGTCGAACGCTTCGCCGCCATCGAAACCGTGTTCGTGGAGGGGATGAATGGCAACGGATAAAAATAATCGAGGAGAAACGACATGGCGGATCAAATTGATTATCAAGTGGTATTGCAGGAATTGCTCGGCAAGGCCCGGCGTACGGCGGAACAGGCTGCCCAAAGCGACGCTTATCATCAAGGGTTGCGCATGGCCTATTACGACTTGATCAGCTTCGCTCTGGATCAAGGCAAGATTTTCGGCGTTTCCGCCGCCGATTTGGGTCTTGCCGGATTCGACCCGCAGGACTTGTTGCGCGAACCCGTTCCCGAAAAGTCGCGCCAAGCCGCCTAGATGGCGAAACGCTCCACGACCGCCCGCGCCGCGATTTCCGGCCACGTTCGGCTCCAGCGTTCCCTCGTCCTGCGGGATTTTCTGGCCGCCGACGTGCGGCTGCGCCCGCGCGACGCCGAACGCTACCTGAGCGACCAGGAAACCGCCGAGGGCGCGCTGGAAGCCCTGAACGCCAACGGCTATCTCAACGCCCTGCGCCAGGCCGCGCCCGCCAGCGCCGCGCCCCTGCTGGAGCAACTCGATGGCGAAGTGCGCGCCGCCTGCCAGCAAGCCGGTTTCGCACCGCGCTACTTTCAATACCTCGCCATCCTGTTCGCCGCCCACCACTTCAACCGATTGTTCGCCGACCGGGACGCGCTGCTCGCCGACCTGATTCAGTTTCACCGAAATGAATGGAGCGGGCGCAACCAGTACCGGATTGCCGACTTCACGCCGGACGACCTGCAACAAACCGCGTTCTGGATGGCCACCGCCGCTGGCAAGACCCACGTTCTGCACGCCTGCCTCGCGCTGCTGGCGCAGCGGCGTTTCCCCGACGGTCGCGGTTTCGATCAAGTCATCCTGATCACGCCCTCGGAAGCGCTGTCCCGCCAGCACGCCGAGGCCCTGCGTCGCGCCATGCGCTGCCCGGTGTTCGTCTACCCCGACGACGGCGACGGTTCCCGCATCGCCGGCCAGTCGGCCGATACCGTCATCATCATCGACATCAACAAGCTCACCGAGAACAAGCAGGGCGAGGGCGTTTCCCTCGATACCGCAGCGTTTGCCGACCGGCGCAATCTGGTGTTCGTGGATGAGGGCCACAAGGGTCAGAAGAGCGAGGAATCGGTTTGGAAGCGCATTCAGCGCAACATGGCCGGTGTCGGGCATCTCCAGGAGTATTACCGTGGCCTGCTGATCGAATTCTCCGCCACCTTCGGCCAGGTCGCCGAAGCCGAGCACGCTTTCGACCGCTACGCCAAATCGGTGCTGTACGACTACGCCTACGACCGCTTTCACGCCGACCTGTACGGCAAGGATTTCGACGTGCGCAACCTGCAAGGCGCGAGCGGCTGGAACCACCACGCCGACGTGCTGGCGACGGCACTAACCGCCTACTGGCGGCAACTGCGCGCTTACCACGATTCCGCCGTCATCGCGGAGATCGGGGGCAGGGGACTGGCCGTCGAACAGCCATTGTGGGTGTTGCTCGGGCTGTCCGTGGTCGGGGCCAAGGGGAGCGACGACGCGGACTACCGCTCCGACATCATCGAAGTGCTGCTCTTCCTCAAACGGCTGTTCGCGGAAGACGGCAAGGCGTTTCTCGGCGACGCGCTGGGCCGGCTGGCCGGCGACGACGGCGAGGCGTTGTTGCCCAAGCCGGTTTTGGAAGCCGTGCGAACCGCCGACCCGGCCAATCTCGCCGGCCGTCTGTTGCGCGACGTGTTCGGCCACCAGCCGGGCGCGACGTTCGTGTTGCGCGCCCTCAAAACCAGTCGCGGCGAAGTCGGCCTGGGGCTGTCGCTCGGCGACCGGGTGCGCTACTTCGGCGTGGTCAACATCGGCGACGCCGACGGTCTGAAAAAGGCGCTGGAGCCGCACGGCCTGGAGGTCGAAGCCGACGCCATCACGCCGTCGCTGTTCGCCGCACTGGAGCGCCGCGACTCCACGGTCAACCTGCTGATCGGCTCGCGCCGCTTCTCCGAAGGCTGGAACAACTATCGCGCCAGTTCGCTCACCCTGCTGCGGCTGGGCAGCGGCGAAGGCCCGCTGATCGTCCAGATGTTCGGCCGGGTGGTACGGTTCAAAGGTTCTGGCGGCGACGGCAAGCGCCTGGCCGCACCGCCCGCGTCCGTCGCGCCCCTGCAAACCGCCTACATCTACGGCCTGCGCGCCGATTACATGAGCAAGTTCCTGGAAAATCTGCGCGCCAACGGCATCGAATCCCGGCTGGAGCGGGTTCCCACCCGGATTCTGCCCGATCCGCCGCTGTCGTCGCTGCTGCACCTGTCCGCGCAAGACCCGGATCGAGGGGAATTCACCCTGTCCGCCGTCGGTGGTTCGGGCTGGCAGTCTTCGGCCGAATCGGTCGGCTTATCGCTGGCGGCCCGCGTCGAAAGAGTCCAGATGCAACGGGGAACCACCGAGACGGCCAATAAAACCGAACTGGGCGAAGACATCAAGGAACGCTTTATCGCCCTGCTGCCGTATCTGGACTTTGACCAAATCGCTGCCCGGCTGCTGGAGTTCCGCGCCGCCAACGGCTGGTGGAATCTGAGCTTCGACGCCGCCGGCTTGCGGGAGGGGCTGGAGCACGGCCACTACACGCTGGAAGGTTCGCCGCGATTGGTGATGAGCGGCGCCCGCGCCGACCTGCGCCGACTGGAAACCATCGCGGTCACGCTGCTGCAACGCCTGCTGCGCAGCGCCTGGCGCCGCCGGCAGGCCCGGCGGATTCGCTATCGAATCGCGCCGCTGCATCCGACAAACGATTTGTTACCCGAAGAAATCCAAGTCAGGACGATAAGCTGATGGGTAAGCAAAATGGTTCGCTGTTCGATGACGTTCCCTATCAGAACGGTGGCGCGGAAGGCTTGCCGCTCGTTACCGACCGCGCGTCCGACCGGGTTCTGGTCCATACGCCCGGCCATCTCTACACGCCGTCGCCGGTTGAAGTAGACCGCATCGGCAAAGCCGCCGGCCCCGGCGCGCTGATTGAGACCGAAAGGAAATTCATCGCCAACTTGATCCGGCATCTCGACCCGTATCACGCGCAAAGCGAAGAGGTGAGCAAGCGCATTCCGGCGGCGATCAAGCGAGGCCAGCGGGAATATTATCTGTTGCGAAACTTGGACCGCTCCCCGGATGGAACCCGGCTGCGGTTGGCCGGGGAGGACTGGTTTTACCCGGATTTCATTTTCTGGATCATCGACAAGGCGACGCAACCGGAAACCCAGCGGCTGTGCTATCTCGACCCCAAGGGCCTGGAAATGGGGATGCGCGGCGGTTGGAATCACCACAAGGTTCTGTGCTTCGCGTACAAGCTGGTCGAAATCGCCAGCCAGTTTCAAAATACCGGTAACCGTAACGGCCAGCCGGTTCGATTCATCCTCAAAGGCGCGTTCATCTCGACCACCAGGCGTGAGGAACTGGAGCGAACCACGGCAGGTTCGCAGGAGTTCCACGTTTACGACGATGCGGGGCGCAAGGTTTTTCCTGGTTGCGATGATTTCGCCAAGGGCGGCATTTTCTTCGCCGAAAGAACCAACCATATCGAGCAGTTGATGACGTATCTGCTGGCGGGAGAATCACTGCTGGGTCAGGTCATGCGCCGCGCCGCGACTGCAGCGAATTTGCCGGAAGACACCCTGCCGGACGACGAAATCGGCTGCTTTTTCCGTTACCTGCTGTTGCGTAATGCCAACAGTCCATCGGCGGCGCTGGGGGAACTGGTGCGTTACACTCTGACGGCCGGCGATCCGAATCACGTCATCGATCGGGTGCAGCGGCAAAGCCGCAAGGAACTGCTGCCGTATCTGCACAAGGGCGTGATTCACAAACTGACCGGTGGCATGGAAGACGTGGAGCACATCGCCCGGCCGTGCCGGGAGTTATTGCAACGGTGCCGGCTACAGTCCGCTATGTGACCCCCGAACTTTCTGATAGGGTTATCAAAAAACCGCCCTTTCCGATGGAGCCTCCTTCCCCATGACTTGTGATTTCCTCTCTCTCGCCGCCCCCGGCGTGCGCACCCTGCAACCCTACCAGCCCGGCAAGCCGGAAAGCGAACTGCGCCGGGAATACGGCCTGAGCGACATCATCAAGCTGGCCTCCAACGAGAATCCGCTTGGTCCCAGCCCCCGGGCGCTGACCGCGATCCGCGATGCCCTGAACGGCTTGGCTCGCTATCCCGACGGCAACGGCTTCGAACTCAAGTCCGCTTTGTCGGCCAAGCTCGGCGTTTCGATGGCGATGTTGACTCTGGGCAACGGTTCCAACGACGTGCTCGAACTGGCGGCGCGGGCGTTTCTGACTCCGGAACACGAGGCGGTGTTTTCCGAACACGCCTTTGCGGTCTATCCCATCGTCACCCAAGCGATCGGCGCCACTGCCCGCGTCGCCAGGGCTCATCCGCCCGAGCACGAAATGCCCTACGGTCACGATCCGGCCGCTCTGCTGGCGCTGATCAACGACCGTACCCGGATCGTGTTCGTCGCCAATCCCAACAATCCGACCGGTACCTGGCTGAGGACGGCGGAGTTGCAGGGCCTGCTGGAAGCGGTGCCCGAATCGGTCATCGTAGTGGTGGACGAGGCGTATTTCGAATACGTCGAGGCGGACGCGGACTGTCCCAACGCCCTGCGCTGGCTCGACCGCTTCCCCAATCTCATCGTCGCCCGCACCTTCTCCAAGGCTTACGGGCTGGCCGGGCTACGGGTCGGTTACGCGGTTTCCCATCCCCAGGTCGCCGACCTGCTGAACCGGGTGCGCGAGCCGTTCAACGTCAACAGCCTGGCCCTCGTCGCGGCGACGGCGGCGCTGGATGATGTGACCCATTTGGAGCGGAGTCGGGCGGTCAACCGCGCCGGCATGAAACAGTTGCGGAACGCCTGCTGCCAACTGGGATTGAGTTGGTTGCCATCGGCCGGCAATTTCCTGTGCGTGGACGTGGGCCGGCCCGGGCGGGAAGTATTTCTGGAACTGCTCAAGCGGGGGGTGATCGCCCGGCCGGTCGATAACTACGGCCTGCCGAACTTTTTGCGGATCAGCATCGGCACCGACGCGGAGAACGCCCGGTTGATCGAAGCGCTGAACGACGTGCTGAAGGGCTGAAATGGCCGCGGCGCAACCTTTGATCCGGCGCCTGTGCGTGATCGGTGTCGGTCTGATCGGCGGCTCGCTGGCCCGCGCGTTGCGCGAGAAGGGCGAAGTGGCCGAAGTGATCGGCTCCGGCCGCAACGAGGACAATCTGCGCGCCGCGGTCCGCCTGGGGGTGGTGGACCGCTACGACACCGACCCCGCCCGCGCGGTCGCCGGAGCGGACGTGGTGGTGGTCGCCGTGCCGCTCGGCGCGATCGAACCGGTCTTGCGTGCCATTGCCCCTTCTTTGTCGCCCGACGCCGTCGTGACCGATGTGGGGAGCGCCAAGGGCAGCGTGGTGGCGGACGTCGAGCGGATTTTCGGCCATGTCCCGCCGAACTTTGTCCCCGCCCATCCTATCGCCGGCACCGAGAAGAGCGGGGTGGAAGCATCGTTTGCAACGCTGTTCCAGCGCCGCCGGGTGATTCTGACGCCGCTGGCGGAAACCGCCGCCGCCGCGCATCACCTCATCAAGCGGATGTGGGAACTGACCGGCGCCGAGGTGGTGGACATGGGCGTGCGCCATCACGACGCGGTGCTGGCCGCGACCAGCCATCTGCCGCACATGCTGGCCTACACCCTGGTCGACACCCTGGCGCGGCTGGACGACCGGGCGGAAATCTTCCGCTACGCGGCGGGCGGTTTCCGGGATTTCACCCGCATCGCCTCCAGCGACCCGCGCATGTGGCACGACATCTGTGTCGCCAACCGCGAACAATTGCTGGAGATGATCGCGCTGTTCGGCGCCGATCTGGCCCGGCTGGCCGAGGCGATCCGCGCCGACGACCGCGACGCGATTCTCGCCACTTTCCAGCGGGCCAAGCGAGCCCGCGATAATCTTTATCTCGACTGAGCTTCCCCATGACCGATTTGACTTTCCTCGTCGAACCCGGCGGTGCCCTGCGCGGGCGCCTGCGGGTGCCGGGCGACAAATCCATTTCCCATCGCGCCATCATGCTCGGCGCGCTGGCCGAGGGCGCGACCGCCATCGCCGGCTTTCTGGAAGGCGAGGACTGTCTGGCCACGCTGAAAGCCTTCCGCGCCATGGGCGTCCGCATCGACGGACCGGAACAGGGGCGGGTGACGGTGCGCGGCGTCGGCCTGCACGGGCTGCGCGCGCCAGCCGGTCCGCTGGACATGGGCAATTCCGGCACCTCGATGCGACTGATGACCGGCATCCTGGCCGGGCAGGCCTTCGATACGGTACTGACTGGCGACGCCTCGCTGACCCGTCGGCCGATGCGGCGGGTGACGGAGCCGCTGACGCTCATGGGCGCGCGGATTGAAGCCACCGAACGGGGTACGGCGCCGCTGCGGATTCGCGGCGGCCGGTGGCTGGCCGGCATCGACTACCCGCTGCCGGTGGCCAGCGCCCAGGTCAAATCCTGTCTCCTGCTGGCCGGCCTCTACGCCGAGGGCGTCACCCGCGTCACCGAGCCGGCCCCGACCCGCGACCATACCGAGCGAATGTTGGCCGGCTTCGGCTACGCGCTGTCGCGCGAAAGCGACCGTACCTTCGCGCTGATCGGCGGCGGGCGGCTGACCGGGACTGAAATCGACGTGCCGGCGGACATCTCTTCGGCGGCTTTTTTCCTGGTCGGCGCCAGCATCGCGCCCGGTTCGGATCTGGTGCTGGAGCATGTCGGCGTCAATCCAACCCGCACCGGCGTCATCGACATCCTGCGGTCGATGGGCGCCGACATCGAGTTGCTGAATTCGCGGTTGGCCGGCGGCGAGCCGGTAGCCGATTTGCGGGTGTGCCACGCGCCGCTGCGGGGCATCCGCGTTCCCGGGGAACTGGTGCCGCTGGCCATCGACGAATTCCCCGCGCTGTTCGTCGCCGCCGCCTGCGCCGAGGGCGAGACCGTGTTGACGGGCGCCGAAGAGTTGCGAGTCAAGGAAAGCGACCGGATTCAGGTCATGGCCGACGGCCTGACCGCCTTGGGCATCGCCGCCAGGCCGACTCCGGATGGCATCATCATCCGAGGGGGCGCGCTGTCCGGCGGTACGGTGGACAGCCACGGCGACCACCGCATCGCGATGAGCTTCGCCATGGCCGCCCTGCGAGCCGCCGGTCCGATCTCGATCCGCGATTGCGCCAACGTCGACACGTCGTTCCCGGGGTTCGCGATCTTGGCCCGGAATGCCGGGTTGTCCGTCCGGCAGCGGGAGGGAGCATGAACCCGCGGCCTCCCGTCGTCACCGTGGATGGGCCGAGCGGGGTCGGCAAGGGCACGCTTTGTCAGTGGTTGGCGGTCCGGCTGGGTTGGCGCCTGCTCGACAGCGGCGCGCTATACCGGTTGACCGCGCTGGCGGCGTTGCGCCGGAATCTGCCGCTGGAGGACGAAATCCGGGTCGCGGCGGTGGCCGCCGGCCTGGATGTGGAATTCACGCCAGGGGTCGATGGCGCCATGCGCACGATCCTGGAGGGTGGGGAAGTCGGCGACGCCATTCGCGGCGAGAGTTGCGGCAATGCCGCTTCCAGAGTGGCCGCGCTGCCGGCGGTGCGCGCGGCGCTGATGCAGCGACAGCGGGATTTTCGCCAGTTTCCAGGCTTGATCGCCGACGGCCGGGATATGGGCACGGTGGTGTTCCCCGATGCCGAACTCAAACTGTTTCTGACCGCCAGCGCCGGGGTGCGCGCCTTCCGACGGTATAAGCAGTTGAGCGAAAACGGTTTGGATGCTAATCTTGAACGTCTAACACGTGAAATCGCCGAACGTGATGCCCGCGATGCCGAGCGGGCCGTGGCACCGCTCAGGCCCGCGGTCGACGCGGAAATTCTGGATACCACCCGATTTGGGGTCCCGGAAGTCCGCGACTGGGCGCTGGAACGGGTTGCCCGGCGGCTGGGGATCATGGAAAACCCCTAGGCTCGTCATCTTTACGCCAGTCATGGCCTTGACTACCCTTATTTTAATGAATTGACCGAGCGCCGGAGACTGGGTGCTCCGGATGCGAATTCCGAAAGCTGCCGTCGCGACGGGAGCACAGTCGCCCCAAGCGGGTTCGGGAACTCCCGAGCCGCATTCCCAAACCAACCCGTGGCGGCCTGTTCCGCCGGTTTTTTGAGCTATAACCCATGACCGAAAGTTTTGCCGAACTGTTTGAACAGAGCCTGGCCGACAAGCAGATGCAGCCTGGCTCCATCGTCCAGGGAACGGTGGTGGAAATCCGGCCGGATGCCGTGATCGTCAACGCTGGCCTGAAGTCGGAAGGACTGATTCCGCTCGAACAGTTTTACAACGAGGAAGGCGTTCTCGACGTCAAGGTGGGGGACCAGGTCGAGGTCGCCCTGGATGCGCTGGAGGATGGTTTCGGGGAAACCCGGCTGTCCCGGGATAAAGCCAAGCGCGCGCGGATCTGGAGCGCCTTGGAAAAGGCCTTCGAGAACGAGGACATCGTCAAGGGTCTGATCAGCGGCAAGGTGAAGGGTGGCTTCACCGTCGACATCGGCGAGATTCGCGCCTTCCTGCCGGGTTCGCTGGTGGACGTTCGCCCCGTTCGGGACGCCGCCTACCTGGAAGGCAAGGAACAGGAGTTCAAGGTCATCAAGCTCGACCGCCGACGCAACAACGTGGTGGTGTCCCGCCGGGCCGTGGTGGAGCAGGAATACAGCGCCGAACGCGAGGCTTTGCTGCAGAATTTGCAGGAAGGCCAGATCGTGGACGGCGTGGTCAAGAACCTGACCGATTACGGCGCGTTCCTGGATCTGGGCGGCATCGACGGCCTGCTGCACATCACCGACATGGCCTGGCGGCGGGTCAAGCATCCCTCCGAGGTGGTCGCCGTCGGCGACGGCATCAAGGTCAAGGTGCTCAAGTTCGACCGCGATCGCAACCGCGTATCGCTCGGTCTCAAGCAGTTGGGCGACGATCCGTGGATCGCCTTGGCGCGTCGTTATCCGGTCGGTACCCGGGTGTTCGGCAAAATCACCAACATCGCCGATTACGGCTGCTTCGTGGAAATCGAGGAAGGAGTCGAAGGCTTGGTTCACGTCTCCGAGATGGACTGGACCAACAAGAACGTCAATCCAAACAAGGTGGTGGCCTTGGGCGACGAGGTCGAGGTCATGGTGCTCGATATCGACGAGGACCGCCGCCGCATCTCGCTGGGAATGAAGCAGTGCCAGCAGAATCCATGGGAAGAGTTCGATCAGAACCACGGCAAGGGCGACCGCGTTTCCGGCAAGATCAAGTCGATCACCGATTTCGGCATCTTCATCGGCCTGGAAGGCGGAATCGACGGCCTGGTTCACCTGTCCGACATTTCCTGGAACGTTCCCGGCGAGGAAGCGGTACGCCAGTACAAGAAGGGCCAGGAGGTCGAAGCGGTGGTGCTGGCGGTGGATCCCGAACGCGAACGTATTTCGCTGGGCATCAAGCAGCTCGACAAGGATCCCTTCTCCAATTTCGTCGCCGACCATCCCAAGGGCAGCGTGATCAAGGGTCAGATCGTCTCGGTGGACGCCAAGGGGGCCATGGTGGATCTGGGCCATGGCGTCGAGGGCACGCTGCGTGCCTCCGAGTTGTCCCGCGAGCGGATCGATGATGCCCGCCTGGTGCTTAAGGAAGGCGAAGAAATCGAGGCCAAATTTATCGGCGTCGACCGCAAGAATCGCACCATCACCCTGTCCATCAAGGCCAAGGATATGGCAGAGGAAGCCGAAGTCCTGCAGGACTACAGCCGCAAGTCCGGCACCGGGGCTACCTTGGGCGACATCTTCAAGGAACAGATGAGCACGCAGGACGATTAGGGCACAGGACCACGAGGGGGATGATCACTCCCCTTCCACGACCATCGGCGGCGAGTTGCCGCCCGTGTTTCGGCGGACTTCGGGCGGCGTTGCCGCGCCGGGCTCCGCCGATCTCACCGCTCGTTAGGGGGAAATTTCATGACGAAATCGGAATTGATCGAGATCCTCGCGCGCAAACGTAGCGACATTCCCTATAAGGATGTCGAGCAAGCGGTCAAGACCATGCTGGAACAAATGAGCGAATCGTTAGCCGGTGGCGAACGGATCGAAGTTCGAGGTTTTGGCAGCTTTTCGCTTCATTTTCGGCCTCCGCGGGTCGGACGCAATCCCAAGACGGGCGATGCCGTGACGCTGGTCGGCAAATACGTTCCGCACTTCAAGCCTGGTAAGGAATTGCGCGAACGGGTCAACGGCCATTATCACGATCATGATGACGGCTTTTTATGATGTCCGAGGATATCCAAAACGATCTGCGGCAGATTGTCGATCGTCATCCACCGTTCAAAAACCCATGCTATAGAGTGGGTTTTTTGTTGAGAGGCTGAAGGCGATGAATCAAAATCGGCGCGACGAGCGAAAACCGTTGGCGCCAACCGATCTTCAGGCTGTTCTGGCAGGGGAAACCGATGTTCTGGATTAAATTCGTTCTGATTGCCGCGATTCTGCTGGTCGTGTTGCTGGTGGGGGTGGAGTTTTCCACGCTGCACGCCG
This sequence comes from Candidatus Competibacter sp., assembly GCA_031732875.1. GTDB lineage: Bacteria > Pseudomonadota > Gammaproteobacteria > Competibacterales > Competibacteraceae > JAVMKJ01. The sequence goes on along the minus strand of JAVMKL010000246.1, from coordinate 6,418 downwards.
ACCCGGTCCTCGTGAACTATCTGCTGGGCACGGCGACCTTGCCACTATCGCTGGTGGTGGTGTGCGCCTTCGCCGCGGGAGTGGTGGTCACGCTATTGGTGGGAGCGTTTGTCGTATTGCCTTTGCGCTGGCAGGTTGCCCGGCTCCGGCAGGCTGTATCCGGCAAGGATCAGGAAATCAACCTGTTGGCTAAGAAGGCCGGAAGGGATGGGCGTTGACGTGCCGGGAGCATTCCGCTAGGCCATGATGGAATTACTGTGGCTGCTGCTGCCGGTGGCCGCTGCCTCCGGCTGGTGGGTGGCCAGGCGCGAGTACGCGGACCGCAACGGCGCGACGGTCCGCAGCGCCGATTATTTCAAGGGATTGAATTACCTGATCGACGACAAGCCCGATCAGGCCATCGAAGTCTTTACCCGCATGGCCGATGTGGACCGGGATACCGCCGAAACGCATCTTGCCTTGGGCAACCTGTTCCGCCGACGCGGCGAGGCCGACCGAGCGATCCACATTCATGGCAGCCTGATTGCCCGTTCCAATCTGACCGCCGACCAGCGCCGTCGCGCCGTGCTGGAACTCGGCGAGGATTACTTGCGGGCCGGTTTGTTCGATCGGGCCGAGGCGCTGTTCCAGGAACTGGTGGATCAACCCGATCACACGGAGGTCGCGCTCTCCCGTTTGATTCACATCTTTCAACAGGAGAAGGACTGGCGGAAGGCGATCGCTTTCAGCGATCGCCTGGAACGGATCAGCGGCGAATCCAAGCGACGGCAAACCGCACATTTCTGCTGCGAGCTGGCCGAGGAAGCCAATTCGCGGCACGAAGGCGCCGAGGCCAGAACGTGGTTGCTCGATGCGTTGGCGCGCGATCCCGACTGTACCCGCGCCAGCCTGTTGCTGGGGCGTCTGGCAATGCGGGCGGGAGATCATCGGGAAGCCATCGTGGTATTCCAGGCGGTCGAACGGCAGGATCGAGGTTATTTCCCGGAGGTGATCGCACCGCTCAGCCAGTGCTACAACGCGCTGGGGCGTATCGATGAATGGGTAACCTACCTGCGGAAGGTGCAGGAACGAGACCATGGCGGCCGAGTCACCGATGCCTTAGCGGAGTGGCTGTTGCGGCAGGAAGGTCAGGAAGCGGCGCTTCAGTTTCTCGAACGCGAGCTTCGGGAATATCCAACCCTTCTCGGGTTGCGCCGGTTGGTCGAAATCAAGCTGGCGCGGGGCGAGGGCGCGGAATACGCCGACCTGCGGGCCTTGCACTGCATCAGCACCCAGATGCTCAACAGCGCCGCCCGCTATCGTTGCGGCAACTGCGGCTTCGTCGTCAAGTCCCTGCACTGGTGTTGCCCCAGTTGCTTGCAGTGGAACACCATCAAACCGATGCCCGACCTGGTCATGAAGACCAATGCCTGAAGGGTCGGGAATCGATCTTTCCCGAATTTTCCAGCTTTTCCGCGCGTGGTGGTGTCACCATCGCGTCTGCTCGAGTTGCATTTTCACATATTCGTTCTATGTTTCATTCTGATGCCGACTGTTTACGGTCCGCAGATTCTTCATCTAACAGGAGGAATCATAATGAGATTTATTAACATTATTCTGGCTTTCGCCTTGCTGCTGTTCTCCGTCGTGACCTTTGCGCAAACCGTGGACATCAACACGGCGACCGCCGAGCAGTTGGAGAAGTCCTTGAAGGGAATCGGTCCCGCGAAAGCGGCGGATATCGTCAAGTACCGAGAAGCCAACGGTCCCTTCAAGTCGGTAGACGAGCTAACCAAGGTTCCCGGCATCAAGGAAAAGGGATTGCAAAAATTGCTGGCGGACAACCCAGGCATGTTGACAGTAGGCGGCGCCGCGGCCGCCCCAGCCGTTCCGACCGCTCCGGCGATGCCGGCGATGCCCACGACGCCAAAGGCTCCGGCGATGCCGGCGATGCCCACGACGCCAAAGGCTCCGACGGTTCCGACCACGCCACCGCCACCCAAGCAGTAGTCGCGTAATCATCGCGTCGATCTTTATTCCAGATCGACCGCAACCTTGGCCGCCTCTTAGGCGGTCAAGGCTTTATAATGGCGCGCTTTCCGGCAACCACCGTCACTTCCGATCGGGATCGTGCCCATGTTTCGTCCCCTGGAGCTGTTCATCGGCCTGCGCTATACCCGCGCCAAACGCCGCAATCACTTCATTTCCTTCATCTCGCTGACCTCGATGCTGGGCATCGCCCTGGGCATCACCGCATTGATCACCGTATTGTCGGTCATGAACGGCTTCCAGCAGGAACTGCGCGGGCGCATTCTGTCGATGACCGCCCATGCCACCATCAGCCGCTGGAACGGGTTGGTGGACGATTGGCAGGCGGTGCGGGAGCAGGCCCTGCGCGATCCCGAGGTGATGAATGGGGCACCCTTTATCCGCGGCGAGGCGATGCTCAATCACGCTTCCCTGGTCAGCGGCGCGCTGGTTCAGGGCATCCTGCCGCAGGAAGAACGGAAGATATCCGACATCGGGGGCAAGATGGTCCGCGGTTCGCTGGACGACCTACGCCCCGGCGAGTTCGGCATCATTCTCGGCAAGGCCCTGGCCAACGCCCTGGGGGTGACGGTGGGCGACAAGGTGACGGTCATCACTCCGCAGGCCAACGTCACTCCGGCGGGGGTGTTGCCGCGGCTGAAGCGTTTCGACGTGGTCGGCGTCTTCGAAGCCGGCATGTACGAGTACGATCGGGGTCTGGCGCTGGTGCACGTCGCCGACGCCGGCCGGCTCTTTCAGTTTCCTGAGGGCGCGGTCAACGGCGTGCGGTTGAAGCTGCGCGACCTGTTTCGAGCGCCGCGACTGGTCCGCGAACTCGCCGACCAGTTGCCCGATGGCTTCGCGGCGCGCGACTGGACCCAGGATCACGCCAGCTTCTTTCGAGCGGTCCAGATCGAGAAGACGGCGATGTTCGTGATCCTGACCCTGATCGTGGCGGTGGCGGCCTTCAACATCGTGTCGGCTTTGGTCATGGTGGTGACCGACAAGCAGGCCGATATCGCCATTCTGCGCACGCTGGGGGCGACGCCGCTCAGCATCATGGGCATCTTCATCGTCCAGGGCATTACCATCGGCCTGGTCGGTACGCTGCTGGGGTTGATCGGCGGGGTGGCGCTGGCAACCCACGTGGACGTGGTGGTGCCGTTCATCGAGCGGGTGTTCGGCATCAAGTTCCTGGCGCCGGATGTATACCTGATCAGCGATTTACCGTCGCAGGTGCAATGGGGCGATGTCTCCAGCATCGGGCTGGTGGCGTTCGGGCTGGCGGTGTTGGCGACGCTCTATCCGGCTTGGCGCGCGGCCCGGACCCAGCCGGCGGAGGCGTTGCGTTATGAATGAGAGAGCAGGGGATGCGGTGGAAGAAGTGGTGCTGGAATGCCGGCGGTTGGCCAAATTCTTCCGGGAAGGCAGCGAGCGGCTGGAGGTTTTAAAACAGGTCGATTTGCCGGTGCGCCGCGGCGAGCGGTTGGCGATCGTCGGCAGTTCCGGCTCGGGCAAGAGCACGTTGCTGCATCTGCTGGGCGGGCTGGATACGCCGACCGCCGGTTCGGTGTGGGTGGCCGGCCAGGAATTGAGCCGGCTGGGCGACGCCGGACGGGGTCGGCTGCGCAACCGCTGGCTGGGGTTCGTCTATCAGTTCCATCATCTGTTGCCCGAATTTACCGCGTTGGAGAACGTGGCGATGCCGCTGCTGATCCGGGGTGAGAAGCCGGCCGGGGCGACGAAACGGGCGGTGGAGTTGCTGGGACGGGTCGGGCTGGACCAGCGCCTGAAGCACAAGCCGGGCGAGCTGTCCGGCGGCGAACGGCAGCGGGCGGCGGTGGCGCGGGCCCTGATTACCCAGCCGGCCTGCGTGCTGGCCGACGAGCCGACCGGCAATCTCGACCGGCACAGCGCCGAGCACGTATTCGAGCTGATGCTGGAATTGAACCGCGATCTGGGGACCAGTTTCGTCGTGGTCACCCACGATCCCGGGCTGGCGGCCCGGATGGACGCGATATGGCGGCTGGCGGACGGAGTGCTGGTGCGGGAATGCTGAACCGCTGGTGACTGCCCCATGCGCCTGGGAGCCGTCGTCTTTCTGATCGGAATTCTGTTCTTCCAGGCGTTGCCGGAATTGCCGGTGCGTGGCTGGACTTGGGCGCTACCCATCACGTTGCTGGTGCTGGCGTTGGTTCCTCCGTTGCGCCTGCCCGCCTGGGGCGTGGCCGGATTCCTGTGGGCGTTGCTGCTCGCGCCGCCGCCCATGGTGTTGCCGGCGGAACTGGAAGGCGTCGACCTTCAGGTCGAAGGCTGGATCGCCAGCATTCCCGACCACGAGTGGCGCAACGCCCGGTTCGAGTTCGTGGTGGAGCAGGCCGGGCGCGGGGAGCAACCGGCGCCGCTTGCTGGCCAGCGCCTGCGGCTGGCGTGGTGGAACGACGACGAAGCGGATGGCGGCGCGGCGGCGGCACGCCCGGCCTTGCGGGTCGGCGACCGCTGGAGGTTTGCGGTGCGGCTGAAACGGCCGCGCGGCCTGCTCGATCCGGGCGGTTTCGACTACGAGCGCTGGCTGTACGCCAAGGGCATCGTCGCCACCGGCACGATCCGTTCCCGGCCGCCGCCGCGTCTGTTGGTCGAAGCCGAGCGTTATCCGCTGGATCGCTACCGCCAGCGCGTCGCCGATCGTTTCCACCGCCTGCTGCCCGGCAATCCCTACGCCGGCATTCTGGTCGCGCTGGCGGTGGGTGAGGAGGGCGGCATCAGCCCGTGGCAGTGGGACGTATTCAACCGCACCGGCATCGGGCACCTGATGTCCATTTCCGGCTCGCATATCGGCCTAGTGGCCGGGATCGTGTTCGGCCTGGTCTGGATCGGGTGGAGCCGGATTCCGCCGTTGGCGCTACGCTGGCCGGCCACCCGCGCGGCGGCGCTGGCGACGGTGCTGGGGGCGGGCGGTTATACTTTGCTGTCCGGGTTGTCGGTGCCGGCGCAACGCTCGTTTCTGATGGCGGTGGTGGCGATGACCGCCCTGCTGATCCTGCGGCCGGTCGCGCCCAGCCGTATTTTGGCCTTGGCGCTGATGGCGGTGCTGATCGTGGATCCCGGCGCGCCGTTGCTGGCCGGGTTCTGGCTGTCGTTCGGGGCGGTGGCGGTGATTCTGTACACCGTCGGCGGCCGCTGGCGCGAAGGCCGGCTGCTCGGCCAGACCCTCGGTTTGCAACTCAGCATCACCCTGGCGATGTTGCCGCCGACCCTGGTGTTTTTTCAACAGTTCCCGCTGTTGTCGCCGCTGGCCAACCTGATCGCCATTCCCTGGGTGGATTGCACGGTGTTGCCGCTGAGCCTGTTGGCGGTGCTGGCGGGTCCAGTCAGCATCGCGGCGCAAACGGCTCTGCTGGAACTGGCGGCGCTCGCCATGGATGGCCTGTGGCACATCATGGTTTGGCTGGACCGCCTGCCGGGCATGGTGCTCTACCGTCCGGCGCCGCCGCTGTGGACGCTGGCGTTCGCGTTGCCTGGCCTGGCGCTGTTGCTGGCCCCCCGCGGCCTGCCGGGCCGCTGGCTGGGCTTGCCGCTGTGTTTGCCGCTGTTGTGGCCGCCGGCGAGCGCGCCGGAACCGGGCGGGTTCTGGTTCACCCTGCTGGACGCGGGCCAGGGGCTGGCGGCGGTGGTACGGACCCGGCATCACGTGCTGGTCTACGATACCGGCCCGAAACTGGGAACCACGCTCGATGCCGGGCGCGCGGTGCTGGTTCCCTTCCTGCGCCAGCAGGGCGCAATCCAGGTCGATACCCTGATCGTCAGTCATGCCGACGGCCAGCATACCGGCGGGGTGCGGTCGCTGCGGGAACTGATGCCGGTGGCGCGCATTCTCACCTCCAACTCGGAACGGACGCCGATTGATGGGGCCGAACCCTGTCGGGTGGGGCAGGCGTGGGAATGGGACGGGGTGCGGTTTCGGATGCTGCATCCGCCGCCAGCCGGTTTCAGCGACGACAATGCGTCCTGCGTGCTGAAGGTGGAAGGCGCGGCGGGCCGGGTACTGTTGCCGGGCGATATCGAAACCGCCGCCGAAACCGTGCTGGCTTCGACCCACGGCGCCGAATTGGCCGCCGAGGTGCTGGTCGCGCCGCATCACGGTCACCGCAATCTGTCCACGCCCGTGTTTCTGAACGCCGTGCAGCCCCAGTATGTACTATTGGCGACCGGCTACCGCAATCGCTTCGGCTATCCGCGTCCCGAGACCGTGGCCCGCTATCAGGCGACCGGTGCCACGCTGCTGAACGCCTCCGACGAGGGCGCGCTCACGTTCAGGTTGGAACCCGGTCAATCGCTGGAGCCGGAGCGCTACCGGCGGGAGTATCGCCATTACTGGACCGCGCCGTAGGCGGTTCAGCGCTCCCCGGCG
>JAVMKL010000245.1:0-2895 GCA_031732875.1 Candidatus Competibacter sp. | reverse complement strand
CTTAAGGTCTCCTTAAGAATTGCCTGGGACAATGGCACGCAACGGAGGGTCCGGAACGGTTCCGGCCCCGTCACGAGATTGACGTTGCGAGAGAGGTAACGAACATGCGATTCCCTACCAAGCTGAACAAACTCGCGGCCGCGGTCGCTCTGGTCACCGGCGGCGCCATCCTGGCGGCGGGCGGACTGCCACCGGCGCTGGCGATCGATGGGGCGCCGCCGGTCCAGGTCGAGATGACCATGCCGGATTTCAGCGCGCTGGTGCAGCAGAACGCGGCCGCGGTGGTAAACGTCACCGTCGCCGGCAAGAAGCCGCCGGTCACGGTCATGCGCGGCATCCCGGACCCGGATGACGAGGACAATCCCTTCGCGCCGTTCTTCAAACAGTTCCCGATGCCGCCGGCGCCCCATGGCGGCAGAGGGATGCCCACTCTCGGCCTGGGATCGGGCTTCATCATTTCCGCCGACGGGTACGTCATCACCAACCACCACGTAGTGGACGAGGCCGACAAGATCACCGTCAAGCTGAACGACAAGCGCGAATTCCCGGCCAAGGTGATCGGCAGCGACCCGCAGTCCGACATCGCCCTGCTGAAAATCGACGCCACCGGCCTGCCGGTCGTCGCCATGGGCAACGCCGACAGCCTCAAGGTCGGCCAGTGGGTCTTTGCCATCGGTGCCCCGTTCGGACTGGAGCGCACGGCCACCAAGGGCATCGTCAGCGCGCTCGGCCGGTCGCTGCCGAACGACACCTACGTGCCGTTCATCCAGACCGACGTGCCGATCAATCCCGGTAACTCCGGCGGGCCGTTGTTCGACCTGACCGGCAAGGTCGTGGGCATCAACTCGCAGATTTTCAGCCGCAGCGGCGGCTACATGGGGCTGTCGTTCGCCATCCCGGCGAACGTGGCGATGGATGTGGTGGCGCAGCTTAAGGCCGACGGTCGCGTGACCCGGGGCTGGCTCGGCGTGACCCTGCAGGAGGTCACCCAGGATCTGGCGCGCTCCTTCAACCTGGAGCAACCGCGCGGCGCGCTGGTGGCCGATGTGAGCGAAGGTAGTCCGGCGGCCAAGGCCGGACTGAAGACGGGTGACGTCATCGTCGCCTACGCCGGCAAGCCGGTGAACGACAGCGCCGATCTGCCGCCGCTGGTGGGCGCGAGCAAGCCCGGCGCCAGCAAGACCCTGACCGTGATCCGCGACGGCAGAGAGCGGGAGATCGACGTCACGCTCGGCCGGTTGCCGGACAAGGACAGGGAACTGGCGCTCGACAACGCCCCGGACGACGACGCGCCGCGGCTGAACGTCGTGGTGGCCGATCCGCCCGCCGGTCCGCACGGCAAGAGCGGAGCCGAGGGCGGCGTGCTGGTGCGGCAGGTCGGACCGGGCATCGCCGCCGAGGCGGGCGTGCGGCCGGGCGATATTCTGGTGAGCTTGAACAACCAGACGATCAAGGACGCTGCTCATCTGCGGCAACTGGTGAAGGAACTGCCGCCGGGCAGACGGGTGCCGCTGCTGGTCAAGCGAGACAACGGGTCGCTGTATCTGGCGGTGGAGATTCCGGCCCGCGCCAAGCAGGCGGGGTAAGTGTTCTCTCCCTCCTCTGATCGGGTCGAGCCTTTCGGCTACCGGCTCGGGGAGCAGTCGTGACCTCCATCCGTCAGCGTCTGCTGCTCGGCTTGCTGGCCGGTTTGAGTCTGGTGCTGGGCGTCGCCGGTTACGCCACCTATCGTCAGGCCCGCGCCGAAATCGACGCCCTGTTCGATTATCAGTTGCGGCAGACGGCGCTGGCCCTGCGCCGGCAAAATCTGCTGGCGCTGGCGATGGGCGGCGAGCCGGGCGAAGGAGAGGGCGATCTCCTGGTGCAAATCTGGGATCGCGGCGGCGGCCTGCTCTACGTTTCCCGCAAGGAATGGGAGTTGCCCTTCGCCACCCAGCCCGGCTTCGCCGACCTGCTCTGGCGCGACCAGCGCTGGCGACTGTTCGCGCTGAACGCCGGCGATCGCATCGTCCAAGTCGCGCAGCCGGCGGGGGTTCGGTTACGGATGAGCGCCGATATCGCCCTGCGCAATCTGGCCCCGTTCCTGCTGCTGCTGCCGGGCATGGCCCTGGTGATCTGGTTCGGGGTCGGCGCCGGTCTGCGACCCCTGCATCGCGTCGCCACCGAGATTCAGCGGCGCCGGCCGAGGGCTTTGGAGCCGGTGGGAGCGGCGCGGCTGCCGGCGGAAGTCACCCCGCTGGTTCGCGCCCTCAACGAGCTGCTGGCGCGGCTGGCGCACACCCTCGACGCCCAGCGCCAGTTCGTCGCCGACGCCGCTCACGAACTGCGCACCCCCCTGGCCGCGGTGCGGCTGCAGGCCGAGATGGCGCAACGGGCCACCGAAGAAGCGGAACGGGCGGCAACTTTGGAGCAGTTGCGCGCCGGCCTGCTGCGCGTCTCCCATCTGGTCGAGCAGTTGCTGGCCATGGCCCGACTGGACGCCGCACCGGACGCCGGCACGGTGGAAACCGTGGATCTGCTGGAGGTGGCCAGGCGGGTGGTGACCGAATCCGCGCCCATCGCCGACGACCGCAATCTCGATCTGGGTCTCCTGCCCGGCGATGCCGTCTCGGTCGCCGGCGATCCAGGCGAACTGCGAACCCTGCTGGGCAACCTGGTGGACAACGCCTTGCGCTACACCCCGGCCGGCGGTCGGGTGGACGTTCGGGTCCAACAGGCCGAAACCGAGGCGGTGCTGACCGTGAGCGATACCGGGCCGGGGATTCCGGCGGCGGAGCGGTCGCGGGTGTTCGACCGGTTCTATCGCGGCGCCGACGCCACCGCGCCCGGCAGCGGGCTGGGCCTGGCCATCGTCAAGCGCATCGCCGACCGCCACCGGGCCAGCATCCGACTGGA
>JAVMKL010000244.1:0-2897 GCA_031732875.1 Candidatus Competibacter sp. | reverse complement strand
TGTCCGTCGTTCCCTTGCCGGAAGGACCGTGATCGCTCTCCGCCCAGCGGGCGCGCTCGAAAGCGCGCGCGCGCCAACCAAAGATGATCGGTACGATCTGCAGGCCGAGGAGCGCCAGGAAAAAATTGCTCCAGCCTGGCACATCGCGAAATATCGTCAGGGTGCAGGTCACGGTCGGCGAGGATGGGGGCAGTTCGCCCTCGACGCTCAGATAATAGATGCCGGCTGGGATTCCCGACAGCACGGCTTCGTCGCCGGCGTTTCCCTCCGACCATGGTTCCCCTTCGTCGACGCCCTGGTAATACTCGATTTCGCGGTTGATCGAATAACTGGCGCCGGTATCGCGCTCGATCAGAGTCAGTTCCAGATAAATCCAGTTGTTGTTGAGATTGGTCTGGGTCCGGACGGCCAGATTCGAGGGTCGTCCGCTCGCGGCGAACGGTTCGCTGTCCAGGGTCTTGTCCTGGGTGCCGGCGTCGAAGACGAAGGTTTGCTGATGCACCCGCTGGTCGGAGGACAGGGCAATGGTCGCGATCTGGCCCAGCAGCAGCATTCCTAGAAACAGCCAGCGCAGGCGCCTGAATTTCGGCCGCTGCGCCTCGTAGGGCGAGGGCTGGTTGGCGCCAACGCCGATTCGCGCCGGCAACGGCGACTCCAACTGGAACGTGGTTTTGATCGTTGCAGGCTCGACGTATTGGGCCCGCGACCACACGGCCTCCTTGTCGGTCAGTTCCAGGCTCAACTGGAAAGGGGGGGCGATGTAGTCCCGAATCTCGCAGCGTTCGCCGACTTTTACCCGCCAGTAAAATTCGCCCAGAACGTAAGTAACCTTGGACTTGGCGGTCTGAAAGTGCCGGTAAATCCGATCCTCGTGGGCGGCCCGGCCTTTCGCGCCGTAGCCCGTCACCAGCGGTGGTTCGGTGGTGGTCTGGACCAGACTCCAGTGGCCGTTGTATTCCACCAGCCAGCGGAAGCCCCGTTCGCGGTGGAACAGCAGGTATTCGCTCCATTCATAATCGATTTCTTCCACCGTTACCGTCCGGCGCAGATAGCCGATGGCTTCGTATTCGACATCCTGCAGCGTGCCCCGTCCACCCAGGGGAACCAGCGGCTCGTATTTAACCTTGGCCTTGAAGGTGGACAGGATGCGAAAGTTCTCGTCCGTGATGTCGATGATGGCGCCGCAGGTCCCGCAGGCCAGGGTTTCGGTGTGTCCCTTGGCACGAATGGTCAGCGAAGCGGCGCAGCCGGGGCATTGAAAGGATTGTGCCCGGATGCCCGCATCCGGTTGCCAGCCGACCGGCAACGCTTGCCGCAGTTGGGTCAGATGCAGATCGTCGAATCGCGTTTGCTCGCCGACGAATGCCAGCGGCGGCGTTTCGCTGTAGTCCAGGGTGGCGAATATCCCCCCGGAGGCTTGCAGGTCTACCACCGGAGCTTCGTAGCCGGGTCCGACCCGAATCGGCAATTCGCCTTCCCCGGCGATGCAGCGAGCGTTTTCGATGTTGGTGACTTGGAACTCGCGGCCTTTCAAGGCGACGTTCTGGCCGGCGCGCAGTTCGGAGAAGGAGGGGAGCGATTCAGGTGGCTGGATCGGGAAGGTCACGGCGTAATTGCCCAGGGTTTCGCCCAGCCAACCGCCACGCTGGTTTTCGAACAGCAGATACCACTCGTTCCAGATGCCTTGGGCGTAACGCAACTGAATGCGCCCTACCACCGTGAAGCGAACCTTGCGGTAGACGCCTTGGGTGCCGATCCGGATGGGCGAGGGATCCGGCAGCAATTCCGCCATCTTGCCGATGTTTTCCAGTTCCAGGTCGTGGCGGATCAGCGTGCTTTTGCAGTATTCGCAGACCGTCAGAATGGATACGGCCGATTGGAACGTGATCGCGGCACCGCAGGAGGGACAGTTGGCGGTTTTCATGGCTTTTTATATCATCATCATTCTAAAATTCCACCAAAAACAAAATCCCAGCTCAGCAGCCACTCCCCACATAGAGCTTATCAAACATCGTGGGCATGAAGGGAGGCTGGCGGTCTTCCTGTCCAACCAATAAGCTAAAAGCCAGGATAGCACTTCAGCAACCTGCTCGTGCCAACGATACTTACTACCCACTGCGCGACCTTACCCGCTACCCAGCCGTTATCCTCCATATCCTTGTTTTGATTCGCTTCCGCCTGGTAGTCCCTGGTCATGCCTCTTGAGTCGGGGGAGAACCTTATGCAAAGATATCTCTGTATCTCATACCGTCCACCACCGTGATTCCCCATTGCGATTCCCCCTCGGCTCCCGACCGTCTGCGCGCCTTGCTGGCGGGAGAGGGTTGCCTCACCATGCCGTGCTGCTTCGACGCCCTGTCCGCACGGCTGATCGAGCAGGCCGGCTTTCCGCTCACCTTCATGAGCGGTTTTGCGGTTTCGGCCACGCGCCTAGCCTTGCCGGATACGGGTCTGATCACCGCAAGCGAGATGCTGGACCAGGGCCGGGCCATTTGTCAGGCGGTCTCGATCCCGATCATTGGCGATGGCGACACCGGCTACGGTAATCCGGTCAACGTGCGACGCACGGTGGAGCAGTTCGGTCTGGCGGGGTTCGCCGGGGTGATGATCGAAGACCAGGTAGCGCCCAAGCGGTGCGGACATACCGGGGTCAAGGAGGTGGTGGGCCGCGCCGAGGCACTCGCCCGGATTCGCGCTGCGGTGGATGCCCGGAACGTCGGCGCCGGCCCGCTCATACTGGCCCGCACTGATGCCCGCGGTACCCTAGGGCTCGACGAAGCGATCTGGCGCCTGCGGGCGTTCGCGGATCTGGGCGCGGACATTCTGTTTCTGGAAGCGCCACGGGACGAGACCGAAATGGCGCGCTGCTGTCGAGAGGTCCCCGGCATCCACATGGC
>JAVMKL010000243.1:0-2955 GCA_031732875.1 Candidatus Competibacter sp. | reverse complement strand
CGGCCGGCATAGGCGGCGGAACGGTCCACCTTGGACGGATCCTTGCCGGAGAACGCGCCACCGCCGTGATGCGCGGAGCCGCCGTAGGTATCGACGATGATCTTGCGCCCGGTCAGGCCGCAATCGCCCACCGGCCCGCCGATGACGAAGCTGCCGGTCGGGTTGATGTGGTACTGGGTGTGCTTGTCCAGCCACTCGGCCGGCAGCACCGGCAGGATGATGTTTTCCATCACCGCTTCGCACAGCAGTTTGTAGCTGATGTCCGGGTCGTGCTGGGTGGACAGCACCACCGCTTCGACGCCCACCGCCTTGTTGCCCTGATAGCGGAACGTGATCTGGCTCTTGGCGTCGGGCCGCAGCCAGGGCAGCACGCCGCTCTTGCGCATCTCCGCCTGCCGTTGCACCAGTCGATGGGCGTAAGTGATGGGCGCCGGCATGAGTACGTCGGTTTCGTTGGTGGCATAACCGAACATGAGGCCCTGGTCGCCGGCGCCCTGCTCCTCCGGCTTGTCGCGATTCACGCCTTGGGCGATATTGGGCGACTGCTTGCCGATGCAGGACAATACCGCGCAGGTGGCGCCGTCGAAGCCGACATGCGAGTTGTCGTAGCCGATGCCGACGACGGTATCGCGCACGATCTGATCGAAATCCACCCACGCGGCCGTGGTGATTTCGCCAGCCAGGACGACGACGCCGGTCTTGATCAGCGTTTCGCAGGCCACGCGGGCTTTGGGGTCCTCGGCGATAATGGCATCCAGCACGGCATCGGAAATCTGGTCGGCGATTTTATCCGGATGCCCTTCGGAAACGGATTCGGAGGTGAACAGATAGGTTCGGCTCATGGGATGACGTATCCTCAGACGACGGTTGCGGCAGGCGGAGTTCCGTGCGCCGAAGCGGCGGCGGTAATTTTAAAATCGCAAGTCTACTCGGAATATGCTGCATTTGCATCTGGGCTTTTTATGCCGTTTGGTTATTGGTAATTGCCATGAACAAGGAATTTGCCTGTTGGGTTGTGGAAAGGCGCGGCTATTCGCCGAAATCACAATCCCGATTCTTTGCCGCGACCGAAAGGTGTGGTTCCGAGCCGTATCCCGTGAAACATGGATTTTTTCGGCTGACGGTGCTGGCCATCCTGCCGCTGCTGGTCGCCTTCCGCTGGCCCTGGCAAGCCGCTGGGGATGCTGGACGGATTGAGTTGTCGGGCACGGTCGAAGCGCGGGAGGTGGATCTGGCCTTCCAGGTCGGCGGCCGGATCGCTCGACTGCAAGTGGATGAAGGTGATGCCGTCCAGGTCGACCAATTGATGGCCACGCTGGATGCCGGTGACTACCAGTTGGCGCTACGCAATGCCACGGCCCAGATGGAGGCGGCGGAAGCGGCCCTGGCGGTTTTGCGGGCCGGGACCCGTCCCCAGGAACTGCGGGTGGCCGAGGCGAAGCTGAATCAGGCTCAGGCCGATCTCGACTACGCTCGCGCCGAGTTCAAGCGGATTGCCGAACTGGTTCCCAATAAACTGGCGACCGAGAGCCAACTGGATCAGGCGCGTCAGCGGCAAAACGTGGCCTTGGCCGGGGTCGAACAGGCGCGACAGACGCTGGCGCTGCTGCGGGAGGGGCCACGGCGGGAGGACATCGATCAGGCCGCCGCCACCCTCCGCGCCCGGCAGGCGGCGGTCGAAACCGCTCGACGGCAATTGGACTATACCCAATTGCGCAGCCCGGTCGCGGGCGTGATATCGGTGCGGCTGACCGAAGCCGGCGAGGTGGCGCCGGCCGGAAAAGCGGTGTTGCGGGTCGCCGAACTCAGTCGCCCGTGGGTGCGGGCGTATTTAAACGAGGCCGATCTGGTCCGGGTTCGATTGGGGCAACCGGCGGAGGTGCGAGTGGACGGCTTGCCGGGCCAGGTATTGACCGGCCGGCTCGGGTTCATTTCCCCGGATGCCGAATTTACCCCGAAAACCGTGGAAACCCGCGCCCTGCGGGTGGATCTGGTCTATCGCGTCAAAATTGAAGTGGATAATCCCGTCGGGGCGCTGAAATTGGGCATGCCGGCGGATGTCGTGCTCGAAATCGCCGCGCCATGAGTGCGGCCGCGATTGAGATGACCGGCTTGTGCTTTGCTTATGGCGAGGTGTCGGTACTGGCTGGGGTGGGGCTGCACGTTGCGCCGGGCGAGATTTTTGGGATCGTCGGCGCGGATGGCGCCGGCAAGACCACTCTGTTGCAACTGGCGGTCGGGCAACGAATGCCGAAGGAGGGTCGGATTCGCGTGCTGGAACGGGATGCCGCCGATCCGGCCTTGCGCGACGAGATCGCCTATATGCCGCAGGGTTTCGGCCTGTATCGAGATTTGTCGGTGCGGGAAAACCTCGATTTCTTCGCCGACCTGCATGACTTGACCCGAGCCGAAGCGCGTTCGCGCATCGCCGACCTGCTGGAGCGCACCGGGCTGGCGGGATTCGAGGATCGCCGGGCCGCCAATCTGTCCGGCGGGATGATGCAGAAGCTGGCGCTGGCCTGCGCCCTGGTCAGCCAGCCCCGGGCGATGTTTCTGGACGAGCCGACCACCGGAGTGGACCCGGTGTCGCGGCGAGCGTTCTGGCGGTTGTTGAACGGGGTGCGCGCCGAGGGCGTGGCGATTCTGTACGCCACCGCCAACATGGACGAGGCGGAACGCTGCGACCGGGTGGGATTGCTGCACGCCGGGCGGCTGGATCGGCAGGGTACTCCGCTGGAATTGACCCTCGGTGCCGATGCCCGGTTGATCGGCGTGTCTGGCGCCGCCGCGCGACAACGGCGCGCGGCGTTGCTGGCATGGCCGATGGTGAGGCTGGTGTTTCCGGTCGGGCGGCAATTGCGGGTCTGGCTGGATGCGGACTGCCCGTTGGCTGAGTTTCAGACTCGATTGCGCGTGCTGGATTCCGGTTTGGACGCGCAACCGTTGCGGCCGACC
>JAVMKL010000242.1:0-2967 GCA_031732875.1 Candidatus Competibacter sp. | reverse complement strand
GAATTTCCCCGGATCTGGGTGGAAGGCGAGGTCTCCAACCTGTCCCGCCCGTCCTCGGGGCACCTCTACTTCTCGCTCAAGGACGCCCGGGCGCAAATCCGCTGCGCCCTGTTCCAGAACCGCGCGTTGCTGTTCCGCGACTCCCCGCGCAACGGCCAGCAGGTACTGGTCCGAGGCCGGATCAGCCTGTACGAACCGCGCGGCGATTTTCAGATCATCGCCGAATACGTCGAGGAAGCCGGCGCCGGCGTGCTGCGACGGGCTTACGACGAACTGCGGCTGCGGCTGGAACGGGAAGGCCTGTTCGCGCCGGAACGCAAGAAATCCCTGCCCCGTTTCCCGCAACGGATCGGCGTCATCACCTCCCCGACCGGCGCGGCGATCCGCGACGTGCTCGCCACCCTGCGCCGCCGCTGTCCCAGCCTGCCGGTGCTGATCCATCCGGTGCCGGTGCAGGGCGAGGGCGCGGCCGAGCGCATCGCCCGGACGATTCGGCTGGCGTCCGAGCACCGGGATTGCGACGTGCTGTTGCTGGTGCGCGGCGGCGGCTCGTTGGAGGATCTATGGGCCTTCAACGAGGAAATCGTGGCTCGGGCCATTTTCGATTGCGCCATCCCGCTGGTCAGCGGCATCGGTCACGAAACCGACGTGACCATCGCCGATTTCGCCGCCGACCTGCGCGCCGCCACCCCCACGGCGGCGGCGGAACTGGCCAGCCCCGATCAAATGGAATGGCTGCGCAGGATTCGGGGACTGGACGAACGGCTGGAGCGGGCGCTGCGACGCCGCCTCAGCGACCGGCATCAGCGGCTCGACGAACTGGCGAGGCGACTGGCCCGGCAGCAGCCGCGTCGCCGCCTGCAAGATCGTACCCAGCGGCTCGACGAATTGGACCAGCGCCTGCGCCAGGCGCTGCGCGCCCGGCTGGATCGCGAACGGCTGAGACTGAACGGCATGGCGGTACGCTTGCGGGCCCAAACGCCGACAGGCCGACTGCGCTCGGCGCGACAGCGGCTCCAGTCCCTCGAATCCGGCTTGCGCGCGACGCTGGGCCGGCGACTGGAAACCGCATCCCAGCGCCTGCATGGCCTGAGTGGCCATCTGCACGCCTTGAGCCCGCTCGCCACCCTGGATCGTGGCTACGCGATCGTCCGCCGCTATCCGGGTGGAGAAATTGCACGGCGGGCCGGCGACTTCCGGGTTGGCGACTCGGTGGAAGCCATACTGGCTGCCGGCCGCCTGCGCTGCGAGGTCACCCTGATCGACACCGCGGACCGGGCGCTGGCGACCGATCGAGGGGTTGAACCCGGAGGGGGGCGGCCGTAGATCATGCGCCGCGCGTGGCTGTTGCTGTTGATCTGCGCGGTGGGCGCCTTTTTCGCCTGGCGCGAGCGCCCCATCGAACGGCCGCCCGGCGTGCTGGCGCCGGACCCGCCCTTGCAACGGCCGCTCGGCGCCGACGCCCCGGTATTTCACAAGGATCGTTACCAGATCAGGGCACTGGCGGAATTCGCCCTTGAAGCCCGGGTGCTGGCACGGGAAAATTATCGTTTCGATGCCGGCGCGGAATTGGTCCCGACGGATCTGGCGCTGGGCTGGGGTTCGATGTCGGATAGCGCCGTGCTGGCGGAGATCGCCATCCACCAACGCAACCGATTCTACCACTGGCTCACCGCCACCTTTCCCATCCCACGCCGGGATATCGAAACCCACAGTGCCAACATGCACCTGATTCCCGCATCCCGCGTCGTTGCCGACCAGATCAAGGCAGTCCGCCCCGGTCATGTCCTCAGCCTGAGCGGTTATCTGGTCGAGGCCCGCCGCGACGACGGTTGGCAATGGCGCAGTTCGTTGAGCCGCGAGGATACCGGCGCCGGTGCCTGCGAGCTGGTCTGGGTCGAAACCATAATGTTGCGCTGACGGACCGAGCCAGTCGTAACCACTCTCTTCAAGTACCCACCAGTTTTATTGGTTACGATATTGTTTTTAAAATTTTTTCCCACTCGACAGGAACCATTGCCATGAAGCTGGACACGATCAGCCGCTATCCGGACGCGACGCCCAAACCAACCCCTCTGCTGTTCGTGCACGGCTCGTTCGCGGATGCCCGTTGCTGGGATGAAAATTTCCTGCCCTACCTCACCCGGCACGGCTACGAGGCCCATGCGTTCAGCCTGCGCGGCCACGGCCTAAGCGAAGGCCACGAACGGTTGCACACCTGGCGGCTGGCCGATTACGTCGCCGACCTGGAAAAAGCGGTGGAGACCATGCCGGCTCCGCCCGTGGTGATCGGTCATTCGATGGGCGGCATGGTGGTTCAAAAATATCTCGAAACCCATCCCGAGGTTGCAGGGGTGGTATTGATGGCTTCGGTGCCGCCGCAAGGCCTGCTGCCGACCAACCTGCACATGGTGATGCGCCACCCTTTCCTGTTCCAGCAGATGACGATGTTCGCCCTGCTCGGCCCCAGCTTCGGCACGCTCGAAATGATGCGGCGCCTGCTGTTCTCCAAGGAGATGCCGCTGTCGAAACTGGGGAGGTATTTCGATCTGGTGCAGGCGGAATCGCAAATGGTGGCGCTGGACATGATGTGGTTCGACCCGTTGCGGCTGAAACCGGATCAGGTGCGGGCGCCCATCCTGGTGCAGGGGGCGCAACACGATGTGTTCGTCTCGCCGGCGATGGTGCGGGAAACCGCCCGTTTCTACGGGACCGAGGTTCGCATCTTCGCAAACATGGCGCACGCCATGATGCTGGAACTGAACTGGCGCGAGCCGGCGGATCATCTGCTGGGCTGGCTGGAACGCACGACCAGCGTCCAACCAGCGGCGGTCGCGGCCTAACACACGCCCTCACCCCCACCCTCTCCCAGAGGGAGAGGGTGTCTTGTCTATCCCTCGCGTAACAGTCGGCGCAGGATCTTGCCGACGTTGGTCTTGGGCAGTTCGGTCCGGAATTCGACCCGGC
>JAVMKL010000241.1:0-17722 GCA_031732875.1 Candidatus Competibacter sp. | reverse complement strand
GTCTTGATGAGTGTACCGCTTAGATTATGTTGGGATATCCATTGGGTAGACTACAAGAGATTGCCACCAATACCGGGGGAATGTTAATTGCCATTCCGCCTATCGAGTGGGGGATGTTTGCCGAAGCGAGTTTGGTAGAATTAGGGAATATGCTACTCAAAATTGCCACCCATATTGATTTGAAAAAGTATAAGAAACATCCACGGGACCCTAAAAAACCGCCAATGGAGAAAACCCAATTTCGAGGACATCCTCATGTATCGACGGCTAAACTTATAAAAACATCTACGAAAGCAAGGGCCGCGAAGAGGGCCTAGCGACCTTAAAAGGGCTGGCCAACTCATCATCACCTCGAATAAAATTTTAAAATTAAAATAATGGTCGAATTTTACCATAAAAACTCAATTTAAATCAATTGTTTAGTTTTTGTGCAGCCTCTGAATCACACCCGGGTCAACAGGAACTATTTAATCCTGTTTGCCTTTGCCAGCGGTATAACATCATAAGCCATTTGGCCGGGGGAATCCCCGCCCTGCGCGCCGTCACCCCGGAACTCGTCCGGTGCGATGAGGCGCAGTTGGCGCCGTGGAACGTGATGGCCGGGCAACATCACACGATTACAAGCCATGGTCCCCCAAACAGCACCCGCAGGGGTGAAGTCTTGCTTTTTGCCCTGCAATCCTGACTCGCCGCTCACAACCTTGCCACCACTTTCTCCATCCGTCCCTGCCCGATGTTGGTGTAGATCTAGGTTGTGGCGACATTCTCGTGGCCGAGCAGGGCCTTGATGTCCACCAGCTCGGCCCCGGGATTGAGCAGGTTGGTGGCATAAGTATGCCTCAGCTTGTGTGGGGAAATCTTCTTTTCGATGCCGGCCACCGATCAATCGATAAACGTTTCTGGGCTGAGCTGGAAACGTTCCGCCAGTTTTTTAATGTGCTTCAAGTTCAGCTTGCGGTGACCGTTGAGAATTTCCGACACGACGCCTTGGCTGCCGATCTCCTGCTTGAAATCCGATTGCGTCAGACCGTGCTCGTCCATCAGAAAGCGCAGTGCGACAACACCTCTCACCACGGGCGGCTGGTGGTGTTCGGCTTCGTAGGCGCTGATCTGGTCGCTGATGATATCCACCAGTCCAGTCAACGAATGTCGGTCATCATCGCCCACCAGATCTAACAGCGCATCCAAATGGCTGACCAGCGTTTCATAGTCCTTTTCATTTTCCGGGCGCTTGACAATGGGCGCGAGGTATTGCCAGTGTTCGATGATAGTGTTCAACGCCGTGCCCATGGTAAATGCTCCGGTCTTCTCATGAAGCCTGAGTCTGCTCCTCAGATTCAGGCTTTTTAAAGCCTGCTTACAACCGTTTCTTGTCGTAGTCTTTATGAGTCAATATGCATCTGATAAAAAGTTTGTTTCTTTCAAAGTTTATGTTGGCGATCAAGCGGAGTTTGTTACCTCCGATGTTGAATACATACTTGTCATTGACTTTATCGACGCTGGGAAAAATCCTCCTGAGTTGGGCGAAGTTTTCAAACATGTTGGTATCGATGATTCTGTACCAGCCCTCCAGGGCGGTAGCAGCATCCTCGTGCGCTGCTTGAGCTTCCCACACCCGTTTTTGACTGATCACATGCATCCAGACCCTCCCTCACCTGTACACAGGAGGCAATTGTATATCTCATTTTGAGATAGATCAACACTAGCGTAACTTATGCCTGTTTGGGTATAATATTCGCATGGCCATCCAGGAAAAACCGCTGATCTGGATCGAGAGCAGCAAGAAAGACCTGATGAAGCGGTGTTCGTCCTGCACTGCTTCCAGAAGAAGAGCACACGCGGGATCGCCACGCCGCAAGAGGACCTGTAGATCATTCGCGCCCGGCTGAAGGTGGCCGAGGCGATCGCGCGGGAGATGAGAGATGGCCAAGCGCCTCGTTGAAGGGATCGCGGTCGAAACGGGTTCCGGCCATGTCTTTGCCGACCTGGGTCTACCCGATGCCGAAAAGCTCAAGATCAAGTCCGGCCTGGTGATCGAAATCACCCGCGCGGTGCGTAAGCTCGGCCTGACGCAAGAAGAAGCCGGCCGCCGCATGGGCATTCCGCAGCCGAAAGTCTCGGCGCTGCTGCGCGGCGATTTCGCCAACTTGTCCGAGCGCAAGCTGATGGATTGCTTGAATCGGCTCGGGTACGACATCGAGATCAAGGTGAAGCCGGCGGCCGAGCCGGTCGGTCACCGGACGCTCGCCATCGCTTGGAGCGCTCGGGGGGTACCCGCCACCCCGGAACCGCCCGCCGCTCCGGCAGTCGCGCCCCATCCCCGGGAAGCGCCCGGCGTGCGGGACGACGTGGCCAAGGTGTTCAACCTGCGTCTGCCGGAGCCTTACCTGCTCAGGCTCAAGCACATCGCCGAGCGCACCCCGGACAGCATGCAGCAGTTCTGCCTGGGCGTGCTGCTGCCGGCCATCGACGTGAAGATCGCAGAATTGACCGGAAAGTAAAGATGCGTCCGATCCCGATCATGGTCTTAGCGCTGGCGGTTATGGGGTGTTTCCCGGCGATGGCTGCCGACGAGTTCGCGCTCCTCAAGGCGGAACGGATTGGCCCGCTGCGTATCGGTCTCCCGCAAGGGGAGGTGGCGCGCGGCATCGCGTGCCAACCCCGGCGGGGATCGGTGACCCGTTGGGAAGCGGACGGCGACTATCACCAGGAATGGGCCTATCCCGATTGCGGGATCACGCTCGACATGAGCGCGACCACGCCGAAAGGGGCTTGGACCATCGGTGCCATCACTCTCACCCGCCCCAGCCCCTGGAAAACCCGGCGCGGGATCGGGCTCGGCGGCACCGAGCGTGAGGTGATGGCCGCCTACGGGCGCGACCGGAACGCGGAGGACAGCACGCCGGGAAAAAATTTCGTGGCGGGTTCGGTCTATGGCGGCCTGATGTTTACCTTCGAGGGAGGTCGGGTCGCTCGGATTTTCCTGGGGGCGGCGGCCGAATAAACGGGCGGCGGCCGGACTCTACGACTGACTGTCGAAACGAGTGGACCGCCTTTGCCGAAACCGGGGCCGTCGCCATCCCAACGGGCGCGGCGTACGTCGCCCCAGCCGGGGTTCCGCACTTCGTCTGGGCCAAGGAGGGCGAGGTCTCGTACCAGGAAACGGGCATAGGTCCTACCGGGACCGTTTTCATCGACGCCGCATCGCCACCCTGATGGTCCCTTCACTGCCCCGCCAACCGCTATCGGGTCGAACGCGCGGAACGGTTGTGCCGCACCTGCCACGCCCTCACCGGACGCCATCTGCCCAAACCGGCGCACGGCATTGATGAGAACCCGCGCCGCGCGGTTCGCGGTTTCGGGGATCAGCGCTGCATCCACCCCATGCCGGATGCGGCGGGGGGCGGATCGTCGCGGTGGTTGACGTGGTAAACGCTTTGAGCCCGTAGCGCATGAGGTTCTTGTTCTGATTTGATAGCATGTAACAAGAATCACCACATGGGAGCCCATGGGCTCATGCAATGCCGACCGGCAGCATCGCCAACGCCCGAGCGCGCGGGGCCTGGCGCACGGGCAGGGCTGGGTCAAGCTCGAGCAGGCCGAGGCCATCCGCCGGATCCTGCGCGCGGCGAGCGGGCGTGGCGTCCCGCCCCGTGCGGAGAAGCGAGCAGAGCAGAATGATTCCTAATCGCAATGAGGAGCCATCGTTTTATGGGTAAAGTCACCGTGGGCGCAAAAATTCCTGGTCGGGTCTGCCGGACGCTCGATGTCGGAGACTTCTCCATCCTGCATCAACTCACCTGGTTTAACATGGCCGTTCACAGCAACGCCGAGTATGCCAAGGGAACCTGGTTTCAGGAGCGCTCCCTGGCGGGGCCGGTCATCTTTGCCGTCGCCGACGGTTTGGTCCACCATGCGGACAACATCGCCGAACTGCTGGCCCAGGACGGCTATGAAATTTATGCGTATATCGGCGTGGACCAGATGAAGATCACGTCTCCAGTGTTGTTTGGGGACACCCTCCGAGCGGAGGCCGAAGTGGTCGAACTGCGCCCCACCAAAAATCCGGGGCGATTCCTGTTCGTCTACCAAAACAAAGCCTACAACCAACGCGATCAGCAGGTGATCGAATACCAGACGACGATGCTGGTCGTTAGGAAAGACTGAGGTAACCGTTCGGTCCCCTCTCTCTCATTCATGGGGGAAAGGGTTAGGGTGAGGGGGTAAGTCTTTGAAACTACAGCCATCACCCCTAACCCCTCTCCCGCAAGCGGGCGAGGGGAGCGAACGGTTACAGACGCGATCCTCACCGGCCGGCCGTATCGGGACGCCGTCCGGGACTGGGGCCGCCGCCATCCGCGGGTCGGCTACGGCGGCGCGTTTTTTCAGTGGCTGTTCTCAACCAAACAGGGCATTACCCATAGTCACGCGGGTTCCGTTCGATTGCAGGTGCGGCCACCCTTGGGAAAACGGTGGGTAGTGCTCCACAGTCATCCAGACCGGAGAACCCGTTGACCGTGCCCGAATTCAATCGGTTCGTTGTCGCGCATCTGAAGACCCTGGAGATGATCGGCGTTCTGATGCGGATTGGCAGTTTTAGCCTGGTCAGTTGGCTGGGGCCGGACAGCCCGTTCCTGGGGGTCTGGATCGTCAACACCATCGACGCGGTCCTGCTGACCTGGTGCGCCAGGGTGAAGCAGGATGCCGCCTATACTCTGCTCAATGCGTTCTGGATTCTGGTAGGCATCGTCGGCATCGCCAGAGCCGGCAACTTCATCCATTGACGCGCGGCGTGGCGCCACTTTCGCCTCATGGAGAAGGTGTAAAAAATCCGACAAATCACGTTAGCGATGATCCACAGAAATTTCCATCGGGATTACGAGGCTGTCACCCCATGAACGGCCGTTACTACACCGCCGACCGGGGAGACGTTGTCGATTTCCTGCGTTCCCATGGTCCCTTCAACCTGGCGCTGGATATCGGCTGCGCCGCCGGTCGTCTGGGCAAGCAACTCAGGGAAGCCGGCATCGTAAATTCCTGCGACGGCATCGAACCGCATCCCGCGGCGGCCGGTATGGCGGCCGGTCAACTGCGGCGGGTTTGGAATCGCGATCTGGCGGATGCCTTATCCGAAACGCCCTGGCTGGATTACGATCTGGTCATCCTGGCCGACGTCCTGGAACATCTGGTCGATCCCTGGCAAACCCTCCGGGACATTCACGATCGCGCCCGTCCCGGCGCCCGGCTGATGGTCAGCGTCCCCAACGTGCGGCACAAGAGCGTGGTTTTTCCATTGCTTTTCCACGGACGCTTCGACTATGTTGACGCCGGGATCATGGATCGCACCCACTTGCACTTCTTCACCCCGGCAAGCCTGCGCAGGACGGTGGAGGCCCGCGGCTGGAAGGTGCGGGCGGAATCGCTCAACATCAAGAAAAAATACCGGAAATGGTGGTTTCCCCATCGCCTGCTCGGGCCGTTCCTGGCCGTTCAATGTTTCCTGCTGGCCGAGAAATGACGCCACCGCTCGCCAGCGTGGTCGTGCCCGCCTACAATCACGCCCGCTACATCGGCGCCTGCCTGGAATCCATCCGCGACCAAACCTACCCCGAACTGGAACTCGTCGTGGTCGATGACGGTTCCACCGACGGCACGGGGGACGCGGTCCAGCGCTTCGTGCGGGAGCATGGGAATCGATTTCGCCGCGTTGAATTCATCCGACAGGAAAACCGTGGGGTCGGCGCTGCATCCAATCGAGCCATCGCCGCGTGTCGAGGGGAATGGGTGCATCTCCTGGGTTCGGACGACCGGCTTTATCCCCGCAAGATCGAAGCTCAATGGCGGGCGATCCGGGATTGGGGCGACGAGCGGCTTGCCCTGGTTTACGCGGATGCCGACCTCATCGACGAGGACGGGGCCGTCATACCGAAGGTCGCCGGCGAGCGCCCCCCTTCCGGCCCCGACCCCGAAGCCTATCTGTCGCTGGTTTTGGGCAATCCCATCCCCAATCCGACCGTGGCTCTGCACCGCGAACGCTTCGCCGGTCTGGGCGGTTTCGACGAATCGCTCCGACTCGAAGACTGGGACTGCTGGCTGAGGCTCGCCACCGGTTACACTCTGGCGCGCGTGCCCGAACGGCTGGCCGCCTATCGCCGCCATGGCGCCAACGCCAGTCTCCGGCAACCGATGATGCTCCAGGAGTCCTGGCGCATACTGGGCCGGTTTTTCGAACGCCACGGCGAACTGATTCCACCTTCGCTCGCACGGGCCAGTTTCCGCCACCGGATGCGCAGTTTCCGGCGCTGGGCGCGCAAGAACGCGCCCGCCCTGTTGCCCGGAATACTCTGGGACACCCTGCGTGCCCACGTACGCACCCCGCAACCCGAATGGTTTTACCACTATGCCAGTTTGTGCGATAGCCAGTACTGAATTCGCCCAAGGATGGGTGGAGTTTCGATCCCTCACGCCCGCCCGATTTTCATAGCGAGGTTTCTCATCCGTGAACGATCAACCACAAGCCCCCTCGCTCGGCTACCGCGACGCCGGGGTCGACATCGACGCCGGCAACCGGCTGGTGGACCGCATCAAGCCGCACGCCCGCCGCACCCTCCGGCCAGGCGTACTGGGGGGACTGGGCGGTTTCGGCGCCCTGTTCGAACTGCCGCTGGACCGTTACCGCCAGCCGGTGCTGGTCTCCGGCACCGACGGGGTCGGCACCAAGCTCAAGCTGGCGCTGGAACTGAACCGGCACGACACCATCGGGATCGACCTGGTGGCGATGTGCGTCAACGACGTGCTGGTGGCGGGCGCCGAACCGCTGTTTTTTCTGGACTATTACGCGACCGGCAAGCTGGATGTGGATGTGGCCGCCGATGTCATCAGGGGCATCGCCGACGGCTGCGAACGGGCTGGCGCGGCGCTGGTGGGGGGGGAAACCGCCGAAATGCCGGGAATGTATGGCGAAGGCGATTACGACCTGGCCGGTTTCTGCGTCGGGGTGGTCGAAAAGGCGCGAATCATCGACGGCTCGCGGGTCGCGCCGGGCGACGTCCTGCTCGGACTGGCCTCCTCCGGTCCGCATTCCAACGGTTATTCGCTGATCCGCAAGATTGTCGCGGTCAGTGGCGCAAGGCTGGATCAACCGTTCGCGGATGGCCGCACGCTCGGCGAGACTCTGCTGGCACCGACTCGTATCTACGTCAAGCCGATTTTGCAACTGCTGGAACGGATCGAGGTCCACGCTATAGCCCACATTACCGGCGGCGGCTTGACCGAAAATCTGCCGCGGGTGTTGCCGGCGAACACGAAGGCAGTCATCGCGCTGCAAGGCTGGGAGCGGCCGGCGGTGTTCCAATGGCTGCAACGACAGGGCGGCGTGGCCGAAGCGGAAATGCGGCGCACCTTCAACTGCGGAGTCGGGCTGGTGGTCTGCGTCCCGGCGAAAGATGAAGAGCGGGCGCAAGCGCTGCTGCGGGAGGCGGGCGAAACCGTCTGGACGCTGGGCCAAATCGCCGAGGGCGAAGGCAAACCGTTGGTGGAGTTTCAGCCGTGAGCGCGGTTGGGAAAATTCGGCTGGTGGTGTTGATTTCCGGCCGCGGCAGCAACTTGCAGGCGATTCTCGATCGAGCGGCAAGCGGCGAACTGCCGGTCGAGGTGGCAGCGGTGATCAGCAATCGGCCCGGCGTTCACGGCCTGGAGCGGGCGCGACAGGCCGGCGTTCCGGCGCTGGAATTGGATCACAAGCCGTTCGCCGACCGGCCCGGGTTCGAAGCCGCCCTGATCGAGCTGATCGACGGATACCAGCCGGATCTGGTGGCGCTGGCAGGGTTCATGCGGGTGCTGACTCCCGGTTTCACCGAACATTACCGAGGGCGAATATTCAATATCCATCCGTCGCTGCTGCCCAAGTTCCGCGGACTGCACACCCACGAACGCGCGATTGCCGCCGGGGAAACCGAGCACGGGGCCAGCATCCACTTCGTCACCGCCGAACTGGACGGGGGGCCGGTCATCGTGCAGGCGCGGGTACCGGTGCGCCCGGGCGACGATCCCGATACGCTGGCGGCGCGGGTGCTGGAACGCGAATACCGGCTGTATCCGCTGGCGATTCGTTGGTTCGCGGAGGGACGGCTGCGACTGGATGGAGAGCAGGTATGGTTTGACGGCCAGCCGCTGGCGGTACCCCTGAGGCTGGAGGATTACGCCGGTTAGGAGATCGGGACTTGCGCGCGGGCTATATGTGGGTGGTTTTGAATGGAGCAACTGCCGGATGATCGAACGAGGTCGACCATGAATACCGATACGCTTGCCTTTGCCCGCCATCAACTGTTGGCTCCCGCCGGTCTCGGCGAGGACGATCTGCACCGGACGCTGGCCTGCCTGTTGGGCCACGCCGTCGACGGTGGCGATCTGTATTTTCAGTCGCGCCGAGCCGAATCCTGGAGTCTGGAGGACGGTCGGGTCAAACAGGCCAGCCACGCCATCCAGCAGGGTGTCGGGGTCCGGGCGGTGAGCGGCGAGAAGACCGGGTTCGCCTATTCCGACGAGATCGTGATGCCGGCCCTGCTGGAGGCGGCGACCGCCGCCCGCGCCATCGCCCGTCGCGGTGGCGAGAGCCGGCTTCAGATCTGGCAGACCGCCCCACGTCCCATGCTTTATGAACCCATCGACCCGCTGGACACCCTGTCGGCCGAAGCCAAGGTGCAACTGCTGGAAAGGGTGGATGCCGAGGCCCGCCGCCAGGATCCACGAGTCACTCAAGTGATGGTCGGCCTGGCCGCTACCCAGGACACGATCCTGGTGGCCGGCAGCGACGGTACCCTGGCCGGCGACGTGCGGCCGCTGGTGCGGCTCGGCGTGACGGTGATCGTCGAGCATGGGGGCCGCCGCGAGCAGGGCAGCAGTGGCGGCGGTGGGCGAATTGGCTACGGCTGGTTCCTCGACGAGGACCGCGCCCTCGGTTATGCGCGGGAAGCGGTGCGACAGGCCCTGATCAATCTGGAAGCCGTCCCCGCGCCGGCGGGGACGATGACCGTGGTGCTGGGACCGGGTTGGCCGGGCATCCTGTTGCACGAGGCCATCGGCCACGGCCTGGAGGGCGATTTCAACCGCAAGGGTACTTCGGCCTTCAGCGGCCGGGTTGGCGAACGGGTGGCATCGCCGCTCTGTACGGTGGTGGACGACGGCACGCTGGCCAATCGGCGCGGCTCGCTCAACATCGACGACGAGGGTACGCCGACCCAATGCACGACCTTGATCGAACGTGGCGTGCTCAAGGGTTATCTGCAGGACAAGCTCAACGCCCGACTGATGAAAACCGCTTCGACCGGCAATGGCCGCCGCGAATCCTACGCCCATTCGCCGCTGCCGCGCATGACCAACACCTACCTGCTGCCGGGCGAGTACGATCCGGCCGACATCATCGCCTCGGTGGAGCGGGGGCTGTACGCGGTCAATTTCGGCGGCGGCCAGGTGGATATTACCTCCGGCAAGTTCGTGTTTTCCGCCAGCGAGGCTTATTTGATCGAAAATGGCCGCGTCACCCGTCCGGTCAAGGGTGCTACTCTGATCGGTAACGGTCCGGACGTGTTGACCAAAGTCTCCATGGTCGGCAACGATCTGAAACTCGATGCCGGAGTCGGTACCTGCGGCAAGGACGGCCAGAGCGTGCCGGTCGGCGTCGGCCAGCCGACCTTGCGGATCGAGGCGCTGACCGTGGGCGGGACGCAAGCCTGATGCCTGGTACCCGACCCCTGATACCCGATTCCTGACTCCTGACCCTCGACCCATGTCCGAAGCCATCGCCCGTACCATCGCGCCGCTGCCGGCGCGCGAACGATTGGAAGCCCTGGTCGCCGATATCCTTGCCGAGGCGTGCGCCCGGGGTGCCACCGCCGCCGAAACCGCGGTCAGTTTCGACAGCGCCCTGTCGGTCACCGTCCGCCTGGGCGAAGTCGAAAAGCTGGAGCACCACCGCCAGCGCGGCTTGGGGGTTACCGTCTATTTCGGCCAGAGCCGCGGTTCGGCCAGCACCGCCGACTGGCGGCCGGAGGCGATTCGCGACACCGTGCAAAGCGCCTGCGCCATCGCCCGGCATACCGCCGCCGATCCCTGTGCTGGCCTGGCCGATCCCGACCGGCTGGCGCGGGAAATTCCCGATCTCGATCTTTATCATCCCTGGTCGCTGTCCGCCGAGGAGGGCATCGAACTGGCCCGCCAGTGCGAGGCAGCGGCGCTCGCGATGGATCCGCGCATCCGCAATTCCGAGGGCGGCGGCGTCTCCACCCAAACTGGTCTGGTCGTGTACGGCAACTCGCACGGTTTTTGCGGCGGGTACCCGACCAGCCGCCATTCCATCAGTTGCTCGGTGATCGCCCGGGATGACCGCGGGATGCAACGCAACCATTGGTACGCGGTGGCGCGCGACCGCGCGGAGTTGGAAGCGCCGGTCGCGGTCGGGCAACAGGCCGCGCGACGGGCGCTGCGACGACTGGGCAGCCGCCGGCTGGGAACCCGGCAGGCGCCGGTGCTGTTCGCGCCGGAACTGGCGCGTGGGCTGATCGGCCACTTCGTCGCCGCCATTCGCGGCGGCGCGCTGTACCGCAAGGCGTCGTTCCTGCTGGATCGTCTGGGCACGGGGGTTTTCCCGAAGTTCGTGACGATCCGCGAGCGACCGCACCTCCCCGGCGCATTGGCCAGCGCGCCGTTCGACGGCGAGGGCGTGGCCACCGCCGACCGCGATGTCGTCGGCGATGGCGTGTTGCGGGGTTACGTGCTGGACAGCTACTCGGCCCGCCGCCTGGGGATGGAGACGACGGGCAATGCCGGCGGTACCCATAACCTGATCGTCGAGCCCGGTCCACTCGGCCACGACGAATTGTTGCGGCAACTGGATACCGGGCTGTGGGTGACCGAGCTGCTGGGTCACGGCATCAACCTGGTGACCGGCGATTACTCGCGCGGGGCGGCCGGGTTCTGGGTGGAGCAGGGCGAGATTCAGTATCCGGTCCAGGAGATCACCATCGCCGGCCATCTCGCCGAGATGTTCGAGGGCATCGTCGCGGTGGGCAACGACGTCGATGCGCGCGGCGGCATCCGCTGCGGCTCGCTGCTGCTGGAGCGGATGACGGTGGCGGGGGAGTGATATCGATTTACAGCCCGCCGGTCACGGGCACTGTACCTGGCGGCTTTATCAACACCACATGGAACCGCGCATCCGATGGCTACTCCCCTCAACCTGCTGGTCGTCGACCTCGAAACCCGTCCCGATATGGCCGTGCTGCCCGAGGATCGGGACCCGGAGAGCTTTCCCAAGCCGATCCAGCACGAGATCGTCACCCTGGGGTTCCTGCTGGCCCGGATCGAGCACGACGGGCAGGCGGAGCGCTACACGATCCGCAGGCTGGGCGCGGCCAGCATCGCCAGCCGCGGCGAGCGGGAGTTGTTGGCGGGATTCTGGAACATGGTGGACCGGCAGAAACCCCGGCTGGTGACCTGGAATGGCCGCGGCTTCGATGTCGCCGTGCTCAAGCAGCGCTCGCTGGTGCATGGCCTGACCGCCTTCAACTGGCATCGTACCGATCCCCGTTTCGGTTACGATTATCGCTATGAAACCAATTGGCACTGCGATCTGATGGACGCCCTGTGCGATTTCGGCGCCTCGCCCCGGTTGGGGTTGGACGAGGCAGCGCGGGCTCTGGGCCTGCCGGGCAAGTGGAACGGCCACGGCGGGAACGTCGCCGATCAGGCGGCCGCCGGCGATTTTGCCGCCATCGACCGCTACTGCGAGAGCGACGTGCTCAATACCTACCTGCTCTATTTGCGCTGGGCCTTTTTCAGCACCCGCGCCACCGCCCGCGGCCACAACGCCAGCATCCGGAACCTGCTGGATTACCTGGAAGCCGGACGGCAACAAAATCCGCACTGGGGCGAGTTCGTCGATCTCTGGCAGGCCAGCACCCAACCGTGTCCCCTATTCGTGCCCGAGCCTCTCGGCGAGTCGGGACCGCAACCGCCGGAGTCGCATTTGCGCAGCGAGGATGTGTTGCCGTGAACCGTGCCGCATTTCCTGGATGGCATTAAGGAGCGTCCATGTCTATTTGGGCGAAAATCTTTCTGGTCCTGGGCGGTCTCGGAATGCTGCTGGCGGTGGCGATGGGCGCGTTCGGCGCCCATGCGCTGAAAAAAACGCTGGCGCCCGATCTGATGGCCATTTATGAAACTGCCGTGCACTATCATATCTATCATGCCCTGGGGTTGCTGGTGGTCGGTCTGCTGGCGCTGCACCTTCCGGAAGCGGTGCTCCCGCGCTGGGCCGGTATCTTGATGGTCGCCGGTTTGGTGCTGTTTTCGGGCAGCCTGTATGTGCTGAGCCTGAGTGGTGCCCGCTGGCTGGGTGCCGTCACCCCCTTCGGCGGCGCGGCTTTCATGGCGGCCTGGCTGCTGCTGGCCATCGTGGTCGCGCGCACCAATTGAGGTTGACGATGCCGGTCCGGCACGCGCGACGGTCGGGCGGGTCCGGCGACGATTCAGCAAGAATGCGAACGAGGATGACATGGAGTTGAACGTGGAAAAGACTTACGCCTTAGGGTTCGATGTGTATGGCACGCTGGTAGACCCGTTGGCGCTGGCCGAGCCGTTGCAGGCGCTGGTCGGCGAGCAGGCGGTCCAGTTCGCCCATCTGTGGCGGACCAAGCAACTGGAGTATTCGTTCCGGCGCGGTCTGATGCGCCGCTATGTCGATTTCGATATCTGCACCCGCCAGGCTCTGCGCTTTACCCAGCAGACCCTGCGTTGCGAATTGCCGGAATCCGATCAGGACCGCTTGTTGGAGTCCTATCTCTACCTGCCGATGTTTCCGGAAGTTCCCGCCGGTCTGGCCGCCCTCAAGGCTCAGGGCCATCAGCGGGTGGCATTTTCCAACGGCGTGGAAGCGAGCATTCGGGCGCTGCTGGTCAACGCCGGCGTGTTGCCGCTGTTGGAGGATGTGGTCAGCGTGGACGACCTGCGCACCTTCAAGCCCGACCCGGAGGTCTACGCGTACCTGGCGCGGCGGACCGGACGGGCCCCGGGCGAAACCTGGCTGGTGTCCAGCAATGCCTGGGACGTAATCGGCGCCAAGGCCGCTGGCCTGCGCGCCGCCTGGGTCAAGCGCCAGCCAGACGCCGTGTTCGACCCCTGGGGGGTCGGGCCGGACGTGGTGGTCGGCGGTCTGGACGAGCTGGCGGACTGGTTCGCCCGCCAGCCGGCGTGAGCGCCCGCTAACCACCCCTCCGCCGGCGACGGAAGGGTTGCGGGTGATGGTGCCTGATTCTCGTCCCCCTCCGGAAAAGCGACCGTTCATTCCCCTCTTTGAAAAAGGCAGGGTTCGAAACGCCCTGCCTCATGTCAAATCCCCAAATGCTTTGGCAGCAATTCTCATTTTGGCCTGAAAGGTACGTCCGCCGTAGGGTGGGTTAGGCGCGCCCCCTACCCATGCTGAGGTCACCACGGGGCTTTCCGTGCGCCGTAACCCACCAGACCGGCAACGATCGCGCAACGGTGGATTACGGCGCGCCTCGACCGTGACGTTCCAGGGATGAATTTTCACAAGGCGCGCCTAACCCACCCTACGACTTACAGCAAAATGAGAATTGCTGGTGCTTTGGTTTGTCGGTGGCATCGTGATGCATAGTGCTGTGCCCGGTACCAAGCGGGGTAGGGGATGAAGTGGACATGAAAGCTTCGCGAAGAGGTAAGGAAACCCGCTTGGGTGTCAGATTCGGCGAGGATGCCGACCGGACCCAAAAAGACCATTCTGCGGAAAACCGGGCCTCGATCAGCCGTATGGCCCTCAATGTGCCGCTATGACGG
Source organism: Candidatus Competibacter sp. (assembly GCA_031732875.1). Taxonomy (GTDB): domain Bacteria; phylum Pseudomonadota; class Gammaproteobacteria; order Competibacterales; family Competibacteraceae; genus JAVMKJ01. The sequence continues at coordinate 3,871 of JAVMKL010000241.1, read as the reverse complement.
CTTTCCCTACGACCCCCAATAATCGATTATGGCTCCTTTTGGAAACATCAACTCAGGCTGACTGATGACACGATATTCTTGACCGGGGAGTATAATCCCCGCTAGAGGTTGGCCGAACGCCACCAGTTGCTGTGATCCTTCCTGAGAACCGCTGGTGAGAGCATCGGGTAGTAAACGAGTTCGTTACCGATTCCGGCAAAAAAACCGTTCTTGACCATCCGGAACGGGAATTCGAGCGAATGCACGCGATGGACCAGCTTGTTCTGCTTCGAGCGTGGCTTCAGTTCCATCAGCGCTTCGCGCAGGTGCTGCATGAACGGATACGGCAGATCGCCTTCCTGGCCGTTCTCCGGATCGCGCGCGAGTGGACCCAGTTCGAGTTCGACAAAGCACATTCCGGGAAAAGAGAAGGACTTGGAGGGCTGAGTGGTTACGTCGGCATAGTAGGCTGCCGGGTCGAGCAAGCTCACCACGAGACTGTTGATCGGCGCGAGATCATGGTACATGTGCAGTTCAGGCTCGACCGTCGGCAACTCGTTGGCGCGGCTCAAGCCCAGCGTTGCGCCCATCGTCGTCGTCAGGTACAGCTTGCCCAGCGCGCTCACCGTGAGGTGCTCCATCACACGGTACATCGAGATGTAGATGGAGTTTTTGGGCGCGCCGTTCGACTTCGTCACACAGCGCGCGTAACACCCGTCGATGTCGAAATATTCGTGCCGGTACGTCGGATCGACTTCGAAGAAAACAGCCTGCCCCTTCGACTTGAACTTGTGTCCCGTCGCGTAGTACTGCCCGAACTCCTCGGGCGGTAGCATCGAGGCGATCAGCGCTTCCGGAATCAACGAGAAGTATAGATGTATGGACATGATGAGAGGCCCTCTTCAATGGGTCGACTTGGTTCGGGATCTGCCCTTATTATCGTGGCCAGAAGGAGAGCGCGAGTCTCTGCCTCCGGCCGATCATAGCCGCGACGCGGTCTAATGACTACCGTTACTCTTCGCTCTTGGCGAAGATGCGCATGCCGTAGAAACTGCGAAACACGAATACCAGATTGACCGCAAGGAACGCGGTGGCCAGGAGCAATACCACCGCCTGATAGCCCTGCGCCTGCAAGCCCACCGCCATTTCGACCGCGAGCAGCCCGAACAGCGTGGTGAACTTGATGATCGGGTTCATCGCGACCGAGGCGGTGTCCTTGAAGGGGTCGCCCACGGTGTCACCGACCACAGCGGCATTGTGCAGGTCGGTGCCCTTGGCGTGCATTTCGGTTTCCACGATCTTCTTGGCGTTGTCCCAGGCGCCGCCGGCGTTGGCCATGAACACCGCCTGATACAGCCCGATGATGGCCAGCGAGATCAGGTAACCGATGAAGAAGAACGGTTCGATGAAGGCGCACGCCAGCGTGCCGAAGAACACGGCCAGAAAGATGTTGAACATGCCCTTCTGCGCGTAGATCGTGCAAATCTCTACCACTTTCTTGCTGTCTTTCTGCGATGCCTTGACGACCTCATCCAGTCGGATGTGCGTGCTGATGAACTCCACCGCGCGGTAGGCACCCGTGGATACGGCCTGCGTGCTGGCGCCGGAGAACCAGAAAATTGTCGCGCCGCCGGCGACCAAGCCGAGCAGAAAAGGCGGATGCAGTAGCGACAGCTTGTCGAGGTTCTCCGTGAGACCCGCCGTGAGCAACATGACGATGGAGAACACCATGGTGGCGGCGCCGACCACGGCGGTGCCGATCAGCACCGGCTTGGCGGTGGCCTTGAAGGTGTTGCCGGCCCCGTCATTCTCTTCGAGCAGGAACTTTGCGATACGGAAGTTGAGATCGAAGCCGAAATCCCGCTTCACCTCTTCCTTGATGCCGGGGATCTGTTCGATGGTCGACAGCTCGTACACCGATTGTGCGTTGTCGGTGACCGGGCCGTAACTGTCGACGGCGATCGTCACCGGACCCATCCCCAAGAAGCCGAAGGCGACCAGCCCGAACGAGAACACGGCGGCCATCATCGCGGCCTTGGCGGTATCGGGGTTGATCACCGAAGCCAGTTCGAACTGCGACACGATGCAGGCACCGGCCATCAGCGCGACGATGATCACGCCGATCCAGAACGCGGAGAAATAGCCGGCGATGATTCCGGACAAGATGTTGAGGCTGGCGCCGCCGGCCTTGGACGCCGTCACCACTTCGCGCACATGCTTGGAGTTGGTCGAGGTGAACACCTTTACCACCTCGGGAATGATGGCACCCGCCAGCGTGCCGAAGGTGATGATCAACGAAAGCTGCCACCACAGGTTGGTGTAGGTTTTGTCGGCGATCGCGAAGTCGCCGATCAGCAGGTACGACACGATGAAGGTGATGATCAAGGACACGACCGACGTGATCCAGACCAGCGAAGTCAGTGGCGCTTCGAAGTCGAAGCGCGCCTTCGTGCCATACTGCTGCTCCGCCAGCATGCCGTTGCCGAGGTACGAGATGCCCGAGGCGACGATCATCATGACCCGCATCACGAAAATCCACACCAGCAATTGCACCTGCACGGCAGGTTCCGGCACCGCCAGCATGATGAAACTGATCAGCGCCACGCCGGTGACGCCGTAGGTCTCGAAACCGTCCGCCGTTGGGCCGACCGAATCGCCCGCATTGTCCCCGGCGCAGTCGGCGATCACGCCGGGATTGCGCGCATCGTCTTCCTGGATGCCGAATTCGATCTTCATCAAATCCGACCCGATATCGGCGATCTTGGTGAAGATGCCACCGGCAATACGCAGCGCGGCGGCGCCCAACGACTCACCGATGGCGAAACCGATGAAACACTTGCCGGCCAACGCCGGCGGTACGAACAGCATGATGCCGAGCATGATGAGTAACTCGGTCGAGATCAACAACATACCGATAGCGATTCCCGACTTGATCGGAATGGCGTAGACCGGAAAGGGCTTTGCCGCGAGCGCGGCGAACGCGGTGCGGCTGTTGGCCAACGTGTTGATGCGAATGCCGAACCAGGCCACCAGGTAGGAACCCGCGATACCGACCAGCGAAAACGCCAGGATCAGCCCCACGTCGGGCACCGGAAGTTGCTGAACGAAGTAGAAGTAACCGATCATGATGACCGCCGTGAACGCTTCCAGGATCAGCAGGAACTTGCCCTGAGTGATCATGTAGGTCTTGCAGGTTTCGTAAATCAGTTCGCTGACTTCCGCCATCGAGCGATGTACCGGCAGGCGAAGAATCTGGCGGTAAATGACGCCGCCGAAGATCAGGCCGCCGAGGCAGACCAGGAGTCCGTAAAAAAGCAGCGTCCAGCCGGACGTTCCGCCGAAAAACGCCACCAACGACGCGTCGCCAAGATCGGGCAGAACGAGATTGGCCTCGCTGACATGGCCCGTGGTGGCGAGGGCGGGAAGCGCTCCCCATCCGATGGCGAAAAGCAGAATCAGCAGCAGGCAGCGCACCACCCACCGGGCCGGAAAAAACGCAAAGTTAACCACTGTCATCGGTATTCCTCAAAAAGATACCCCCTGTGAATTTTCCTGTGATCCGGAACCATCACGGGAAAATGTACAGGGATTTACCACTGAGATTCGCCGAACCACCTTGGGTAGCGGAAATTTTTGAATTCCTAACAATCATAAAGACTATCGGACAAAACCCCCGAACTTTCTTCTGCGCCCTGAAAAAATCATGACCTTGTAGGTCGGCGACGAGGTTTTGTCCGGAAGTCCTAAGAACCCTCCGCAGTTTGCTTGAATCTTGGCGACGCGCAGCGGCCAAGAATGGGTAATAATACTCGATTAAGCTGTTGCGAATCCGGCAAATTAAAGTGGACCCTTCAGTCAAGACCAGGGGCCGGGCCATTTAAGATAGAAGCCA
>JAVMKL010000240.1:0-3010 GCA_031732875.1 Candidatus Competibacter sp. | reverse complement strand
GCCATGGCCGCATAACTTAACTCAACCAGCCTCCGGCAAACCCGGGGCGGTTCAGTTTTGACCGATCAGGTATCGACTCCGCCGTGACAGTATCCAGGCAAAAGGGGGAAAAGTATGGTGTGCACCTTTATCATTCGCCCGTTCGGTCAAATATGGTTTGCTCGTTTTTCGATGATCTCCGTTGTGATCGCGATCATTGTCATCCTGCCGGCATGGGGAGAGAACGCGATGGACGTTGAGGCGCTGTTTGCACGGGCGGAGCAGGACGGGCGGATCGGCGTCGCGCGCAAGTCCAAGCCGGTCGACGCCCGGCCGGCGGTGCCGGGGGAAATCGTGGTCACTATCATCGCCGGCGAAGGCAAGGAAACGCAAAGCCAGCCGGCGGCGGCCGGCGACCGGGTGGTGCGCAACCGCTGCGAATCGTCCGGTTACGAGCAATACCTGGTGAACGCCGGCAAGTTCGCCGAGCGCTACGAGGGTCCGCTGGGTCCGCCGGATGGCGAGGGTTGGGCGCCGTACCGGCCGCGCGGCGTCGAGATGCTGTATGCCCTCGTCCGCGACCAGGACGGCAACTTCAGCTTCACCGCGCCCTGGGGCGAGGCCATGGTGGCGAGGCCGGGCGATGCCCTCGTGCGCGATCCCAACAATCCCAAGGATCTCTACCGCGTGCAGGCGGCGGCTTTCGCCTGTACCTACGAGATCGTCAAGCCACCCCGGTCCGCCCGCTGACGCCGGGGAAAAAGCCTGCGTGGCTCCAACAATCGGTTGGTTCGTCGCCCTGGGCCGTCTTCCTCGGGGTGGAACGCTCGAAATTCCGCCCACCTTCGCCGCTGCCTCTCCCGTATCACTCCTTAGATTGGCGCTCGGAGAATTCGGGTCGCGGTCCAGCAGCCAGGGCAGAGGTTCTAGCGGGAGCGCGCGGGCTTTAACGCAAGGTCCGGGACACCCGGGTATGGACGACCCGGGCATACCCCCTTTGTCAATAGGGAAACCTTGTCTCGTTGCGGACAATCATCCCTCCCGCACGGTGGTATCTGCTACACTACACTCGCCTCTTCCCGATGAAAAAAATCAAATCAGACAATTGCTTATCTTATTGGCCTGTCAGGCATGGCGATTGCTAGCGACCACATGCCGCCCGCTTCCGGGCGGTGGCGGGTCAGGACCGCGCTTGGTGGGTTCGCCGCTTGGGTTGCTTTTAGGGGAAGATTTATGACACTCGCAAGCTCGGCTCTCACGCCTGCCTGGCGTGGGGGTATGGCACGATCATTTCCGTTGCTGCTGCTCCTTGCGTTCGGGTTGAGCGCATTCCCGGCATTCGCCGAAACAGCCCATGTCAGCGAAGCCAATCTGGTGTTGCCCAACCTCAACGACGGATCGCTGGCCCGGTTTCTCGGCGGCGTCTCGGGCTGGACCCTGCTGTCCTGGGGTCTGCTCGTCTGTATTGGTGGACTGGTGTTCGGCTCGGTCATTTACGGTCGAATTCGCCGCTTGCCGACGCATCGTTCGATGGCCGAGGTCAGTGAACTGATCTACGAAACCTGCAAGACCTACATGTTCACCCAGGGCAAGTTCTTGCTGATTCTGGAGGCATTCATCGCGGTCATCATGGTCGCCTATTTCGGCGGCGTCCAGCACATGAACGCGTCCGAAGTGTTGTTGATCCTGGCGTTCTCGCTGGTCGGCATCGCCGGTTCGCTGGGCGTGGCCTGGTTCGGCATCCGCATCAACACGCTGGCCAACAGCCGGACCGCGTTCGCCGCGCTGCGGGGCCAAGCCTATCCGGTCTACGCGATTCCGCTCCAGTCTGGCATATCCATCGGCATGTTGCTGATTTCCACCGAACTGCTGATCATGCTGGCCATTCTGTTATTCGTCCCGCCCGCGCTGGCCGGCAAATGTTTCATCGGATTCGCTATCGGCGAATCGCTCGGCGCCGCCGCGTTGCGCATCGCCGGCGGCATCTTCACCAAGATCGCCGACATCGGCTCCGACCTGATGAAGATCGTGTTCAAGATCAAGGAGGACGACGCCCGCAATCCCGGTGTGATCGCCGACTGCGCGGGCGACAACGCCGGCGACTCGGTCGGTCCCACCGCCGACGGTTTCGAGACCTACGGCGTGACCGGCGTGGCGCTGATCAGCTTCATCATGCTGGCCGTGCCCGAAGCCGCCGTGCAGGTGCAATTGCTGGTGTGGATCTTCGTCATGCGCGTCATGATGATCGTCGCCTCCGGCGCTTCCTATCTGGTCAACGAAACCCGCGCCAAGCAACGTTACGGTAACCTGGCCCGCTTCGATTTCGAAGCACCACTGACTTCGCTGGTATGGATCACCTCCGGTATCTCGCTGGCCCTGACCTTCGTGGTGTCGTACCTGTTGATCGGCGATATCGCCGTCGGCGGCAAGGTGTATGGCAATCTGTGGTGGCAGTTGTCGCTGATCATCACTTTCGGCACGCTGGCTGGCGCGATCATCCCCGAAGTGGTCAAGATTTTCACCTCGGTCCGGTCCGGCCATGTGCGCGAAGTCGTGACCGCCTCCCGCGAGGGTGGCGCCAGCCTGAACATTCTCGCCGGTCTCACCGCCGGTAACTTCTCCGCCTTCTGGATGGGCGTGGTGATCGTGAGCCTGATGTCGGGCGCCTACATCGTGTCGCAATATGATCTGGCCGCCGTCATCAATCCGGTGCCGGCCAAGGCCGCCATCATGGCCGCCGTATTCTCGTTCGGTCTGGTGGCGTTCGGTTTCCTTGGCATGGGGCCAGTGACCATCGCGGTGGACAGTTACGGTCCGGTGACCGACAACGCTCAATCGGTGTACGAATTGTCCACCATCGAGCAACTGCCTGGCATCGCAGCCGAAGTGAAGCGCGATTTCGGTTTCGAGCCGGATTTTGCAGTCGCTAAGGATTTGCTGGAAGAGAACGATGGGGCGGGCAACACCTTTAAAGCGACCGCCAAACCGGTACTGATCGGCACCGCCGTGGTGGGCGCGGCGACCATGGTGT
>JAVMKL010000239.1:0-3016 GCA_031732875.1 Candidatus Competibacter sp. | reverse complement strand
GCGGAAACAGCGGACTCACGTCCGCCGCTCGCCGGCGACCCCAAGGCGATATCGGTTGGCGCGGCGCCGTGGGGTATGCTGATAATTGCTACAATCAATCATCTTCCGGCAGCCTTCCGGCAACCGACCATCGCTGCCCGTCAACGAGGACATCACCATGCCCCACGCCAACCCCCTGCGCCGGCTGAACGCCGCCGGCCAAAGCGTCTGGTACGATAACATCCAGCGCTCGATGCTGACCTCGGGAAAGCTGGCGCGGCTGATTGCCGAGGACGACTTGCGCGGCATCACTTCCAATCCCACCATCTTCGAGAAAGCCATCGGCGGCAGCGGCGATTACGACGAGGACCTGCGCCGCGAACTCCGGCGCAATCCCAACCAGAGCAGCCGCGAGCTGTTTTTCAGCCTGGCCATCGACGACATCCGCGCCGCCGCGGAAGCCCTGCGCCCGACCCACGACGCCACCGGCGGTGTGGACGGCATGGTCAGCCTGGAGGTTTCGCCCGACTTGGCCCACGACATCGACGGCACGGTCCGGGAGGCCCGCGAGCTGTTCGCCCGCCTGAACCTGCCCAACGTGATGATCAAGGTGCCGGGAACGGTGCCCGGCCTGCACGCCGTCGAGCGGCTGATCGCCGAGAACATCAACGTCAACGTCACTCTCTTGTTCTCGGTGGAGCGTTACGTCTCGGTGGCCGAGGCTTACTTGCGCGGGCTGGAGCGCCGCCGTGCCCGGGGTCTGCCGCTGGATCGAGTGAGCTCGGTGGCCAGTTTCTTCGTCAGCCGCCTCGACACCGCCCTGGATCCGATGCTGGCCGAGCGCCGGCCGGACCTGCGGGGTCAGATCGCCAACGCCAACGCCAAGCTGGCCTACCAGGAGTACCTGGAAATCTTCGGCGGCGGCCACTTCGCCGCCCTGCGCGCCGCGGGGGCAAGGCCGCAGCGCCTATTGTGGGCCAGCACCAGCACCAAGAATCCGGATTATCCCGACCTGCTATACGTGGACAATCTCATCGGCCCCGATACCATCAACACCATGCCGCCGGCCACCTACGACGCCTTCCGCAACCACGGCGTCGTCGCCAGGACCCTGGACCAGGACGTCGAAGTGGCCCTGGCGCGATTGGCGGCGCTGCCGGAGCTGGGCATCGATCTCGGCGCCGTCACCGACCAACTGGAGATCGACGGGGTCAACGCCTTCATCAAATCCTTCGAAATCCTGCTGGCCGCCATCGAGGCCAAATCCCGCGCCCTGCTCGCCTAAAAGCCACTACCACCGTCCGGAATACCGATCCATGAGGAAGAAAAAGACCGACTACAGCATCAAGGTCGCCGCCCAGGCCTTTTATCTGGAGGAGCAGTCCGATCCCGAGCAAGATCGCTACGTGTTCGCCTATACCGTGGTGATCCAGAACCAGGGCAGCATCGCCGCCAAGCTGCTCAGTCGACACTGGATCATTACCGACGCCAACGGCAAGGTCGAGGAAGTACGCGGCGAGGGTGTGGTGGGCGAACAGCCCTACCTGCAGCCCGGCGAGGGCTTCCGCTACACCAGCGGGGCGATTCTGGACACGTCGGTGGGCAGCATGCGCGGCAGCTATCAGATGCTGGCCGACGACGGCATGACCTTCAACGCCGACATCCCGCCGTTCGTGCTCTCGATCCCCCGCACCCTGCACTGAGGCGGACGGCTTGACGCTGCGCTACAGCTATACCCTGTTTGCGCCGGTCTACGACGCTTTCGTGGCGCCCTTCACCGCGGCGGCACGGCGGCGCAGCTTGGCATTGCTGCGCGAGGAATCGCCTGCCGAGGTGTTGCTGGTGGGGATCGGCAGCGGGCTGGATATCCCACTGCTGCCGCGCGGGCCGCGCTACACGGGGCTCGATCTGACTCCGGCGATGCTGGCGCGCGCCCGGCGCAAGGCGGAAGCTCTGAAGCTGGATATCCGGCTCGACGCGGGCGATGCCCGCGCCCTGCCCTACTCCGATGCGATGTTCGATGTGGTGGTGCTGCACCTGATTCTGGCGGTGACGCCGCATCCGGAGCGGGTGCTGGCGGAAGCGGGGCGGGTGCTGCGGCCCGGGGGTCGGGTGCTGATCCTCGACAAGTTCCTGCGGCCCAACCAAAAAGCGCCGGTCCGGCGGTTGGTCAGCCCGCTGCTGGGGCTGCTGGCCACCCGCACCGACGTGGTGTTCGAGGACGTGCTGGCCCGGGCGCCGGGACTGGAGGTCGTGTCCGACCGGCCGGCGCTGGCCGGTGGCTGGTTCCGGCACATCGTGTTGCGCAAGGTCGGGAGATGAACGGCGTGACTCCACGTCGGGTGACCGCGCTCGATGGAGCGATTCCCCGTGTCTCCTCCTTACCCCCAAGCGCGACGTTTCCGGGCATGGCTCATTGATTTTATGTAACCGCTCGGTCCCCCCTTTGCGAAAGGGGGGTAGCGTGATTTCCGATCACGACGCAGGGCCGGAATCCTCCACCCACACCAGCGGATCGCGCCCGCCCAACCGCCGTTCCGCCGCCGCGACCGCCCGCGCGAGTATGGCTTCCGCGTTTTGCTCGATGGGTCTCCAAGCTTCGGCCGGCAGTGACTGCCGGACCTGTTCCAGCCAGGGTCGATAACGCTCGATTTTGTTCTGATCCTGGCTGGCCACCGCCAATTGCTGGTGCAGCAGTGCCGCCGCCAGCGCCGCCTCCATTTCCTCTGCGTTCCCCAGCAATGAGATTTGCAGTTCCAAGTTGATCAACTGCCCGAAGCGGTCGTCGATGGAGCGACCAATTTGCCGCGACCGTTCGGCGAGCGCCAGCGCCTGATCGGCATGGCCCGCCGTCGCTGCGGTGCGGGCCAGATAACCGAACGCGGCCTGTTCGCCCAAGCCGTCCCGAATCTCCTGGAAAACCGCGAGTACGTTCAGAAACCGACCGAACGCGGCTGCCGGCTCGTTACGGGCCAGTAACAACAGCCCCAGACTTTGCAGGCAGTTGGCTTCGCCCAGGCGGTCCTGGATGGCGCGG
>JAVMKL010000238.1:0-3043 GCA_031732875.1 Candidatus Competibacter sp. | reverse complement strand
CGTTGTCCAGTTCGCGCACGTTGCCCGGCCAATCGCGCGCCCGCAACCACGCCTCGGCATCCGGCGCCAACGTCACCGCCGAGCGGTCCAGCCGTCGGCAGGCGCGGGCCAGCAGATGGCGGGCCAGCGGCAGGATGTCCTCGCGTCGCTCGCGCAGCGGCGGGACATGCAGCGTGACCACCGCCAGCCGGTACAGCAGATCCTCGCGAAACCGTCCGGCGGTCACTTCGGCCGACAAATCGCGGTTGGTCGCGGCGACGATCCGGGCGCGCGTCTCCAGCGTCCGCGTGCCGCCCACCCGCTCGAACGCGCCTTCCTGCAAGACCCGCAGCAGCTTGGCCTGCACGGTCGGCGGCAGTTCGCCCACTTCGTCGAGAAAGAGCGTTCCCTCGGCGGCCTGCTCGAACTTGCCGAGCTTGGCGGCGTGAGCGCCGGTAAAGGCGCCGCGCTCGTGGCCGAACAGTTCCGATTCGAGCAGGGTTTCGACCAGCGCGGCGCAATTGACGGCGACGAACGGTCCCCGCCGACCGCTGTAGATATGCACCAATCGCGCGATCACTTCCTTGCCCGTACCGCTTTCGCCGGTGATCAGCACCCGGGTATCGCTCGGCGCCACCCGGGCCAAGGTCTTGCCGATTTCCAGCAGCGCCCGACTCTCGCCCACCAAGGTCCGCAGTGGCGCGTCATCGGTTTCGGCGATCCCAGCGACGGTCGCCTGGCGGGCGGCCTGGGCGCGGTCCACCAACCGCTCCAGTTCGGCGGGTTCGAACGGCTTGGACAGCCAGTCGAAGGCGCCGGCGGCGATGGCCTGCATGGCACGTTCGACATCGCGTCCGCCGGTCATGAGAATCGCTGGCAGGTGTGGATCGCGTTCGAGCAACCGGCCGAGCAACTCGACGCCGTCGCCGTCCGGTAGTTGCACGTCCAGCAGGACTACCTCGAAGGCCGCCCCGGCGGTCGCGGCCAGGGCGGCGGCGCAATCGTACACGCCCGTGGCTCGCCAGCCGCGGTCCTCGAAATGCGCGCACAGCGCGAGGTTGAGCGCGGCATCGTCATCGACCACCAACAGGCGCGAAGACATTAGCCCTCCTCCAGCGATTCGCCGCGGACATCGCCGCGGAAGGCGTCGAGGATCGGGCAGGGTTCGGAGGACCGGCCGTGGACGCAATGCGCGATCCGTTCGACCAGGACGCGGCGCATGGCCCGCAGATCGGCGATGCGGGCATCCAAATCGGCCACCTTGCTTGCGGCCAGGGCACGCGCCCGATCCCGATCGCGGAGGGCGTCCAGAGCGAGCAACTGGGCGATTTCCTCCAGCGTGAAACCCAGCCGCTGCGCCCGGCGGATAAAGCGCAACCGGTCGCGATCGGCGTCCGTATAGCGGCGAATCGTCCCGTAACGGCGTTCTGGCGTCGCCAGCAAGCCGCGCCGCTGGTAGTAGCGCACGGTCTCGACATGGACACCTGTGGCTTTGGCCAGTTCGCCGACCGTCAACGAAAGCGATTTTTTCATGCTTGACTCCGTACTCGGGTACAGAAGTAAAGATAGGGCATCTAACCGGTATTGACGAGGAGGACACCCGATGAACACCCACGCGCATTCCCGCGAACACGGCCATCACGCTGCCCATGCCCACCATCACCATCCCGTTCATCCGGCAAAGCCGGCGGTCGAGACGCCGGCCCCTGCGCCAGGGACGATCCATACCTGCCCCATGCACCCGGAGATTCGCCAGGAAGGGCCGGGCCATTGCCCCAAGTGCGGCATGGCCTTGGAGCCGGAGGGTATCTCCGCGCCAGCGAGCAAAATCGAGTACACCTGCCCCATGCATCCGGAGATCGTGCGGGACGAGCCAGGGAACTGCCCGATCTGCGGCATGGCGCTGGAACCGCGCACGGTGACCCTCGAAGTGGAGGAAAACCAGGAGCTTAAGGACATGACCCGGCGCTTCTGGATCGGCGTCCTGCTGACCGTTCCTTTGGTCGTCGTGGCGATGGGACGCCATGTGCCGGGCATGTCGTTCGATGGACTGGCTTCATCGCGCGTGCTGAACTGGCTGGAGCTGCTCTTGGCCACGCCGGTGGTGCTGTGGGGCGGCTGGCCGTTCTTCGAACGGGGCTGGCAGTCCCTGGTCAACCGCAGCCTCAACATGTTTACCCTGATCGCTTTGGGCGTGGGAGTGGCGTATGGCTACAGCACCGTGGCCGTCCTGTTCCCGGCCCTGTTTCCCGCCGCGTTTCGCGACGCCCACGGCGAAGTGGCCGTCTACTTCGAGGCCGCCGCCGTGATCGTGACGCTCGTCCTACTGGGGCAGGTGCTGGAACTGCGGGCGCGCCAGCGAACCGGCGCCGCCATCAAGGCGCTGTTGGGCCTGGCGCCGAAAACCGCTCGGCGGATCAACGCGGACGGCCACGATGAGGACGTACCACTGGATCGCATTCAGCCCGGCGACCGCCTGTGGGTCCGGCCCGGCGAGAAGATCCCGGTCGACGGCATCGTGCGGGAAGGCCACGGCAGCGTGGACGAGTCCATGGTGACCGGCGAGCCGATCCCGGTGGAGAAAAACCCCGGCGACCCGGTCATCGGCGCCACGGTCAACGGGACCGGCAGCCTGATCGTGGAAGCGCAACGGGTCGGCGCCGACACCTTGCTCTCCCGCATCGTGCACCTGGTGGCGCAGGCCCAGCGCAGCCGCGCGCCCATCCAGAAGCTGGCCGACCGGGTCGCCGGCTACTTCGTGCCCGCCGTGGTGGCCATCGCCCTGATCGCCTTTGTCGTCTGGGCGCTGTTCGGGCCGCCCCCGACCCTGACTCATGCCCTCATCAACGCCGTGGCCGTACTCATCATCGCCTGTCCCTGCGCCCTGGGGTTGGCGACCCCCATGTCGGTCATGACCGCCACCGGCAAGGGCGCCACGGTCGGGGTGTTGTTTAAAAACGCCGAGGCCATCGAATTGATGCACCAAATCGACACCCTGGTGGTGGACAAGACCGGCACCCTGACCGAGGGCAAACCCCAGTTGGTGACGACGGTGCCCGCGTCG
>JAVMKL010000237.1:14312-18161 GCA_031732875.1 Candidatus Competibacter sp. | reverse complement strand
CCCAGCGCCGAGGTCAGCGCCAGCGCCAGCGTTCCACCCACCCAGACCGCCAGCGCATCCTGGGTGCCGGCCAGCCCCGCCACCGCCAACTGAGTCTTGTCGCCCAGTTCCGCCAGGAAAATCAGCACGAAGGTTGAAACCAGAATACCCCGGCCATCCCGCTCCTCGACGGCCACCGTTTCCGCGCTGGCTTCCCGCAGGGCGCGGACGCCGAACGCGGCGAACAGCACCGCCACCCCGGCGGCGACCAGCCACTCCGGCAACCAGGCGGCAACGGCGGCGCCAAAAATTACCGCCAGCAGATTCAACACCGCGAATGCGAGCACCGCGCCGAGCAGAACCGGAGGCGCCGGATGGCGGGCCGCCAGGGTCATGCAGACCAGTTGGGTTTTGTCGCCTAGTTCGGCCAGCGCGACCAAACCCAGCGTGGTGGAAACGGTTACCACAAAATCAGTCATAAATGGGGTCGGCGATTGGGATGAAGTACGGGCATGATAAACAATTCGCGATCATGGTCGGAACACCCCGTTCGAGGGTGATTAATATAAACTTAAATGCAGTTCCGAATGCACCAAGAGTGCGCAAGCGATTCGAAATAGCTTAAGGGGAAACCTTCATGCGCTGGCGCGGGCAGTTGGCCTGGATGGTGTTGCTGGCCGTGTCGGGCACGGCGGCGGTGGTTGCCGACGACAGCATGCGTTGCGGCAGATATATCGCGAATATCGGTGACTCTCAGTCGCGAGTGCTGGAACTCTGCGGCGAACCGCGTCGCGCCTGGCAGGACGGCTTCATCGAAGAGACGGCGCGGCGGGGCGATCGGTATTACGATCCGGTCAATCCGGTGCCGCTACCGTATCCGCGCCAGTCGGGCTACGAAACCGAAGTTCGCCGGATCATTCCGGTCTACCGGTGGGAATACAGTCTCGGGCCGGGAACCTTCCTCAAGACCCTGGTTTTCCACGGCGACATCCTGGTGGGCATCGTCCAAGGGCCGAGGCAGTAGCACGGTATCGCCTCCAGGGAAAGCGAATCGCATGGTCGTTCACCGGGTCGTCAAGCTGTTGCTCGGCGTCGCGGTCACCAGCCTGTTCGTGCTGCACGCCAGCGGCTGGCTATCCTGGCCTTTTCTGCGCCAACTGGAAAGCATCGCCTACGACATGCAGCTGAAACTGACGCTGCCGGGCGGGGTGGATCCGCGCGTCGTGATCGTGGATATCGACGAGCGCAGCCTGCGGGAGGAAGGCCAATGGCCCTGGCCGCGACGGCGGCTGGCCCACCTAGTCGATTTGCTGTTCGAGCGCTATCGGGTGGCCGTGCTCGGCTTCGATGTGGTGTTCGCCGAACCCGACGCGACGGACAGCATCTTCGCGACTCTGGCCGCCAGTTCGCTGAGCGAGGATGTCCGACTGCGCGAACGGCTGGATCAGCTGCGCCGCGAGCGGAACCCGGACCGCCGCTTCGCCGCCGCCCTGCACGACCGCCCGGTCGTGCTCGGTTATTTCTTCAACACCCGCGCCTCGCCCGGCGCCGACATCCGGTTCGGGCAATTGCCCGAGCCGGTCGCCACGATCCAGGACCTGGGCCCCAACGACACCATGCTGGTCGATGCCATCGGTTACGGCGCCAATCTGCCGCTGTTGCAGAACAGCGCGCAAGGCGGCGGTTTCTTCAACAGCCCGCTGGTCGACCTGGACGGGGTTTTTCGTCGAGTGCCGATGTTGATCCGTTATCAGGATCGGTTGTACGAGCAGTTGGCGCTGGCCGTGGTCCGTGCGTTGCTAGGGCAACCCCCCATGGAGTTCGTCATGGGCGCCGGTTATGGCGCGGACGAGCGAAACCGTCGGCTGGAAGCCCTGCGGATCGGCGGCTTCACCGTGCCGGTCGACGAATTCGGAACGGTACTGGTGCCGTATCGCGGTCCCCAGGGCAGTTTTCCCTACGTTTCGGCGGTCGAGGTGCTGGCGGAACGCGCCGACCCACGGCTGCTGGATGGCGCGATCGTGCTGGTGGGCACCACGGCGGCCGGATTGATGGACCTGCGCGCCACGCCGGTGCAGAACGTCTACGCCGGGGTCGAGGTGAACGCCAACCTGATCGCCGGCATTCTGGATCAAACCTTCAGGAGCCGGCCAGCGTTTAGCGCCGGGCTGGAGATCGCGCAGCTGGGCATCATCGGTCTGCTGGGTATTCCGATCGGCTTCCTGACCCCGTTGTGGGCGCTGTTGCTGACGGTCGCGACCGCCGGAATGCTGCTCGGTCTCCATGGTTACCTTTGGGAAGCGCACGCCCTGGTGACTCCGCTGGCCTCGGGGCTGGCGCTGCTGTCGATCCTGTACGTGCTGTACACCAGCTACAATTTCTTCGTCGAATCGCGGCGGGAGCGGCGGATCACCCGGCTGTTCGGGCAGTACGTCCCGCCCGAGATCGTGGCGGAAATGAGTCGGCGCGGCGAGCGGTACTCGCTCGAAGGGGAAAGCCGGCACATGACGGTGCTGTTCAGCGACATCGCCGACTTCACGGCCATTTCCGAGCGATTCGATCCCCGCCAGCTCACTCGCCTGATGCAGTGCTATCTGACCCCGCTGACCCGGGTCATTCACGAGCACCGCGGCACCATCGACAAGTACATCGGCGATGCGATCATGGCGTTTTGGGGCGCGCCGCTGGCCGATCCCGAACATCCCCGTCATGCGGTTCGGGCGGCGCTGGAGATGACGCGGTGCTTGCGAACGCTGGACGGCGAATTCCGCGCTGAGGGCTGGCCGTCGCTGCGAATCCGTATCGGGATCAACACCGGCGCGATGAGCGTCGGCAACATGGGTTCGCGGTTCCGAATGTCCTACACGGTGCTGGGCGATGCGGTCAATCTGGCCTCGCGGTTGGAGAGCGCCGCCAAGCAGTACGGGGTCGCCATCGTCATCAGCGAACATACCCGCGACGCCGTACCGGAGTATGCCTGCCGCGAGCTGGATCGGGTCCGGGTCAAGGGCCGAAGCCGGCCGGTCGCGATTTTCGAACCGCTGGGGCTGGCGGCGGAACTGGAGCCGGAACAGCAAATGGAATTGGCCGACCATGCAGCAGCGTTGCGCGCTTACCGGCAGCGGGATTGGGACGAAGCAACGGCCCGCTTCCGGCGATTGGGCGCCCGATGGCCGGATCGCCGGCTGTACGCGCTGTATCTGGACCGGCTGGCCGCTTTGATGGTCGCACCACCGCCGGCGGATTGGGATGGCGTTTTCAATTTGCCAACCAAATGATGGCTGGCAATATCGCGACGAGGAGAGTTGAACCCATGCAATCGCGCGCTTCGGCATTGGTGATGGGCATCGTTCTGGGACTGGCGTTTTTCGCCGCCGCGTGGGCGGTCGCTCCGGAGCCGGTCGGCTACGTCACCCGCATTCAGGGGATCGCAAGGGCGCGACCCGCCGAACCCCCGGACGCGGCGCCGCGTCCGCTGGGTTTGGGCAAGCCGGTTCATGCCGGTGATCGCCTCGCGACGGAGGCGGATACCCGACTGGAAATCCGGTTGCGGAACGGGGTGATGGTGACCTTGGGCGAACGCACCGAGTTTACCGTTCAGGCCGCGCCGGCTGCCGGAGATGATCGTGCCCAAGGGACGCTTATGGATCTGACGCGGGGCGTGTTCCGTGCGATCACGCCGAAAGCGGCCACCGAAATCCCGGCGCCGTTGCAGGTCCGCACCTCGATGGCGGTAATCGGGATTCGGGGTACCGATTTCTGGGGAGGCTTCCAGTTTCAATCTGGCGCCCTGGATGTGGTGATGCTGGCGGGGAAGGGCGTTTACGTCGAAACTCCGGCGGGCCGGGTGGAACTGACCGTACCGGGCGA
>JAVMKL010000237.1:0-14212 GCA_031732875.1 Candidatus Competibacter sp. | reverse complement strand
AGGGCGTTTACGTCGAAACTCCGGCGGGCCGGGTGGAACTGACCGTACCGGGCGAAGGAACGACGGTCGCCGACCCGGCCCAGCCGCCGGCGCCGCCGAAAAGCTGGCCCGCGGCCAAGCTGCGGGCCGCCCAGGATTCGGTGGCCTGGCGCTAGCCGAAAGTTCAGGGCGAGGCGTTCGGATCGTCGTCGGTAATCATGAGGGTCGCGCCGATGAGAGCCGCCGTGGCTGCTGCCACCGCGCTTGCGGTGGCCGGCGACATGCCGATCCCCGGAGTGGTTGTTTCCAACAGGGGAGCGCAGCGCAATGGCAGTTCGGACGCCGGCAGAAATCTGGGCGGTGTGTTCGCATCCTGTACGAACACGATTTGACCAGCCTGCCCGATCGTGCTTTTGCCGGCTGCCGACACGATGACCGCGCCTTCCCGCACCAGCAGGCACAGGCTGCCCAGAACCACCGTGAAATCGGTACCGCGGATGCCGATGGTGGCGACGGGGGTTTCAATCTTCACCGTTTCCGGGGTTTCCTTGGCCATCGCGCCGGAGATGAAGCGCATACCACCCTTGAGAAGTTCGGTGCTGGAACGGTTCGCTGTTGGTTGATTCCTGGCATACCGGTAATCCTTGATCCAGAAGACCGAGGACGGATCGAGCGTCACGGTCTGGCCATCGGCGAATTTCAGTACGGCCCGACTGTCCGGTTGGGTGACGACTCGCATCCCCAGCCGCAGCTCGGTGCCGACCCTGGCGACCGCGCCGTTGATTTCGATGGTTCCTTGCACATCGGCCAGCGTGCCGATCCCCTCCGGCGCGGCCCAAGCGGCGACGTTCAGGGTCATTCCGATCAGAACGATGAAAATTGCGATCATCGGTCATCCATATTGGTCATCATTTGCTGCCCTCATGGCGGACGCTCCAGGATTTCCAGGACCGCTCGCGGCTCGATCTTGCCTTTAAAGAATAAAACCGGCCCCGGGATGTCGCAAAAATCGTCCGCACCGACGTTCAACCGTTCCGAGACCACCACGATCAGATTCGGCATGGCGGCGCGGCGCAGTTTGTCCAGCTTGCGGCGCAGATAGTCGGGATGCCAGAAACCCATGATCTCGATGTGGACCAGCCGGCCGTCGGGATGGCGCAGGGCGAAGTCGGGCACGAACACCGTGCCCTTCAGGTCCACGATCTCGACTTCCCGCTCCAGCACCCACGGCGTTCCCAACTTTTCCCAGCGACGGGCAAAGTTTTCCTCCAGCAGGCTGTCGTAGGCAGGCGGCGCGGTGCCCGGCGGTTTCAGCGAAGATTGGGAATCCAGTCGATAGCTTAATTCCTGTCCGTCCCGTTGCAGCACCGCCTCCATTTCCCAGCGGCTGACCCGCAACAGCGCCGGCAGAAACATGGCCATTTGCAGGCCGTACTTGCGGGTTTGTTTGAACAAGCTGGCGGGACCGTCCACATAGATTTGGTAGCCGTCCTCCAGATGGCCCTCGACCGCGTACATCAAGCCGTGGAACTTGAGATGGCGGAACAACCGGCGGTATTCGCCGGGGACGTTGCGATGGGCGGTGAGGCGCAGATACAGCGCCGAGTACAGCAGCCCCTGCGCCTGGGCAAGATTGTAGCGGTCCACCAGCCTATCCGGCGTGAAATCCGGCAGCGCGGTCAGCAGATGGTTTTCCGGCAGGTCGGCGTAGAGCGCCTCGCGCAGCGTTTCCGGTTCCAGTTGGTAGCGCGGTGCTACTGCCTCCAGCACCGCCCGCGCCTGAGTTTCGCCGTAGTCGCCGCGTTCCGCCGCCAGGGTGAAGACCTCGCGCCGCAACGCCTCCGGTTCCAACTCGCCGGTGGCCAAGGTGAACTCGGCGACGTTCAGAGCCAGGTGAGCGAAGCCGCGCACGACGCGATAGTCGGGTGAATCGCCTTCCAGCGCCCGCAGCGCCGCCTGCAATTCGCCGCGGGTGCGGTGCTGGTGCTCGCGGATCAGGCTCAAGACCTGTTCGGCCCAGACGTATTGCTCGCGCCGCAGAAAGCGCGGGTAAACCTGGGAGCCGCGTTTGTAGGAGAACAGCAGGTCGGAAGGCAGCATCGGTTAGGGTTGCATCACCTCCGAAATCTCCCGGCGCCATCCCGCCACCCAGCTTTGCAAAGGGCGACCGGGGAGATTTCGTTGAGGGCCGTCATTCGGAGCCAGTGGACCGTCGCGGATCGAACAAGGCCAGCGTGGCTTCGATCCGCTCCGCCTTGCGACCGGCGTCGGGAGGCGCGCGGCGCCGGTCGGCGACCCGTTCCTCGCGGGTTTCGCGGGCGATGACTTCGTACAGGATCGCCTGCTTGCCGTCGCCGCGCCGCAGGATCCGGCCCAGCCGCTGCACGAATTCCCGCGCCGAGGCGCTGCCGGACAGGATGACGCCGATCGAGGCATCCGGTACGTCCACCCCCTCGTTGAGCACGTTGCTGGTGACGATGGCGGTATAGCCGCCGGCCTTGAAGGCGTCCAAAAATGCCTGCCGTTCCTTGATGGCGGTCTGGTGGGTCAGGCAGGGGATCAGAAAACGCTGTGAGACTTCGTAGGCGGTGGCGTTGTCCTCGGTGAAAACCACCGTCCTGGCGCCCGGATGGTGGGCGAGGATCATGCCCAGCGCCCGCAGCTTGGCCGGGGTGGCGTGAGCGATGCGGCGGGCGTCGCGGTGGGCGCGCATGGCGCGGCGACCCTCGACGCTGCGCGCCGACAGCATCACGAAACGGTTCCAGCCCTCCAGGGTGCTCAGCGACAGGCGATTGGCCTGCAAAAAGGCGTTGCGTTCGTCCAGCGCCTGTTGGTAGGCGGTCCGTTCGACGGGAGACAGATCCACATGGACCGACCGCACCTGAAAGTCCGCCAGCACGTCGCCGGCCAGATGCTCCGGGCGCTTGCGATAGACGATGGGGCCGATCAGGTCCGGCAGATCGGCGTCGCGCCCGTCGCCGCGCTCGGGGGTGGCGGTCAGCCCCAGCCGGTAGGGGGCGAGCGAGAATTCGGCGATGGCGCGATAGAACTCCGAGGGCAGGTGATGCGCCTCGTCGAAGATCAGCAGGCCGAAACGGTCGCCCAACCGTTCGACATGGCGGGCGGCGGAATCGTAGGTGGCGATGGTGAGCGGTTGCGGTTCGTGATAGCCGCCGCCGATCAGACCGATTTCGCTATCCGGGAACGCCGCTCGCAACAACGCGTACCACTGCTGCATCAGATCCAGGGTCGGGACCAGCACCAGACCGTCGCGCCGCGCCCAGCACAGCGCCAGTAAGCCGACCAGGGTTTTGCCGGCGCCGGTCGGCAGCACCACCACACCGCGTCCTTTCGCCGCCTGCCAGGCCGCGAGGGCTTCCCGTTGGTGGAGATAGGGCGTCATTTCCAAGGCACAGGTCAGTTCCCGGCGCTGGTAGCGCGGCGCCCTGTTGCGGGCCAGTTCACCCTTCAGGGGACCGATGATGTCGCTGTAGCGGTGAGCGGGCGCGCGGTAGGCGTCCACGCGGGGATCGTAGCGGAACCAGGTTTCCAGCCCGGCCGGCAGTTCGGCCACGCCCTCCAGCAGCAGCGTGCCCCGGTCGAAGCGAAGCTGGCGCTCCGCGTCGTCGCGGCCGGTGCGGTAAAGGCCGGCGGTGTCCTTGGTGCGGTGGGTCATGCCCGTCCCTTGCGTTTCAACTCATTCACAAGACAGGATCTCCGTCACGTACGCCGTCCCGCCGCGCATCTCCCAGCGCAGGTCGAAGTCGTACAGCCTCATGCCGTAGCGTCGCCGGGCGGCGTTTCCCCGCTCGTAGGCAGGACGGGGGTCCTGGCGCAGGATCTGCGCGATCAACTCGCGCGGGTCGCCGTCCGGCCTGGCCGCACAGAACGCCGCTGCTTGCGGGCTGAAATCCACCGCCAGTCCCGGCTCGGGCGCTTCGGGCGCAAACCCTCCAGCGGCATCCGGGATCCGGTCCGAGTAGGGCAAATAGGGCTTGATGTCCAGCACCGGGGTTCCGTCCAGCAGATCCACCCCCGCCAGATGCAGCGCCACTCGGCCCTGGCCGATTTCCACTCGTTCCAGCCCGACTGCCGACAGACCGATGGGATTGGGCCGGAAGGGGGACCGGGTCGAAAACACGCCCAGCCGCCGGTGACCACCCAGCCGCGGCGGCCGGACCGTCGGCTGCCAGCGGCCCGCCGGCACCCCGTGGAACACGAAGATCAGCCACAAGTGCGAAAAACCCTCCAGCCCGCGCACCGCAGCCGGCTGGTCGTAGGGCGACACCAGTTCCAGCGTGGCCCGCGCCGCCGGCGCCAGTCCCGGTTGGCGGGGAATGCCGAACTTCTCGCGGAAACAGGAGCGAACGAAGCCGATCGGCGCGAAGTGGAGCATCTACAACCACCCGGTTTTCCTTAAATAGCGGTACAGCAACAGGCAAATCACCGTTACGCCTCCTATCACGGCAGGATAGCCATACTCCCATTCCAGTTCGGGGAACCAGCCCTTGAAGTTCATTCCGTAGATGCTGAATACCATGGTCGGAATCGCCAGCAGCGCGCCCCAGCCGGCCAGCTTCTTGGTCGCCTCGTTCTGGCGGGCCGCGCCGAGCGACAAGCTGATTTGCAGGGCGAGCGCCAACGTTTCCCGAATGATTTCCACCGCCTCGTTGATGCGCAGGGCGTGATCGTGGACATCGCGGAAATAGGGGCGAATATCGTCCGAAACGTGATTGGTGAACACATCGGTCAACAGATAATTGCAGACCTCGACCACCGGTGCGGCGGCGCGGCGCAGTTCCACCAGTTCGCGCTTGAATTGGTACAGCCGGCCGAGGTCGTCCCGATCAAAATCACCCTTGAAAAAGCGCTCTTCCAGTTCCTCCACCGCGTCTTCCACGGTGTGGATAATCGGGAAATAGTTGTCCACCACGAAATCGAGGATGGCGTACAGCACGAACCCGGGCCCTTTGCTCAGCAGGCGTGGGTTGCTCTCGCAGCGGGCGCGCACCGAGGCATAGGGCAGCGAGGCGCCATGTCGGACCGACACCAGATAGCGGGGACCGACAAACAGGTGGGTTTCGCCGAAATTCATCTTGCCTTCGCCCATTTGGGCGGTTCGCAGCACCACGAACAGGCAATCGCCGTACAGCTCCACCTTGGGCCGCTGGTGGGCGTGGTGGGCATCCTCGGCGGCCAACTCGTGCAGACCGAACAACTCCTGGACCCGCGCCATCACTTCCTCGTCCGGCTCGCGCAGCCCCAGCCAAACGAAGGCGTCCGGTCGAGCCCGGATCTCCGGGATATTCTCCAGCGTGATATCGGGCAGCTTGCAGCCGTCGGCATAGGCAACGCAGTTGACGATCATGTGCCGATCTCCCTACCTATAACCATAAAATAAGTGATACTATTAGGTGTTATGTGGAGGGGCGCGCGAACCCCTCCTCTTTCATCGCATGCCGACTGATCGCGGAGGATCGAGATGGCGCGTCATCAAGTTTGCAACGAGGGCGATATTCCCGTCGGTGGCATGAAGACCTGCAAGGTCGGCGGCGGGGTGGTGGTGGTGGTTTTCCATCTGGACGATGGCTTTTACGCCACCCAGAACGACTGCACCCACCTGTTCGCCTCCCTGCACAAAGGCAAGATCGTCGAGGGTCACCAGATCGAATGCCCGCACCACCGAACGCGCTTCGACATCCGCACCGGCGAGGTGGTGTGCTGGGCCAATCACCCGCCGGGCGTGCAATTATTAAACTTCCTCAGAGCCAAGAAAGCACTCAAGACCTACCCGGTTGCGGTCGATGCCGGGCAGGTGTTCGTGGAGGCCTGAAGCCGTTCAGCACGGGTGGCGGTGCGGGCGCGATTCCGGCCGGTACGGCTCCTCGCGGTCGTGCAAGTGCATCCGATACTCGACGAAGGCCGGACCATCGTCGAAGTGCAGGAACGGATTGCCGGCGAGCTGTTCGGCCATGGTCGAGGTCGGAGTAATGCCGTAGTTGTGGCCGGGGCGAACGAGCGTGCCGCCCGGCAGCCGCTCGCCCAGTCGGCGCAGGCTCTGGTACATCTGCTCGGGATCGCCGCCGCGCAGGTCGCAGCGCCCGCAGCCGAACACGAACAGGGTATCCCCGGTCAACACCTGATCGCCCACCCGGTAACAGGCCGAACCCGGCGTGTGGCCGGGCGTGTGCAGGATTTCGATTTCGGTTTCGCCCAACGGGATGCGGTCGCCGCCGTCATGCAGGGTCGGCAGGTTGAGATCGCGATCCCAGAACGCCGCTTCGGCCCGGAGCAGGTGCAAGCGGGCATCGCTCGCGTTCAGCAGTGCCTCGACGCCGTTGATGTGGTCGAAATGACTGTGGGTCAGCAGGATGTCGGTGATCCGCAGCCCGCGCCGCTCGGTCACGGCGAGGATGGCGAGCACGTCCCAAGCCGGATCGACCACCGCCGCACGATCGGTGGCATGGTCGTGAATCACGTAGATGAAATTGCTCATGCGCCCCAGCTCCAGGGCGTGGATCGTGCAGGGGGAAGTGTCGGTCATCGCACATTACTCACGGTGATGAAAGCGATTGCGCCGGCGCCAAGCAGCCCGGGTTTCCGAGACCGCCTGGGGGGCGGCTGAATCATTGGAACATTAGCGGCGGTCACGACTCAGAAAGACTGTTGTCTCGGGCCGGCGGCGCGTGCGGCCACGATCGGAGTCCCTGGATAGAGGTATCGTTCATGCGTTTCAGTCTCGACATCGACACGGGCAGACATTTCATCAAGGGCTATGGTCCGGGCTGGATCAACGTCAACGAAAGGGAAATCCATCGCAGCGTGATCGTCACCCCGGATCGGCTGGTAACCGACTGGCCGCCGCAGACCTTCGCCGATCTGGAGGAAATGCATTTCGAGGCGATCGCCCGATTGGAACCGGAGATCGTGCTGCTGGGCACCGGCAGCCGGCAGCGATTTCCGCGCCCGCGGCTGATCCAATCCCTGCTGGCGCGCGGCGCGGGCGTGGAAGTCATGGACACGGCCGCCGCCTGTCGGACCTACAATATCGTCATGCTGGAAGAACGCCGGGTCGCGGCGGCTCTGCTGATGATGGCGGACTAGCGCTCGTCCCCTCCCCCGCAAGACTTCGACGAGCACGCAAAGCCCGGAGCGAAGAGAGCGAGCGCCGGGCCGCCGGTTACAGAAAATCCTGGGAAAACCCTTCGTTTTCCAGAATCTTGCGCAGCCGGCGCAGGGCGTCGATCTGAATCTGCCGCACCCGCTCGCGGGTCACGCCGATTTCGTTGCCGACTTGTTCGAGCGTGGCCTTTTCCTGACCGCCGAGCCCGAACCGCCGTTTCACCACGGTCCGCTGCTTGTCGTTCAACTGGTCGAGCCACAGATCCAGCTTCTCGTTGAGATCGGAGTCCTGGAGCAGTTGCGATGGATCGGCGTTGTTATCGTCGGGAATGGCGTCCAGCAGCGAACGATCCTCGTCCTTGCCGATCGGCGTATCCACCGAGGTTACCCGTTCGTTGAGCTGCAACATCCGCTTGACCTCGTTGACCGACTTGCCCATGGCCTGGGCGACGTCATCGGCGCTGGGTTCGTGGTCGAGCGTCTGCGCCAGTTGCCGGGCGGTCCGCAGATAACCGTTGATTTCCTTAATGATATGGATCGGCAGCCGAATGGTGCGAGTCTGGTTCATCAGCGCCCGCTCGATGGTCTGGCGGATCCACCAGGTCGCGTAGGTCGAAAATCGGAAGCCGCGCTCGGGATCGAATTTTTCGACGGCATGGATCAGGCCCAGATTGCCTTCCTCGATCAGATCGAGCAGGGTGAGGCCCCGATTCATGTAACGGCGGGCGATCTTCACCACCAGGCGCAGGTTGCTCTCGACCATACGGTTGCGGGCACTGGTGTCACCCTGCAACACCCGGCGGGCGAAGTAGACTTCCTCCTGAGCCGTCAACAGAGGGGAGAACCCGATCTCGCTCAGGTACATGCGGGTGGCGTCCAGCTCTTCCTGGGTGAATTCCCGGCCGGTTGCCGCCGGTACCGACCAAGGGGCTTCCACCGCTTCCAGTTCTTCCTCCTCTGCGATCACCTCATCCTCGGTGTCTTCCAACTTGTCCTCGTCCAGCAGGGGATCATCCATGGTCAGTTCGTCGTCGCACACGACTGCTTCCAGACAGGCGTTGATCCGTCGGGACATCAAGAACCTCCTCACCCTTTCTTCAGTCTTGGTGGATCTGCATGTGGACATCAGGCCAATGCTGGCCGTGTCTTGATTATTGATTTTTTGTTGAAGGCGTCAGCCTAGATTTCGCCTCGACGAAGTAACCGGCTCCCGCCCGCGCTTGCGATGTCGGAGCAATCCCGTCCCTGCTCCTGATTTCAAGCAATTTAGTCATGATAAGCTCTATATGGCATGTGAGTCTACAGGTGGATTGTATGTTTCAGAATACAGAATAATTAAATTTTCATGGACTTATATGCACTGGTTACTCAACCATGCCGCCAGCGAATCCAGCACGCCGTGACGGGTCAGGTCTACTTGCAGGGGAGTGATGGAGATCTGACCGGCGCGCACGGCGTGGAAATCGGTGCCGGGACCGGCATCCTGTTCGGGACCGGCCGGACCGACCCAGTAGATCGGCCGACCGCGCGGGTCGGTACTTTTGATGACCGGGGCGGACTTGTGGCGATGACCCAGCCGGGTGGCCTGGAAGCCGGTCAATTGTTCCCAAGGCACGTCGGGGACGTTGACGTTGAGGATGGTATCGGGCGGCAGCGGCCGTTCCCGCAGCCGGCGCACCAGCCACACCGCCGCCCGAGCGGCGGTGTCCAAGTGTTCGGGGCGGAGCGAGGCCTGCGAGATCGCGATCGCCGGCAGACCCAGGAAACGGCCCTCCATCGCCGCTGCCACCGTGCCGGAATAGATCACGTCGTCGCCCAGATTGGGACCGCTGTTGATCCCGGACACCACCATGTCCGGCTCCTGCTCCAACAGGCCGGTGATGGCGACGTGGACGCAATCGGTGGGGGTACCCTCGACGCTGTAGAAGCCGTTGTCGTGGCGGGTGACGTAGAGGGGGTTTTTGAGGCTCAGCGAGTTGCTGGCGCCGCTGCGGTCGCGGTCGGGCGCGACCACCGTGACCTGCGCCAGTTCCCTCAGCGCGGCGACCAGGCGGAGCAGGCCCGGCGCCAGATAACCGTCGTCGTTGCTGACCAAGATATGCATGAAGCCACCTATCCTTTTGTTCGTTGATTGAATTCCCTCACGAGATCGCCGGCGCGGCGCGCGAGGCAGCTCGGTGATTTCGACAGCCTCCAACGCATTGCGCCCGGTCGCCGGCAAAGATTACCCTATCGACATGACACGCAGCTTACCGAAGGCGAGCGATCGAACCTCCGCCGTTTGCGCCACCATGCTGAGAACATCGATTATGGTAAAAAACATTCCATTGAACGAGCGTATTATTTTTGCATTGGACGTCGCTTCGAAAGCGGAAGCCGAACGCTGGCTGGATCGCTTGGGCGATCACGTGCGTTTTTATAAAGTCGGCCTGCAACTGTTTTTGGCCGGCGGTTTCCCGGTCGTCGACCTGATTTTGGCGCGTGGCCACAAGGTCATGCTCGATTTGAAATTGTTCGACATCCCGGAAACCGTGGCGCTGGCGGTTCGCGAACTGAAAAACCGGGGGGCCACTTTCATGACCGTGCACGGCAACGATCCGATCCTGCGCGCCGCCGTCCAGGAACGGAACGGCGCCAAGATCCTGGCCGTCACCGTGCTCACCAGTTTCGACGAATCCGACATGCGGGAGATGGGATTGACTGGAACCATCGAACAACTGGTTTACCATCGCGCTCGAAAAGCCCTGGATCTTGGTTGCGATGGCATCGTCTCTTCCGGCCTGGAAGTGCCGCGGTTGAGAGAAAGCCTGGGCGATAAATTTTTGATTGTAACCCCCGGCATCCGGCCGGGCACGAACGATGTCATAAAGGACGACGACCAGAAACGCATTGCGTCGGCTCATGACGCCATTCGCAACGGCGCCGATCATGTGGTGGTGGGTCGCCCCATCCGCAACGCGAAAGACCCGGTGGCCGTCGTCAAGGCCTTGCAGGAAGAAATCGCGTCCGCGTTGTAATTCCGCTCGATTCCCTGGTCGGCGCCGACGCAAATCAACGACGGTCGTTCGCCATCCCGGCCGGACGCCCCTTGCCGCCTTCGACGAGGCGCCCATGACCAAGCCATTCGCGCTCGATCCGCGGGATCGGGAATTGTTCCGTCAGACCGTCGGCCCGGTGAAGCCGATGCGTTGCGATCGGGTCGACCCGATCGCAACGCATCCGGCCCCGATTCCCCGCTTCACCCTGGCCGACGAGCGGCAGGTGCTGGCCGACATGGTCTCCGACTATTTCGAGCCGGCGGAACTGGATACCGGCGAGGAATTGTACTATCGCCGCGACGGGGTGCAGCAGGCGATACTGCGCAAGCTGCGGCGCGGGCAGTTCCAGGTTGGGGCGGCGCTGGACCTGCACGGCATGACGGTCGCCACCGCCAGGGACGCGCTGGCGGCTTTCCTCCAGTACGCCCGCCGCGACAGTCTGGGCTGCGTGCGGATCATCCACGGCAAGGGCAAGCGTTCCCACCACCGGGGACCGGTGCTGAAACAGAAGATCAACCACTGGTTGCGACAGCGCGACGAGGTGTTGGCGTTCTGCTCGGCCCGGCCGATGGACGGCGGGACCGGGGCGATCTACGTGCTGCTGCGCAAATCCTGATGGCGGACTCGCCATGCCTGTCGCCCGCTTTCAAAGGCTGTAAAAACCGCTATCTTGTCAATCAGTCGCTCGATCCACCGATGGGAGCAGTCCGTCGTGCCACTCAAGAACTCCGCCACTCATTACGGCCTGGTGACCCGCTTCCTGCACTGGGCGGTCTTTCTCCTGTTTGCCTGGCAGTACGTCAGCGCGAATATCATGACGAATCTCGCGCGGGACAAAACGCTGTTCGGCCTGACCCAGGGCGATTACTACAACTGGCATAAGTCCATCGGCCTGACGCTACTGCTCCTGGCGCTGGCGCGAGTCCTTTGGCGCAAGACCACGCCGTTGCCCGACTGGGCGCCGACCCTGTCGCCGGCCGAGCGCGCCATCTCCCACTGGAACGAAACGCGGTTGTACGGCTGCATGTTCCTGCTGCCGCTCAGCGGCTATCTGTTCGTCATGGCGGGCAACTTCGGAATCAAGCTGTTCGGCGTCTTCGACCTGCCGAACCCTATCGGCAAACAGGAATGGCTGGCAACGCCGGCGCTGGTCGTCCACATCGTCACCGGCTACGCCGCGGTGGTCCTCATCGCCTGGCACGTCGGTCTCGGCATCAAGCACCACCGGTTCGACCGGGACGGCTTCCTGAACCGAATGCTGCCGTTCAGACGGCCCTGACCGGGATTTGGAAGGGCATCGAAGCTGGCCTCACCCATTGTAGGGAGCGCGAAACGAGGATGCCGGAGCACGGCGGAGGAGCGATTCATGCCGGTTTGCCGAACCGGTAGTGCGACACGCCCCATTCCTCGCCGTTTCGATAGCCGAACAGTTCGGCGCAGGCCATGAAGAACACCCGCCAGCGCTGGAACCAGCGTTCGGCCTGCTCGGGACCGTAGGTCGCCCGGAACAACGCCAGAATTTCCTTCCGATGCCGGTCCTGGTTGGCCAGCCAGGCTTCCAAAGTGCGTTGGTAGTGGCGACCGTTGAAGTGCCATTGCTCCTCCAGTCGCAGATCGCCCTGGAAGCGCGGCAACAGATCGCGCGAAGGCATCAGCCCACCGGTGAAGAAATACCGTCCCATCCAGTTGTCCTCGCCCTCGGTCTCGAACGGATAGGCCAACCGGCGGTAGGTGAAGATGTGGACGAACAGCTTGCCGCCAGGTTTCAACCAGGCATGAATCCGCCCCATCAGTTCCCGATAGTTGCGCATGTGCTCGAACATCTCCACCGATACCACCCGGTCGAAGCGGCGGTCGGTGTGGAAATCGTTCATGTCGGCCGTGATGACCCGGACGTTAGGCAGCGCGCGCGCCCGGCACTGTTCCTCAATAAATTCCCGCTGCGAGCTGGAGTTGGAAACCGCCACGATCCGCGAGTCGGGGTAAAACTCGGCCATCCACAGCGTCAGCGGCCCCCAGCCGCAGCCCAGCTCCAGAATGTCCTGATCGAAGCCCAGTTCCGCACGCTCGCAGGTCAGGGCGAGCATGGCGGCCTCGGCGGTCTCCAGATCCTTCACTTCATCCGGCCACCAGCAGGAGCTGTACTTGAGCCGCGGCCCCAGCGCCCTCCGAAAGAAATCGGCCGGCACTTCGTAATGCTGCGCGTTGGCTGCTCCAGCGTGCAGGGCGATGGGACCGTCGCGCAATTCGGCGATCAGCCGCGCCAGTGCCGCCTCGCGCGCCCGGTCGTCGCCGACATCTTCGGTGCGCAGCCGCTCGCCCAGCAGGCGGCGGATGCCGATCCGGGTCAGCCAGTCGGGCACATAGCCCCGCTCCATGAGTTCGATGGCGGTTTTCAGCATCAGGACGCCTCCTTTTTCGGGAACCACGGCACGAACGCGCTGGTCGCGCGCTGATAGGCGCGGTAATCGTCGCCGCGACTGGCCAGCGCCTGCCGTTCGGTGTAAGGAATGCCGGTAACCTTGATCAGGGTGTACAGCATCAGCGCCGGACCGAGCAGGGTCAGCCACCACGCCGGCGACCCCCAGGCCAGCAGCAGGTAGCTCCACCAGTGCAACCACTCGCAGAAATAGTTGGGATGGCGGGAATAGCGCCACAGTCCGGCCCGGCAGGTCCGGCCCCGGTTGGCCGGATCGGCCCGCCAGGCGGCGAGTTGTCGATCGGCCAGCGCCTCGCCGCCCACCGCCAGGAACCAGATTGAGATGGCGGCGACGAGTGCTAACAGCGGTGGTCGCTCGGGGGTCAGCGTGACGATGAGAAATGGTATGGCGAACACGGCCGTCAACAGCGCCTGCACCTGGAAGAAAGCGAAGAATTTGAGTTGGGTGTGCTCGCGCCAGTGGGCGCGCAACCGCTGATAACGCCCGTCCTCCGGCTTGCCGATCAGCCGGTCGAGCAGGATGTGGCCAGCCAGCCGAAACGACCAGCCGCCCGCCATGACCGCTGCCAAAGCCCGCCGCAGCGAATCGCCATCGGCCAGCAGAGCGTAGCCGACCGCCAGCAGCCCCAGCCCGACGGCCCAGGTGAAATCCACCACACCGGCGTCCCTCGTGCGCCACTGCACCACCCAGGCCAACAGCATCAGCAGCGCCGCCACCGCCCAGCCGACCAGAAAGAAGCCGAAGCCGATCATGGGCGAGCGATAAAACGAACGCACTTCCCGGCGCGAACGCGGTCTGGTGAGAAGTGCGAATTCCTCGCCCGGAGAGCTTTAATGCTGCGCGCCACTGTCATCATTTGCGGAATCCTGCTCGGCCTGTTGGTGACCGCCATTCTCATCGCCAGCGGCCATAGCCATGTCCTGGCCGGTCTGCGCCATGTCGTTGCCGATCCCTGGGGTGTGGTCACGCTGCTGGATCTCGGTGTTGGGCTGTTGTTCGTCGCCGTCTGGCTGGCTCTGGTGGAACCCAGCCCCTGGCGGGCGGCGGCGTGGATCGCTGCCCTGTTCCTGCTCGGCAACGTGGTCACCCTGGCTTACCTGCTTTGTCGGACATGCCAGGTCCGGCACTGGTCGGAGCTGTTTCTGCCATCCCGTTCCAGCGACCGGCGATGATCAGCAGCAGCGGCATGGCCAGCGTCCACACCCCTGAAACCGCGGCCAGGCTGGCCAGCGGTTCGCCGAACGACACCCCGCCCAGTTTCGCCCCCCCGTAATAAGCCAGCGGTCCCGCGACCATCCCCAGCAGCGACGCCAGTTCCAGATGGGGTTTCAGCGAGCGCAACGAGACGTTGAGCGTGGTGGCGAAGAGCATCCACATGGCCACCATCCAGTACGGGGCAAGCTGGGAGTGGAACTGCCCGGATGGAAAATGCAACAGGCCGAGGCCGGTCAGCAGCGAATCGGCCAAGAATCCCAGCAGGCCGCTCAGCCCGATCAGCACGGCTTCCGCCCCCCGGTTGCGCCGCCCGGCGCAGATGCAGGGTCATCACGGCGGCGGTGACCGCCACGCCCAGCCAGGGCCAGCCCCAGGCCCCGCCCAGCACGCAGGCGAACCAGCCGATTTGAAAGGCGA
>JAVMKL010000236.1:0-3089 GCA_031732875.1 Candidatus Competibacter sp. | reverse complement strand
CACGTTTTGCGGCGGCCGGAACAGGATGCCGGCATCGGCTTCGGCCAGCATCGCGGTGTCGTTGTAGGAGTCACCGGCGGCGATCACGCGGAAGTTGAGACCGTGGAAGGCACGCACCGCCTGGCGCTTGGAATCGGCCTGCCGCAAGGTGTAACCCACCACCCGGTCGTCCGCCACCTCCAGCCGATGGCAGAACAGCGCCGGCCAGCCGAGTTGCCGCATCAGCGGCATGGCGAACTCGTAATAGGTGTCCGACAGGATCACCACCTGAAACCGCTCGCGCAACCAGTCCAAAAACTCGCGCGCGCCTTCCAGCGGCCCCATGCCGGCAATCACCCGCTGGATGTCGGACAACCTGAGACCATGCTGATCCAGCAGCGCCAGCCGCCCTCGCATCAGTCGATCGTAGTCGGGAACGTCGCGGGTGGTCAGCCGCAGCGCCGTGATGCCGGTGCGTTCGGCGACGTTGATCCAGATTTCCGGAACCAGGACCCCTTCCAGGTCCAGGCATGCGAGTTCCATGAGAGCCCCCTGTGCGAATGCCATCTCCGCGGATGCAGCGGCGGATGTCGATGATAGGTCAGAGACGTTTTACAACCGACAACGCTAACCCGATTTCTGCCATCACCGCAATAGCCGCCGCGCCATCCCGGACCGGCCGCCACCACGAACCCCTTCGCTCAGCGCGATGCACCCTCCTCGGCGATCAGTTCGGCCAACTGCTCGGTATTGAGGCGCAACCGCAAGGCCAGTACCGTGATCAGGTTGATGGCCACTCCGGGATTCTGTTCCAGGAACGGCATGAAATCGTTGCGATGGATCACCAGCAACTCGCAAGGGGTCAGCGTGGTCGCGGTCGCCGAGCGCCCGCACCCATCGAGCATGGCGATCTCACCGATGATCTCGCCCGGGCCGACCGTACCGAGCACGATTTCCCGTCCCTCCCGATTGGCCACGCTGACCTTCAACCGCCCGTTCAGAACTACAAACATTTCCTCGCCGACATCGTTCATCTCGAAAACCACCTGCTGGGCCGGCAGCAGCATCACCCTCGACAACCCCCCGATCTTCTCCAGATGGTTGGCGGATAGATCGCGAAACAGAAAACTCTTCCTCAGTGCCTCGGACTTCTGCGGCCGCAGCGCCGCGACCTTCTGGTGGCCTCCCAGCGCCAGCACCCCATGCAACTGGCTCGCGATCAGCGGCCGCTTGATGCAGATATAGTCCGAGCCGAATTGGGGGTTGGCCGAAGCAAGAATGATGATGGCGTCCGGTACCTTTTTCCGATACTCGTTCCAGCACACCATCGCCACCGGATCGTCGGCGTTGACGATCACGATATCGGCCGGCTCGTCGACGCCGAGCGACAACAGATAGGAAAATTCGTTGTTGCTGGCCACCGACAAAACATTTCGAATCATCCGGCGATCCTTTTCCGCGAATCCGATCGCATTCACGGTCGTCGATTTCGTTGTCATCACACTCCAGCCTCCCGATTGCAGATCTCCACTTCGTCACCACAACGGCCCCCCCGACTCGCCGCCGACCATCGATTCACCACGCCGGCAAAACGATGATCGTTTCCCGATCATCGCACCCGGGATTTCGGACCTGAACCCCGCCGGTGGAATCCGGTCGAACGCGGAACACCGTCATCATCATAATCCACCCCGAACCGGCACGGTGGACGCAGTCGGCCTTTCAAGCGCCATCGCCCCCTTACCACCTATCAGTCTGTCCCAAACCATGGGTTCAGAACATTTCAGCAGATTTCCTGCAACGGTAAATCAAACGCTTAATACCGCCTGCTGACGAGCGAACCCAGCGATTTTCAAAACTGATGGGCGGCGAGCCATCGCCCCTTTCCAAGGCTCCCCGCATGGTCT
This sequence comes from Candidatus Competibacter sp., assembly GCA_031732875.1. Classification (GTDB taxonomy): domain Bacteria; phylum Pseudomonadota; class Gammaproteobacteria; order Competibacterales; family Competibacteraceae; genus JAVMKJ01. The sequence continues at coordinate 1,203 of JAVMKL010000236.1, read as the reverse complement.
AAAGTTGAAACATCTGAGGGGACCACAGACCAGGCCGCTCGAGGCATCACATCACAGAAAAGCCATGGCTACCATTCCCAACAACGTCATCACCCAGCCCGGCGGCCAACTGACAGGGCTGGCCAGGCAACTCGTGCAGAATCATCTGCTCGATGAAACCGCCGCAGTCAAGGCCCTCGAGCAGTCGCGCAAGGAGAACAGCACCTTCGTCGCCTATTTGGTCGACAACAAGCTGGCGCGCGACCGGGACATCGCCCGCATCGCCTCGCGCAGCTTCAACCTGCCGCTGTTCGACATCGAAGCCCTGGACATCGACAAGGTGGTCGTCCAACTCGTCGATGAAAAACTACTCCGCCAGCATCATACCCTGCCGCTGTACAAAAGGGGCCGGCGGCTGTTCGTGGGCGTGACCGATCCCACCAACCAACGGGTACTGGAAGACATCAAGTTCCAGACCCGGCTCGACATCGAACTGGTGATCGTCAGCCAACTCGCGCTGGCCAAGGTGCTCGAGGGCGCCATCGAGGCCCCGACGACCAACCTCGTCGACGGTGATATCGGCGAACTCGACTTCAGCAGCGAAACCGACACCGGCCCCAAGGTCGAAACCCTGACCCAATCGGACACCGAGGACGCTCCGGTCGTGCGATTCGTCAACCAGGTCATCGTAAAGGCCATCAACCGCGGCGCGTCCGACATTCATTTCGAACCCTACGAAAAAACCTACCGGGTACGTTTCCGTCAGGACGGCATTCTGGACGAAATGTACAAACCCCCGGTCTCGATGGCGCCGCGCTTGGCCGCCCGTCTCAAGATCATGGCCCAGCTCGACATCGCCGAACGCCGGGTGCCGCAGGACGGGCGCCTCAAACTTTATTTGACCAGGCAGCGGGCCATCGACTTCCGCGTCAACACCCTGCCGACCCTTTGGGGCGAAAAAGTAGTGTTGCGCCTGCTCGACTCTTCCAGCGCCCAGATGGGCATCGAAGCACTCGGCTACGAGGATTCCCAGAAAGAGCTGTTTCTCAAGGCCATCCACAAACCACAGGGGATGGTGCTGGTGACCGGTCCCACCGGCAGCGGCAAGACCGTGTCGTTGTACACGGCGCTCAACATTCTGAACACCGGCGCCGTCAACATCTCCACCGCCGAGGATCCCGTCGAAATCAATCTCACCGGCGTCAATCAGGTCAACGTCAACCC
>JAVMKL010000235.1:0-3092 GCA_031732875.1 Candidatus Competibacter sp. | reverse complement strand
ACCGGCGCTGCCAGCGAAAATCTTTGCCTGCAAGCCACCGCCATGGATTTGGTGGCGCACCAGATGGGTGGGTTCGATCCGGAAAAAGCCAAGGCCTGCTTCAACATCCCGACCGATCATGCCTGCATGGCGATGATCGCGGTTGGTCACCCCGCGCCCGCCGACGTCCTGTCGGAACCGCTGCGCGACCGGGAATTGGCCCCCCGGAAGCGCAAACCGCTCGACCGGATAGCCTTTGAGGGTGGCTGGGAACAGGAGTTGCGGGCTTAGCAACCGTTAGAGCGACCGGCTGTCATACCCATCGTTTGCTCGATTCATGTAGAGTGCGTTCCCTTGTTTGAAAAGTGACGGACAGCCGATCCCATGAACATGCCTGACCAGCGTTCCGCGCGGGGCGCCAGCCGTTATCTGATTCGTTCCTTGCTGTTTCTGGCGGCGCTGGCGGCGCTGGGCGCTTTTTTCCAGCAGCCGCTGACCGCCGCCTTCCTGACCAATCCCTATCTGAACGGCACGATTGGGGTCGCTTTCCTGTTCGGGGTGACCTACACCCTCAAGGCGCTGGTGGATACGCTGCTCGATGTCCGCGCCGCCGAGCGGGTCGCCGAGGTGGCGTTGAAGGCGCGCCGCCGCGAACTGTCGCTCAAACAGGCCGACGGAGCGCTTTTGGGTAATGGCTGGCGAGGGGTGAGCGACTTCATTCACAAGGTCTACCGGGTCATCAGCCACGGCGATGCCACCGCCACCCTGCCTTACCTGCTGGATTCGCTGGCGACGCGCGGCGACGACCGGCGAGCGCTGGTGCGCTATCTGGTTGGGGCGCTGGTACTGCTCGGCCTGATCGGTACCTTCTACGGCCTGCTGCTGACCATCGCTGGCGTGCGCGAGGTGATCGGTGGCCTGGCGACCGACAAGGCGGTCGATACCATGACCCTGATCGCCAGCTTCAAGGATCGGCTGGCCGCGCCGCTGGGCGGCATGGGGACCTCGTTCTCGGCTTCGCTGTTCGGCCTGTTGGGCGCGCTGGCGCTGGGTTTCCTGGAATTGCAACTGTTCCATGCCCAGAACAACCATCACGCCCAACTGGAGGCGCTGGTGGTCAGCGATCTGGTTCCGCTGTGGCAACCGGTGGTCGCGGTCACCGCCAGTACCGAAACCATCTCGCCGCGCCATCTGGCGGCCCTGCTGCAATCCACGGTCGATCGGCTGGAGCGGGTGGCGGCGACCACCGAGTATCTGGCCAATCGCGGCGAGGGGATCACCCGGGTCGCGGAGCAGGTGGCGAACCTGGGCGAGCGGATCGAGTCCTTGCGGACGACGCTGCAAAACGTCGAGAACGACCGCACCGCGGACCTGCGGCACGAATTGCGGATCATCGCCCGCTTGCTGGCGCAGCAGTCGGGGCGGCCACAGGACGCGGACCATGCCCCGCCGGCGTGATTCGATCAGCGAATTCAATATCTGGCCAGCTTTCACCGACGCCTTGGGCGGACTGGTGATGGTTCTGATTTTCCTGATCACGGTGTTCGTGATCAGCGAGGTGTTGATCGGCCGCGAAATCATGGGCAAGGATACCGCCATCGGCCAGTTGCAGCGAATCGTCGAACATCTGGAAGGACTGGCCGGCGATGCCGAGAAGGAAGCGGCCCGCCTGCGCGGCCGGGTACAAGGGCTGGAGAGCACGGTCGGCGAGCGGGACAAGTTGCTGGCGCGATTGCGCGCCGAACTGGCGGCGGCGCAGGCGGCGCGGGAAGCATCGAACGCCGACAAGAGCAAGACCGAGCAAACCCTCGCCAGCGCCCAAGAGCAAGCGGCGCTACTCAGCGTCCGGGCCGAGCGACTGGCGGCGGAACTGGAGCGGATCAACCGGGCCCTGGCGGCCAACCAGCAGGAACTCGCCAAACGCGATGCCACGATCGTCGAGCAGAAGGGTCGGATCGAGGCGCTGGACAGCGCCTTGAAGAAGAAATTGCTGGAGCGGGTCGAAGAATTGGAGAAGTACGCCAGCGATTTCTTTGGCCGGTTGCGCGAGGTGTTCGCGAACAATCCCGATATCAAGGTGGTCGGCGATCGCTTCGTGTTCCAGTCCGAGGTGTTGTTCGCTTCCGGCGAGGCAACGCTATCGGCGTCGGGAGGCGGCGATCTGGACAAGTTTGCGGCGGTGTACCGGCAACTGGCCGCCAAATTGCCACCGGACTTGCCGGTCATCATTGAAGTGCAGGGCCATACCGACCGGGTGCCGGTGCGCGGCCGCTTTCCGTCCAACTGGGAACTGTCCACCGCCCGGGCGCAGCAAGTGGTGAATTACCTGATCCAGCAGGGTATCCCGCCGGAGCGGCTGGCGGCGGTCGGCATGGCGGAGTATCACCCGATCGATCCGGCGGACAATCCGGAAGCCTACCGCCGCAACCGCCGCATCGAATTGAAGATCACCAGCCGTTGATCTGTGACCCCTCGCCTAAGGACACAGGCCAAGTGTGGTAAACTGCCCCAACCCGTTTTCTAAACCTGTCCGCGAGAGTAGCCCCATGGAATTCAAGACGACCGATCTGTGCGATGAATTTTCCGATCGCGTGCAAGTCGCCGAGCCGATTTTCGGCGACTATGGCGGCGAGGTCATGTTTTCCGGTCCCATCGTGACCTTGAAGGTGTTCGAGGATAATTCCCTGGTCCGCGCCGCGCTCGAAGAGTCGGGCGATGGTCGGGTGCTGGTGGTGGACGGCGGCGGTTCGATGCGTTGCGCGCTGCTGGGCGATCAACTCGCCGAATTGGCCGAGGAAAACGACTGGGCCGGCGTGGTGGTGAACGGCTGTATCCGCGATTCCGCCGCCATCGCCGAGATCGGCATCGGCGTTAAGGCCTTGGGCGTGCATCCGCTTAAGAGCGTCAAGCGCGGCGTCGGCGAGCGCGATATCCCGGTGCGCTTCGCCGGCGCGAGTTTCCTGCCGGGGCATTATCTCTATGCCGACGAGGACGGCCTGATCGTATCCGAAAAACCGCTGATCTGAACCGGGCGGCGCGGCGGCGAAAGGGGAAGGCCGGTGGGTCTTCCCCGTTGCGTTTTTGCGGTTCCGATATTGCTCGCTTAATAGGGA
>JAVMKL010000234.1:0-18359 GCA_031732875.1 Candidatus Competibacter sp. | reverse complement strand
ACCGCTGGATCAAAAATCCATTTTTAAAATTGCCGCCGGATTTTCCCCCGCTGGAAATCGAACGGCTGGTTACGAAAAAATGGCCTTCCGATATCGCTCGCCTCGAAGAGCAAAAAGAGATTGCCTTGGGAATATTGAAGGAGAGAAACCGATGAGTGCTGAATCCGTCGTGCTGGAGGAGGTGTTGCGCCGGGCACTGGATGATGCCTTGGATATTGCGAGAAAAGAAGTGCGGAGCGAACGCGAGGAGGGAGAGCTTTTCGCTTATTTTTCCCTGCTGGACTGGGCCAAGCAACAAGCTGATGGGCTGGACGTTCGGTTCGCGGACCAGGAGTTGCAAGCCTTCGATCCCTATCAATTGTTGGCCGCGCCCACCACTCGCCGCGCCGCTTGACCGTGCATCAGCCTCACTGCGTGCCGCCGTCGCTCGCCGGCGCCTTGATGGCGTTGGTCAGCCGATAGCTGGGCGGATAGTTGGTCTACACGGCGCCCAGCTTTGACGCTGGAGGAACCACGCCGATGAAAGCCGCAACTTGACCGGCGGCTTACGGCGATTCGGCAGAGCTTGGAACAGACCCGGATTCCACGACGCGGCGGACGCGGACCTGATCGATGCGATGCCCGTCCATGCCCACCACTTCGAACCGATAGCCATCCAGCTCGAACTGCTCGCCACCGCTGGGAATCTGCCCTAATTGGTTGAGCACCAGGCCGGCCAGGGTGTGATAGCCGTCACCCTGCGGCGGCATCTCGCACTTCAACAGATCTCGTACCTCTTCCAGGATCAGGCTGCCACCCAACAGCCAGACGCCTTCGCTCTCCCGAACCACCTCGGGAGCCTCGGTATCGGCGGTATCGGCCAGATCGCCGGCGATGGAAGCCAGAATGTCGGCGGCGGTGACGATCCCCTCCACGCCGCCGTATTCATCCATCACCACCGCCAAGGGAATGGGATGCTGGCGCAACTGCTCCAGCACCTGCAGCGCGTTCATGCCTTCGTGAACGACGAGCGGCTCCCGCAGCGCCGCCCGCAGATCCAGCGGTTCGCCATCGAGCGCTCGAACCAGCAGATCGCGCCCCTGCACCACGCCCTCCACCTCGTCCAACTCGCCCCGGCACACCAGGTAGCGGCTGTAGGGATGTTGTCGCATGATGGCACGCTGTTCGTCCGCGCTCGCCTCCAGATCCAGCCAGACGATGTCCAGGCGCGGGGTCATCAGCGCCGGGATGAGCCGCTCGGCCAGATTCAGCACGCTCCGGATCATGGCGCGCTCGGTGGAATCGAACACGAAACCTTCACTCCCAGCCCCGTCGGCCAGCGCCGCGACCTCCTCGCCCACCTCGGCCGATTCCGCCCGGCCGCCCAGCAGGCGCAGCACCGCCTCGGCGGTACGCTCGCGCAGCGGGCGCTTGCCGGCCAGGAACCGGCGGCGATTGAACTGCGCCCACTGATTGAACGCTTCGATCAGCACCGAGAAGCCGATGGCGGCGTACAGATAGCCTTTGGGAATGCGGAAGCCCAGACCCTCGGCCACCAGGCTGAAACCGATCATCAGTAGGAACCCCAGGCAGAGGATGATCACGGTGCGATGGGCGTTGACGAAGCGGGTCAATGGCTTGCTGGCGACCATCATCAGCGCGATGGCGACGATCACCGCCGCCATCATCAACGGCAGGTGCTCGACCATGCCGACGGCCGTGATCACCGCGTCGAGGGAGAACACCGCGTCCAGTACCACGATCTGCGCCACCACTAGCCAGAAACCGGCGTATAGCTTCGATCCGCCGTGGTGCTCGTCGCCGCCTTCCAGGCGCTCGTGCAACTCGACCGTGCCCTTGAACAGCAGGAAAATTCCGCCGACGAACAGAATCAGGTCGCGACCGGAGAAGGCTTGATCGAACAGGGTGAACAGCGGCGCGGTCAAGGTGACCAGCCAGGAGATGCTGGCCAGCAGGATCAGACGCATGACGAGCGCCAGAGTCAGGCCGATGATCCGCGCCCGGTCGCGCTCGGCGGGGGGGAGTTTGTCGGCGAGGATGGCGATGAAGATCAGATTGTCGATGCCCAGCACGATCTCCAGAATTACCAGAGTCGCCAGGCCAAGCCAAATCGTGGGATCAGCTATCCATTCCATGAGGAGCATTGGTTACGAGTTAAGGAGTTGGGCGAGACTCCCGAATCCATTCGCCAAACGCCGTCGCCAGGGATCCCGGACGTGTCACGGGGCGGGCTGGGTCCCCATCCGGCCCAGCAGTTCCGCGATGGCCGCGGCGGCCTGCCTGCTGGCATCACGGTGCAACCCGACATGCAGGGAGTCGAAATCCGCCACCAACTCTTCCCGGGCCGTTGCATCGTCCAGCCAGCGCAGCACCGCCGGCCCCAGATTCTCGACCGTCGCCGCGTCCTGAATAAACTCGGGGACCAGTTCGCGCCCGGCCAGCAGGTTGGGCAAGGCGAAATGCGCCACGGTCACCAGCCGCCGGGCAATCCAGGCGGTCAGGGGCGCCACCCGGTACGCTACCACCATCGGTCGCTTGAGCAGCATCGCCTCCAGCGTCGCGGTCCCCGAAGCCAGCAATGCCACATCGGCCGCCGCCAGCACCGCGCGCGACCGTCCCTGGAGCAGGCTCGCCGGCAGCGCCGGCGCCCGCTCGGCTCGCAGCGCCGCCAGCATCTCGTGCAGCCCGGGCGTCGCCGCCGGAATCAGGAACCGCAAGTCCGGGCGGCGCGCGTGCAGCCAGACGGCGGTATCCAGGAACAGCGGCCCCAGCCGGCCCACCTCGCCCCCGCGGCTGCCGGGCAGCAGCGCGATCATCGGAGCCTCAGCCGGTAACATGAGATTCAGCGCCCGCCGGGCCGCCGCCCGATCACCCCGCATGGGAATGGCATCGGCCAGCGGATGGCCGACATAGCGCACCGGCACGCCGTGGTCCTGGTAAAACGCCGCCTCGAACGGCAGCAGGGTCAGCATCAAATCGACGGCGCGGGCGATCTTGCGAATCCGCCAAGGCCGCCACGCCCAGACCGAAGGACTGACGTAATGCACGGTGGGAATGCCGCCGGCGCGCAACCGGCGCTCCAGTCCCAAATTGAAATCGGGCGCGTCGATGCCGACGAACACCGCCGGCGGATCGGCCAGCAACCGCCGGCAAAGCTCGCGTCGGATCCGGAACAACTCCGGCAGATGGCGCAATACCTCCACCAACCCCATCACCGCCAACCGGTCCAGCGGCGCCAGGGTCCGCAGTCCCTCCCCGATCATCCCAGGCCCGCCGATGCCGGTGAACCGGGCCCGCGGATAGAGTTCCTTCAGCGCGGCGATGAGCCCGGCGCCCAACAGATCGCCCGACAACTCGCCGGCGACGAGGGCGATATGCATGACCGGCGGACCCTAGCGGACGATGCCGTTACGCGAGGGCGCCGCCAGAAAATCAGCCAGGATTTGCAAGCGCGGCCATTCCGCGGTCATGTCCCGCACCTTTGCGACCGCTTCCTCCAGCCGCAGATTGGCGCGATAGACTGCCTTGTAGGCCCGGCGAATCGCCTGGATTTCCTCGTCGGCAAACCCCCGGCGGCGCAGTCCCTCGGCGTTGATTCCATACGGTTCGGCACGGTAGCCGGCGACCGTCACATACGGTGGAACGTCTCGATGCACTCCGCAGGCGAAGCCGCAAAAACTGTGCGCGCCCAGCCGAGTGAACTGATAAACCAGGGCGAACCCCCCCAGCACCACGTCGTCCTCGACGTGAACGTGCCCGGCCAGCGACGCCCCGTTGGCAAAGATGGTTCGGTCGCCGACCACGCAGTCGTGGGCGATGTGAACGTAGGCCATGATCCAGTTGTCGTGACCCAGGCGGGTCAGTCCGGCGTCCTGCACCGTGCCGCGGTTGATGGTCACGAACTCGCGGATGGTGTTGCGGTCGCCGATCTCCAGTCGGGTCGGCTCGCCACCGTACTTCTTGTCCTGTGGAATTTCGCCCAACGAGACGAATTGATAAATGCGGTTGTCGCGGCCGATCCGGGTCGGTCCCTGAATCACCACGTGCGGGCCGATCCAGGTGCCGGCCGCAACCTCCACTTCCGCGCCGATGATCGAGAAAGGCCCCACGGTCACGTCCGGGGCCAATCGGGCGGATGGGTCCACCACGGCGCGCGGATCGATCACAGGTCGATGTCCCGTTTGGCGCACATCAGATCGGCGGTCGCCACCAATTGACCATCCACCTTGGCTTCGCCCGCGAACTTGCCGATCCCGCGCTTGATGCGGTCCAGCCGAACCTCCAGAATCAACTGGTCGCCCGGCTCGACCGGTCGCTTGAACCGGGCGTTATCGACGCCCACCAGGTAGTACATGGAGTGATGGTCGGGTTTCTCGCCTTCGCTCTTGAACGCAAGGATTCCCGTCGCCTGCGCCAGCGCCTCCAGGATCAGCACGCCGGGCATGATCGGCCGTTGCGGAAAATGCCCCAGAAAGAAGGGTTCGTTGAAAGTGACGTTCTTGAGACCGGCCAGCGATCGTCCCGGCTCGATCGCCAGCACGCGATCGATCAGCAGAAACGGATAACGATGTGGCAGGTATTCCAGTATTTCCTTGATTTCCATCGATTCCAAAGCCTTGTCCCCTTCAAATGGAGCCGTCTCGATTGTGGGTTCTTCTTTCCAGGGCACTCAGCCGCCGAAACACCTCGTCCAGCCGGCGCAGGCGGGCACTGATCCGATTCCAGAGCCGGTTCGGCTCGACCGCCAGCCCGGAGGAGTAGACGCCCGGCTCGGTGATGGACTTGGTCACCAGCGACATGCCGGTAATCTGCACGTGGTCGGCGATATCCAGATGACCGGCGATGCCGACTCCGCCGCCCAGCATGCAATGGCGGCCGATCCGGGCGCTGCCGGCGATGCCGACGCAGCCGGCCAAGGCACTGTGGGCTCCGATGCGGACGTTGTGAGCCACTTGAATCTGGTTGTCCAGCTTGACCCCCTCCTCGATCACGGTATCTTCCAAGGCGCCGCGGTCGATAGTGGTATTGGCGCCGATCTCGACATCGTCGCCGATGCGGACGCCACCGAGTTGGGGGATCTTGAGCCAACGGCCATCGCGGTCGAGGGCCAGACCGAAACCGTCGCTGCCGATCACCGCCCCCGGATGCACCAACACCCGGCAACCCAGCCGGACCCGGTGGCAAATCGTCACCTGGGCCACCAGTCGGGTTCCCGCTTCAAGCACGGCCCGTTCTCCGATCACGCAGTTGGGGCCCACGATCACGCCGGCCGCGATGACCGCTCCCGCCTCCACCGTGCAATGGGGACCGATCCAGGCATCGGCGGCTATGCTCGCCAGCGGACTGACCCAGGCCGTGGGATGAATGCCCCACCGCGGCTCGGCGGCCGGCTCGAACAACGCCGCGGCGCGCGCGTAGGCGACGTGCGGATTGGGAGCGACCAGGGCCGGCACCGGGCAATCCGCGGCGTCCCCGGGCGAAACGATCACGGCCGCCGCCCGCGTGCCCGTTAGAAACGAGCGATAGCGGGAATGAGTGAGAAAGCTGAGTTGCTCGGGTTCCGCGCTGTTCAGGGGCGCCACCCCGGTGATGACCGTCGCGGCGTCGCACCCTTGCAGGCGGGCGCCGGTTGCCGCGGCGATCTCACCCAGCGTGGTCATGTCGGCTTTACTTGGCGGCTGTCAGACGCTTGAGAACCTTGTCGGTGACATCCACCTGCGAGCTGGCATACAACGTGGCCTGATCGTTGATGACCAGATCGAAGCCCTCCTCCTTGGCAACGTTGTTGATCACGTCCAGCACCTGCTTTTGGAATTTACCCAGTTCCTCGTTGCGGCGCAGATTGAAGTCTTCCCGGAACTCGTCGCTGGTCCGCTTGAGTTCCCGCGCCTGGTTGCGGATGTCGTTTTCCAGATTGCGGCGCTGGCTGTCGCTCATCACCGCTCCATCCTTGGCCAGCTTCTCCTCCTGCTTGCGCAGCGACTTCAGCGCCTCATCCAGGCCCTTCTTCCGCGGCGCGAATTCCTGCTCCAACCGCTTGCTGGCCGCCTCGGCCTGCGGCGAGCTATTCAGGATCTTGGCGATGCTGACGTAGCCGATTTTCACGTCGGCCGCCTGCGCCAGAGAAAGGGGCAACGCCAGGGCCGCCGCGATCAACAGCTTATGCATGAGCTTCACTCGATTACCTCCACAGGCAGAAAATTGCGAACAAACACAAAGAGATCAAAATACCCATCCCGGGGTCCGGCATCCATCAATTGAGCGGCACGCCAAAGGAAAACTGGAAAATTTCCGTCTCGTCGCCGGATTGTTCGTTGAGCGGAGCGGCGACGCTCAACACGATCGGTCCGAGCGGCGAGATCCACAACCCCGTCAAGCCGACCGAATAGCGCAACTCGTTGGCATCGAAATCGCTCGGGGTCGCGAATACGTTGCCGATATCGAAGAAGGCCGCCACCCGCACGTTCTCGGATTTCTCCAGGAACGGCACGGGCAGGATCATTTGGGTGCTGGCGACGGTCTTGAACGCACCGCCGCTGGGTTCGTCGTTGCTGTAGCGAGGACCCAGGGTATTCGCTTTCCAACCCCGCACCGAACGCAGCCCCCCCGCGTAATAGTTTTCGAAAAACGGCAGCCCGTCGGAATTGCCGTAACCGTCGCCATAACCGACTTCACCGCCGATCGACCAGGTCAGCCAGCGGGTCAGCGGGAGATAGTAAACGCTCCGCGCACCCAATTTATAGAATTCCGCGGTGCTCCCCGGAAGGGCGAGTTGTCCCACGACCTGGTTCAAGCCGCCGCTGGTCGGAAAAATGGTCCGGTCGCGGCTGTCGCGCGCCCAACTGGCGTCCAGGGTGAACTGATCGTAGGTGTCGCCGTTCTCGCGGAGATATTCGTAAATTTCGATCGGCGTTCCGCTGGTCGTGTCGATCCAGATATGCTGGTATCCGGGACTCAGCCGCAGCGTGTCGAACTCGTTCAGCGGGAATCCGAAAAGGACTTGGGCACCGGCGGCGTTCCGAATATAGTTGGCCGTGTTGAGTTCGGCGGTATCGATATTCTGGTAAAAGGCCCTGAACCCAAGGCTCACGCCATCCAGGGTGTAATAGGGATTGTTGAAGGTGAAGCTGTAGTTCTGGCCGGCGTCGCTGTTGTTCAGCACCAGGGCCAGTTGGTTGCCCGTGCCGAGGAAATTGTTCTGGGTCACGCTGGCATTCAGCAACAGGCCCGATTCCTGGCCGTAGCCGATGCCGAACATGAGGCTGCCCGACGGCCGTTCGACGATGGTGTAGTTGACGTCCACCTGATCGCTGGCGCCGGGCACGGCCGGCGTTTCGACGTTGACGCTTTCCAGATAATCCAGGCGTTGCAGGCGCGTCTTGGAACGGTTGAGATCCTTGGTCGAGAACCACGATCCTTCCGATTGCCGCATCTCCCGGCGCAGCACTTCGTCCTGGGTCTTGGTGTTACCCTGGAAATTGACGCGTCGCACGTAAACCCGCTTGCCGGGATCGATCATGAAGGTCAGGCCTACCTTGTGGTTTTCGTCGTCCACCTGGGGCACGGTGTTGATGTTGGCGAAGGCGTAGCCCTCTTCTCCCAAGCGCTCGCCGATCTTCTTGGTGATCTCGGCGATCCTGGCGCGCGAGAAGGTCTGGCCTGGTTCGAGAGTGATCAGCTGCCGCAGTTCCTGCTCCTGGACGACGCCGAAATCTCCGGCCAGCCGCACGTCCTGGATGGTGTAGGGCTCGCCCTCGGTCACGTTGATGGTGATGTAGACATCCTCCTTGTCCGGCGTGATCGAGACCTGGGTGGAATCGACGTTAAACTTGAGATAGCCTCGGTCTAGATAGAAGGAACGCAAGGTCTCGATGTCCGCCGCCAGCTTCTGCTTGGAATACTGATCGTCCTTGGTGAAAAAGGAAAACCAGCCCGGCGTGGACGATTGCAGCAGGCCTTGCAGTTCCTTCTCGGTAAAGGCCTTGTTGCCGACGATGTTGATCTGGGCGATGCTCGCCACCGCGCCTTCCGAGATATCGAGGGTGATGGCGACTCGATTCCGCTCCAGGGGCTGCACTTGGCTCTTGACCTGCGCGGCGTACCGACCGCGACTGTAGTATTGCCGCAACAGTTCCTGCTCCACCTTGTCGAGCAGCGAGCGGTCGAACACCCGTCCTTCCGCCAGCCCCACTTCCTTCAGCGATTTCTGGAGATCCTCGGTGCTGATGTCCTTGTTGCCGGTGATCCGCACCTCGGCGATGGCCGGCCGTTCGGTGACGGTCACGACCAGGACGTTGCCCTTGCGCTCCAGACTGACGTCGGTGAAGAAACCGGTCTTGAACAACGCGCGGATGATCTCCGGATAGTCCTTCTCCGAAATGGACGAGCCCACTTGCACCGGCAGGTAGTTGAACACGGTACCGGCGGAAATGCGTTGCAGGCCTTCGACCTGAATATCCCGCACGACGAACTCGGCGGCGCGCGCCCCGGCTACCGCGACCAGCAGGCCAAGAGAGAAGATCAGACAGCGATGCAATTTCATAGGTACGTGGTTACCCCAGGCCAGGGGCGGTGGCTCTTACCCCAGGAGACGATTGAAATCATTGAACAGGGCCAATCCCATCAACAACAGCAATACGACGATTCCAACCCGCTGTCCCAGGCTCTGCAGCGTTTCCGACAACGGGCTGCCCTTGATCAGTTCGATCAGGTAGTACAGCAGGTGGCCGCCGTCCAGCACCGGCACCGGCAACAGGTTTAAAACGCCCAGACTGACGCTCACCAGCGCCAGCAGGGACAGGAACGCCAGCAAGCCGGCGCTCGCCGCCTGACCGGCGAACTGGGCGATGGTCAACGGCCCGCTGAGATTTTCCAGGGACGCCTTACCGACCAGCATCCGACCCAGCATGCGCAGGGTCAGCAGCGACATGTCCCAGGTTTTGCCGATCCCCTCGGCCACGGCCTCCAAGGGTCCATAACGTACCACGACCCGCAACTGTTGGGCGAGGTCCTCGGGCACTTCGGCGACGGCCCCGACGAAGCCGACCCGTTTGCCCTGACCGGTTTCCCGGCTGTCAGGAATGAGTTCCAGCGTCCGCTCGGCGCCGTCGCGCTCGATCCGCACGTTGAAGGGAGTGCCCGGATGGCGTTCGATGACGTTCCGCCATTGCTGCCAGTCCACGATCGGTTCCTCCCCGGCCAGCACGATGCGATCGCCCGGCCGCAAGCCGGCCCGCTCCGCCGCGCCGCCGGATACGACTTGGCCCACCACCGCCGGCAATACCGGCCGCCACGGGACCAGCCCCACCCGGTCGAACACCATCGCCTCACCGCTGAAATCCTGGGTGCCGCTCGCGTCCAGCAGCCGAATCCGGGTCCGGTCATCGGTATCTCGAACCTGGATCGCGATGGTTTCCCCAGTCATGGCACGGTCGACCAGGGCCAGCATGACCGTGCTCAGGGTTGGGGTAGGCTTGCCGTCGACCGCGAGGATGAGATCGCCCTTGCGAAAACCGGCCGCCTCGGCCAGCGATCGGGGCACGGGATCGTCCAGCAGGGGTTTGGTCCCCGGCACGCCGACCACGAACATGAGACTGTAGGCGAGAATGGCGAACAAAAAGTTGAACAGGGGGCCGGCCAGCACGATGGCGATCCGGGAACGCACCGGCTGGCGGTTGAAGGCCAGCGCCAGTTCGGTCGGGGGCACCTCGCCCTCCCGCTCGTCCAGCATCTTTACGTACCCGCCCAGAGGCAGCGCGGCGACGACGTACTCCACGCCATCCCGACCCCGCCGCAGCCAGAGCGGCCGGCCGAAGCCGACGGAAAACCGCAGGACCTTCACCCCCAGCCGGCGCGCCACCCAAAAATGACCGAACTCGTGGACCGTGATCAGCACCCCCAGCGTGACGATCAAGGCCAGTAACGAAATCAGCGAATTGCTCACCTCACACCTCCGACTCTCGCGCCGCGATCCACTCGCCGGCCGCGGTTCGAGCCCGGGCATCGTCGGCGAGAATCGTCGCCAGCGTATCGACCCCATGCGAGGATATCCGTTCCAGGGCGCGTTCGACCACGGCGGCAATGTCGGTGTAACGAATCCGCCGGTCGAGGAAGGACTGCACGGCCACCTCGTTAGCCGCATTCAGGATCGCCGGCGCGGTCCCGCCCGCGGCCAGCGCGGCAAACGCCAGCCGCAAGCAGGGGAAGCGAGCGAAATCCGGGGCCTGAAATTCCAGCTTCGCCAGCCGGGGGAAATCCAGGAACGCCACGCCGGACGCCAGCCGCCGCGGCCAGGCCAGCGCGTGGGCGATCGGCGTGCGCATGTCGGGGTTGCCCAACTGCGCCAGTACCGAACCGTCCAGGTATTCCACCATCGAATGGATCACGCTCTGCGGATGCACCACCACCTCGATTCGTTCCGGCGGCGCGGCGAACAGCCAGTGAGCCTCGATGACCTCCAGCCCCTTGTTCATCATGGTGGCGGAATCCACCGAGATCTTCCGGCCCATGTTCCAGTTGGGGTGAGCGCAGGCCTGTTCCGGGGTCATGTCCGGCAATCGCTCCAACGGGGTGACGCGGAACGGTCCGCCGGATCCGGTCAGCAGGATGCGCCGAACCCCGACCGAATCGAGGCCTTCGGCCGCGAATCGTGGCGGCAGACATTGAAAGACGGCGTTGTGCTCGCTGTCGATCGGCAACAGTTCGGCGCCGTGCCGGCGCACCGCCGCCACGAACAACGGCCCGGCCATCACCAGCGCTTCCTTGTTGGCCAGCAGCACCCGCTTGCCCGCCCGGGCCGCCGCCAGCGCAGGCAGCAGGCCCGCCGCGCCGACGATCGCCGCCATGACGTAGCCGGCCTCGGGCAGGGCCGCGACCCGCTCCAGCCCCGCCACCCCGGCCAGCACCTCGACCGGGCGGCCCGCCGCCCCCAGCCGGCCCCGCAACCGCTCGGCCGCATCCTCATCGGCCATCACGGCGAAATCGGGCTCGAAAGTCAGGCACTGTTCGAACAGCGTCCCGACATCGCGATTGGCCGTCAGGGCCACTACCCGGAAACGGTCGGCATGGCGCCGCAGCACGTCGAGCGTGCTGGCTCCGATCGAGCCGGTCGACCCCAGAATGGCGACACCGATGCGTTCGTTCATCACAGCGACGACCACAGGGGCAAGTCCGCGTTTTTCCCCCGCCCGAAGATCGCGACGCAGGTCCGCTCGTTCATCCCCGGATCCCGTGCAGGCCCAAAAGGAAGACCGGCGCGGCGGCGGTCAGGCTGTCCACCCGGTCGAGCACGCCACCGTGGCCCGGCAGCAGCGAACCGCTGTCCTTCAAGCCGCGCTGGCGTTTCATCATGCTTTCGAACAGATCCCCGGCAATGGAAAAGCCGACCGTCACCATGCAGATCGCCACGAATCCTGGCCAGCGCGACCCCAGACCCAGCGCCGCCGCGCCGGCCAGCGCGAACGCCAGCGCCGCCGCGCCAGCGCCCACCGCCCCTTCCCAGGTCTTGCCCGGACTGATGGCCAGCACCAGCTTGCGTCGCCCCCAACGGCGGCCGGCGAAATAGGCGCCGATGTCGGCGACCCAGATCAGCAGGAACAGAAACAGCACGTACCCCGGTCCGAATTCATCCCGCAGCCCCATCAGCGCCACCCAGGATGCCACCAGCACGACCAGTCCCGCCGCGCCGACCGCCAGGGGCGAATCAGGGCAGTCCCGCCGCGCGGTGTAACGCCGCATCCAGAACAGGGCGCAGCACCAGCCAGCGCAGACGGCAACCAGCAGACCGCCGATGAAGGCCGGGCTATCCAGCAACGGCCAGAACGCCAGGATCAGAGCCAGAACCACCCCGCCATAGCGCAGCCGGCCCCGAGTTTCATTCAGTCCCGCCAGCCCGGCCCACTCCCAGGCGCCCAACAGAATCACGGCCAGGAGCATCGCGCCGAAACCGGCGACCGGCAGCTTCAACACCGCCCAGACGACCAGTACGGCCAGAACCGCCGCGGTGATCACGCGTTGCCTAAGCATGGTCGCCGTTCGAGACTTGCTCGCCGGTCTGGCCGAATCGCCGCTGCCGGCTGGCGAACGCGGTACAGGCGACCTCCAGATCGGCGGAACCGTAATCGGGCCACAATCGGTCGGTAAAGAACAGTTCGGTGTAGGCCATCTGCCACAGCAGGAAATTGCTGATGCGCTGTTCGCCGCCGGTGCGGATGAACAGATCCGGCTCCGGCAAATCGGACAGGCAGGTCTCGCGATGGAAAACGGCGGGGGTCACGTCGTCCGGCCGCAACTGGCCCGCCGCGACCCGCTCGGCGATCCGCCGGGCCGCCTGGCTTATGTCCCAGCGACCGCCGTAGTTGGCGGCGATCACCAGATCCAGGCCGGTGTTCGCCGCGGTCTCCCGCTGGGCCTTGACCATGTAGTCCTGCAGAGTGCCCGAAAAAGCGCCGCGGTCGCCGATAAAGCGCAGGCGAACGTTGGCGGCGTTCAGGCGGCGAACCTCGCCGCGCAGGGTGGTCAGAAACAGATTCATCAGAATCTCGACTTCCCGCCGCGGCCGGCGCCAGTTTTCGCTGCTGAAGGCAAACAGCGTCAGCACCTCAATGCCCCGTTCGCTACAGGCCTGCACCACCCGGCGCACCGCCTTGGCCCCCTCTCGATGACCCGCCGTGCGCGGCAAGGATCGCTGCTGCGCCCAGCGGCCATTGCCGTCCATGACGATGGCCACGTGACGCGGTAAGGGGTCGCATGGCGCCCGGGGACCCTGGGCATCGTCCGACATTCAGAAAGTTCCTCGTCCGGTTCGGGATCGCCACGGAAAACCCGGGCAATTTTTCAAATTTCCATCAGTTCGGCTTCCTTGGCCGCGAGTACCTTGTCCACGTCCTGGATGTGCCGGTCGGTGAGTTTCTGAATGTCGTCCTGGGCCTGCCGTTCGGCGTCCTCGGTGATCTTCTTTTCCTTGAGCCGGGACTTGAGCTGGTTGTTGGCGTCGCGGCGGATGTTGCGGATCGCCACCTTCGCGCCCTCGCCTTCGTTCCGGACGACCTTGACCAGATCGCGGCGTCGTTCCTCGGTCAGCGGGGGCAGCGGCACCCGAATCGTCGTGCCGGCGGAAACCGGGTTAAGTCCCAGGTCGGAGGCCCGAATCGCCTTCTCGATCGGTCCGATCATGTTTCTTTCCCACGGGGTCACCAGCAGCGTCCGGGCATCGGCCACGCCGACCGAGGCCACCTGATTGAGCGGCATCTCGCTGCCGTAATAGCCGACCGCGACGTGATCCAGCAGACTGGCATTGGCGCGGCCGGTGCGCAATTTGATCAATTCCTGTTTGAGGTTGTCCACGCTCTTCGCCATCCGGGCGACAGCTTCTTTCTTAATGTCGTCGATCATGGTCGTCATTCCCGCACCACGGTGGTGCCCACTTTTTCGCCGCACACGAGCCGCACCAGGTCATCGTGGCGGTTGATGTTGAAAACCATCAGCGGCATGTCGTGCTCGCGGCACATGACGATGGCCGTGGCATCCATGATTTGCAGCTTGCGCGCCAAGGCTTCGTCGTAGGTAAGCCGGTCGTAGCGCACCGCCTCCGGGTCCTTGAACGGATCGGCCGAATAGATGCCGTCCACTTTGGTGGCCTTGAGCATCACGTCGGCGTTGATCTCGATGGCCCGCAGGCTGGCGGCGGAATCGGTGGTGAAAAACGGATTGCCGGTGCCGGCGGCGAAAATCACCACCCGGCCCTTTTCCAGATGGCGGATGGCCCGGCG
Source organism: Candidatus Competibacter sp. (assembly GCA_031732875.1). GTDB lineage: Bacteria > Pseudomonadota > Gammaproteobacteria > Competibacterales > Competibacteraceae > JAVMKJ01. The sequence continues at coordinate 4,590 of JAVMKL010000234.1, read as the reverse complement.
GCGGATGTAGTCCTCGCAGACCTGGTTGATGCGGACGGCCGACATCACCCGGGTGAACACGTTCAGCCGCTCCAGGGTATCCTGCATCGCCAGCGAATTCATGACCGTGGCCAGCATGCCCATGTGATCGGCGGTGACCCGGTCCATCCCGGCCTTGGCCAGGCCGGCGCCCCGAAACAGGTTGCCGCCGCCGATCACCATGCCTACTTCCACGCCGAGCTGGCGCAGTTTCCGCACTTCGCCAGCGATGCGGGCGATCACGTCGGTATCGATACCGTACTCGCCGCCGCCCATCAGGGCCTCGCCACTGAGCTTGAGGAGAATCCGCTTGAACACCGGCATGGAATTCCGCATGAGGATCGCGCAACCCGCGTTTTCTTTACCTAAATGGTCGAATTGTACTTTAACCGCGACCATGGCGTCATTCGGCAACCGCCATGGCCAGGCGGGCACGGAGGCGACCTAGTCGCCGCGCACCTGCGCCATCACCTCGGCGGCGAAGTTGTCGGCTTTCTTCTCGATCCCCTCGCCCAGTTCGAAGCGGTCGAAGCGAACCACTCGAGCCTTGCGGGATTTCAGCAGTTCGTCCACGCTCCGATCAGGGTCCTTGACGAACGCCTGGCCCAGCAGGGTCACCTCCTCGAAATACTTGCGCAGCCGTCCCTCCGCGATTTTATCGATCATGTTGGCTGGCTTGCCTTCGGCCACCGCCCGCGCCGCGTAAATCTCCTTCTCCTTGGCGATCAGATCGGCCGGCACCTGGTCGGCGCTGACGCACAGCGGCCGGCTGGCCGCCACGTGCATGGCGATATCCCTGGCCAGTTCGACATCGCCGCCTTCCAGTTCCACCAATACGCCGATGCGAGTCCCGTGCAGGTAACAGCCCAACACACCCTTGGCGCTCGCCAACCGGGCGAAGCGGCGGACGTTGATGTTTTCGCCGATCTTGGCGATGCAATCGCGCCGGTTCTGCTCGAGGCTCTGGCCGTCGGCCATGCCCAGCGCCAGCAGCGCATCCAGGTCGACCGGTGCGCCGTTCAGCGCCGCCTCGGCCACGGCATCGGCGAACGCCCGGAAATCGTCGTTCTTGGTGACGAAATCGGTCTCGCAATTGACCTCGACCATCGCCGCCGCACCGGCCGCTTGCCTGATGACGATCAGTCCCTCGGCCGCGACGCGGCTGGCCTTCTTGTCGGCCTTGGCCTGGCCGGCCTTGCGCATCAGTTCGACCGCCGTCTCGATATCGCCGCCGGTTTCCTGCAGGGCTCTCTTGCACTCCATCATCCCCGAACCCGTGCGCTCGCGCAGTTCCTTGACGAGTGCCGCCGTAATTTCCGCCATGCTTGCCTTCCTCATGAAAAACGGGACAACATTAAAATCAAACTCGATTGCCGAAACCCGGCCGAACGCCGGGCCCATCAAAAAGGCTCGCGCGCCTAGGCGCGCGAGCCTTTCGGGTCGAACCCCGAATACGGGATTTCAGGCGGTGCCTTCCGCCGGCGGCGCCTCCTCCGGAATTTCGACGAACTCCTCCCGGGCATCGCGACCCGAGGCCAACAGGGCGCGGCCTTCCCGCACCGCATCGGCCAGCCCGCCGACATAGAGCTGGATGGCGCGGATGGCATCGTCGTTGCCCGGAATGACGTAGTTCACCCCGTCCGGCGAGTTGTTGGTGTCCACCACGCCGAGCACCGGAATCCCCAGCTTGTTCGCCTCCTGCACCGCGATGCGCTCGTGGCCGACGTCGATCACGAACAGCGCGTCCGGCAGGCTGGCCATGTCCTTGATGCCGCCCAGGCTGCGTTCCAGCTTGTCCATCTCCCGCCGCAGGCCGATGACCTCCTTCTTGGCCAGGCGGTCGAAGGTACCGTCCTGGGCCATCAACTCCAGATCCTTGAGTCGCTTGATCGACTGGCGGACGGTTTTGAAGTTGGTCAGCATGCCGCCCAGCCAGCGGTGGTTGACGAAGGGCATGCCGCAACGGATCGCCGCCTCGGCGGTCGCCTCGCGGGCCGAGCGCTTGGTGCCCACGAGCAGCACCTTGCCGCCCTTCGATGCCAGCCGCCCGACGAAATTCAGCGAGTCGAGGTACAGCGGCAGGGTTTTCTCGAGGTTGATGATGTGGATCTTGCTGCGGGCCCCGAAAATATACGGAGCCATCTTGGGATTCCAGTAGCGGGTCTGGTGGCCGAAATGCACGCCGGCCTCCAGCATCTGGCGCATGGAAACAGTCGCCATTGCCGAGTTTTCTCCTGAATGGGGGGTTAAGCCTCCACCCGCCCCGAGCGGCGACCCCTCGGATGGGGCACCCAGCCACGCGTGCCGGCGGATGTGCGAATTAAATGCTTCGGATGGTTTGCCTTATGGGCGCGCGCTTTATAACATGGATCGTTCGGGAAAACCAAATGAACCCCCGCTCGCGGGGCGCTGTCCCAGCGTTTGGCGACCGTATCGACCGCCGCCCCCATCGTGCATCCCTGTTTCCGTGGATCGAACATGTTTCAAAAACACCCCAGAAAATCGACGAGCATCACGCTGAAAACGCCGGAAGAGATCGAAAAGATGCGGGTGGCGGGCCAGATGGCGACCGATGTGCTGGACATGATCGGTCCCCACGTGCGGGAAGGCGTCACCACCGAGGAACTGGATCGGATTTGCCACGACTACATGGTCGACGTGCAGCGGGTAATCCCCGCGCCGCTCCATTATCGCGGGTTCCCAAAATCCATCTGCACCTCGGTCAATCATGTCGTCTGCCACGGCATCCCCGGCCCGAAAAAGCTGCGGAAGGGCGACGTGCTCAACATCGACATCACGGTCATCAAGGACGGCTACCACGGCGATACCAGCCGGATGTTCCACGTCGGCATACCCCCGATCGCCGCCCAACGCGTCAGCCGGGTGGCCTATGAATGCCTGTGCATCGGCATCCGCATGGTGCGACCCGGCATCCGCCTCGGCGACGTCGGCCACGCCATCCAGAAGCACGCCGAGTCCCACCACTGCTCGGTGGTGCGCGAATACTGCGGTCACGGTATCGGCCGGGAATTCCACGAGGAACCGCAGGTCCTGCACTACGGCGACCCCGGCACCGGTATCGAACTGGTGCCGGGCATGACCTTCACCATCGAACCGATGATCAATGCCGGCAAGCGGCATGTCAAATTGCTGCCCGACGGCTGGACGGTGGTCACCAAGGATCACAGCATCTCCGCCCAGTGGGAGCACACCGTGCTGGTCACCAAAACCGGCCATGAAATCCTCACGCTCCGCCCCGGCGAAACGCTCTAGCTCATCGCCTCACCTGGAGGACCGCATGGTCACTCTCGATATTGCCGCCCAGACGCCCGCTCCCTCGCCCGTGCCGCCCGCCTTTCCGCTCGGCCTGCCGCGACATGGCCCGCCGTGGAACGAACCGATCCTGTTTGACGCCCCCGCGCTCGCATGCGAACTGGCCGGCGCTCCGAACCCGCTCCTGCCGTTCCGCGCCATCCTCAAACAGAGCGACGCCCGCCTCAAGGAACTATTCCAGCAGGGTATCCCCGCCTACGAACTGGTGCCGGCCCGCGCCCGGCTGATGGACGAACTGCTGCGACATGCCTGGCTGCGGTTTTTCGAGCCGGACGCGCCGGATCTGGCGCTGGTAGCGGTGGGCGGTTACGGCCGCGGCGAACTGCATCCGGCCTCGGACGTCGATATCATGATCCTGCTGAGCGACCGGGCCCTGGCGACCCACCGTTCCGGGCTGGAGGATTTTCTGACCTTCCTCTGGGACATCGGCCTCGAAGTCGGCCACAGCGTGCGCACGGTCGAGGATTGCGCCCGCGAGGGCGCCGCCGACATCACGGTCGCCACCAGCCTGATGGAAGCCCGGCGGCTGCTCGGTTCGTCGCGGTTGTGCGCACGGATGCGCGCCGTCACCGGTCCCGACCGGATTTGGCCGGATGCGGCCTTCTTCGAATTCAAGCAACAGGAACGCCAGCAGCGTTGCCGCAAGTACAACGAAACCGCCTTCAACCTGGAACCCAACATCAAGGACGGTCCCGGCGGCTTGCGCGATCTGCAGATGATCGGCTGGGTGGCCAAGCGGCATTTCGGCGCCAGCACCCTGCAGGAGCTGGTCAGTCACGGCTTCCTCAGCCCGCGCGAATACGACGAACTGATCGAATGCCGCAACTTTCTCTGGCAGGTGCGGTTCGCCCTGCACGCGTTGACCGGTCGGCGCGAGGACGTGCTGCTGTTCGAGCACCAGCGACGGATCGCCCACCAGTTCGGCTATCAGGACCAAGACCACAACCTGGGAGTCGAGCAGTTCATGCAGCGCTATTACCGCATGGTCAACGCGCTGAGTCGGCTCAACGAGATGCTGCTGCAACTGTTCGAGGAGGCGATCCTGCTGGTCGACGACCCGGACGAGTCACAGCCGATCAACCGCCGTTTCCAGACGCGCCGCGGCTATCTGGAAGTGACCCGGCCCAACGTATTCCTGCGCTATCCCTTCGCCCTGCTGGAAATCTTCCTGATCCTGCAACAGCATCCCGAGATCAAGGGCATCCGCGCCGCCACCATCCGGCTGATCCGCGATCACCG
>JAVMKL010000233.1:0-3117 GCA_031732875.1 Candidatus Competibacter sp. | reverse complement strand
GTAGCTCCAGCGGTTCCGCGGCTGCGGGTTGAGCCAGACCGCGTGCGGCCAGGCGGCCAGCAACCGGCTCATCCACACATCCCCGGCCTCGGGATTGAAATGCTCGACGCTGCCGCCCGGATAGGTGATTTCATACGGACTCATGGTAGCGTCGCCGACCAGGATCAGCTTGTAATCCGGGCCAAAGGTGCGCAGCACCGTCGTCGTCTCGGTCTTCTCGGTATAGCGGCGGCGGTTGTCCTTCCACAGCCCCTCGTAGACCATGTTGTGAAAATAAAAGTACTCCAGGTGCTTGAACTCGCCGCGTGCCGCCGAGAACAGTTCCTCGCAGGCTCGGATGTGGTCGTCCATCGAACCGCCCGCATCCAGAAACAGCAGCACCTTCACCGCGTTGTGCCGCTCCGGCACCATCTTCAATTCCAGATAGCCGGCATTCCGGGCCGTCGACCGGATGGTGTCGTCGAGGTCCAGTTCCCGCGCCGCGCCCTCGCGGGCGAAGCGGCGCAGGCGGCGCAGCGCCATCTTGATGTTGCGGGTGCCGAGTTCGATGGTGTCGTCCAGGTTGCGAAACTCGCGGCGGTCCCAGACCTTCACCGCCCGACGGTGGCGGGAAGTATCCTGGCCGATGCGGATGCCTTCCGGGTTGTAGCCATACGCCCCATACGGTGAGGTGCCGGCGGTGCCGATCCACTTGTTGCCGCCCTGATGGCGGCCCTCCTGCTCGGCCATGCGCTGGGCGAAGGTTTCCATCAGCTTTTCCCAGCCACCCATCGATTCGATGAGTTGCTTGTCTTCATCGCTCAGGGTCAGTTCCGCCAGCTTGCGCAGCCATTCCAACGGCACCTTGGCGCCGATCATCTCGTCGAACAGCGTTTCCAACCCCTTGAAGTGGCTGCCGAACACCTGATCGAAGCGGTCGTAATGGCGTTCGTCCTTCACCAGTGTCGCCCGCGCCAGATAGTAGAATTCCTCGATGCCGTGGGCGGTGACCCGTTGGCTCAGCGCCTCCAGCAGGATCAGAAACTCGGTCAGCGTGACCGGAATGCCGGCCTGACGCAGCTTGAGAAAGAAGTCGGTCATCATCGAGAAGCCCTCACCCTCGGTCCCTCGCCCACGCGGGAGAGGGGAGCCGGCAAGTCCTCAATCCTTCTTGCGCCGATTCATGAACAGCAGCCGTTCGAACAGATGCACGTCCTGCTCGTTCTTCAGCAACGCGCCGTACAGAGGCGGAATCAGCTTGCGCTGGTCGCCGCGCAGCGCCTCGGGCGGGATGTCCTCGGCCACCAGAAGCTTGATCCAGTCCAGCAGTTCCGAGGTGGACGGTCGCTTCTTCAATCCCGGCACCTCGCGGATCTCGAAGAACGCCTCCATCGCCTCGCTCAACAGCCGCTTCTTCAGATTCGGATAGTGCACGTGAACGATCCGCTCCATGGTCTCCTTGTCGGGGAAACGGATGTAGTGGAAGAAGCAGCGGCGCAGAAACGCATCCGGCAGTTCCTTCTCGTTGTTGCTGGTAATGATGATGATCGGCCGGTGCCGGGCCCTGACCACCTGCCGGGTTTCGTAGACGAAGAACTCCATGCGGTCGAGTTCGTGCAACAGGTCGTTGGGAAACTCGATGTCGGCCTTGTCGATTTCGTCGATCAGCAACACCGGCTGGACATCGGTGGTAAACGCCTCCCACAGCTTCCCCTTGACGATGTAGTTGCCGATCTCGTGCACCCGCGCGTCGCCCAGTTGCGAATCGCGCAGCCGCGACACGGCATCGTATTCGTATAAGCCCTGCTGTGCCTTGGTGGTGGACTTGATATGCCACTGGATGAACGGGCGATCAAGGGCGAGGGCGACCTCTTCGGCCAGTTGGGTCTTGCCGGTGCCCGGCTCGCCCTTCACCAGCAGCGGCCGACCCAAAGTGACGGCGGCGTTCACCGCCATCATCAGATCATCGGTGACAACATAACGATCAGTCCCGCGAAAACGTGATTCGGTCATTCACAATCTCCTTCCGGACAACCGGCGATAGGGATCGATATTCTCTGAGATTATAAAAAAATTCTTTATTATTCTTTTACTTATTTGCCAAGCCTGCTATTTTTACATGGAAACGGTCTGTTACGGGCAAGCTTGACAAGCCATATCTCACCGCTACGTTCCGCGAGACCGGAGTCACGATTCTTGCGACGCGGTGTCCATCATAGCGAATAGTGACAGCCGCAACTCGAAGGAGTGCGGCAATTACAGCAACATTGACGGGAGAACGTCACCGATGAAAGCGCACAGCATTCTGGAAACGATCGGCAACACGCCCCACGTTCGCATCAACCGGCTGTTCCCCGACCGCCAGGTCGAAGTCTGGATGAAGCTGGAACGGGCCAATCCCGGCGGCAGCATCAAGGACCGCATCGGGCTGGCGATGATCGAGGACGCCGAGCGGCGCGGCATCCTCAAGTCGGACACTATTATCGTCGAACCGACCTCCGGCAACACCGGCATCGGGTTGGCGATGGTGGCCGCGGCTAAGGGCTACCGCCTGATTCTGACCATGCCCGAATCGATGTCGCTGGAGCGGCGGCGCTATCTGGCGGCGCTGGGCGCCGAGCTGGTGCTGACCCCCAAGGAAAAGGGCATGCCGGGCGCGATCGAGAAAGCGCAGGAACTGGTGCGGAACATGCCGAACACCTGGATGCCACAGCAGTTCGAAAATCCCGCCAACGTGGAGATTCACCGCCGCACCACGGCGCAGGAAATTCTCAACGATTTCCCCGATGGGCTGGACTATCTGATCACCGGCGTGGGTACCGGTGGCCATATCACCGGCTGTGCCGAGGTATTGAAGGAGAAATTCCCGAATCTCAAGGTGTTCGCGGTCGAACCCGCCGCCTCACCGGTGCTGAGCGGCGGCCAGCGCGGCCCCCACCCGATTCAGGGTATCGGCGCCGGCTTCGTGCCGAGGGTACTGAACATGGGGATTCTGGACGACATTATCCAGGTCGCCAATGAGGACGCCTTCAAGTTTGCGGTGCGCTGCGTCAAGGAAGAAGGCATCTTCATCGGTATTTCTTCTGGCGCCTCGCTGGCCGCCGTTTCCCAAAAACTGCCGGAAATTCCCGACGGCAG
>JAVMKL010000232.1:0-18608 GCA_031732875.1 Candidatus Competibacter sp. | reverse complement strand
ATCTGCTGTGTCTGACCGGCCTGCTGGGCATCACGATCACCGGCGATGCCTTCAACCTGTTCGTGTTTCTGGAAATCTCGTCGCTGTCGAGCTACGTGCTGATCGGCATCGGCCGCGACCGTCGCGCCCTGACGGCTGCCTACCAATACCTGATCATGGGCACTATCGGTGCCACGTTCATCCTGATCGGCATCGGCCTGCTGTACGTACTGACCGGCACCTTGAACATGGGTGATTTGGCCTCGCGCATCCCGGCAGTAGCCGACACTCGCACCGTCCATGCCGCCTTCGCATTTCTGACCGTGGGCGTCAGCCTCAAACTGGCGCTGTTTCCGCTCCACCTGTGGCTGCCCAACGCCTACGCCTACGCGCCCTCGGCGGTCACGGCCTTCCTGGCGGCCACGGCGACCAAAGTGGCGATCTACGTGCTGCTGCGGTTTTTCTTCACCGTTTTTGGGGCCGAATTCTCATTTGAAACCATGCGGTTGGATTTTGTCCTGCTGCCGCTGGCCCTGGTGGGAATTTTCAGCGCCTCCGTGGTGGCGATTTTCCAGACCAACGTCAAGCGGATGCTGGCCTATTCCAGCGTCGCCCAGATCGGCTACATGATTTTGGGTATCAGCCTGGTATCGGTAACCGGCCTGACCGCCAGCATCAGCCACCTGTTCAACCACGCCCTGATGAAAGGCGCGCTGTTCATGGCGCTCGGTTGCGTGTCCTTCCGGGTCGGTGCCGCCAGGCTGGAGCGCATGGCCGGTGTGGGCCGGGCGATGCCCTGGACCATGGGTGCCTTCGTGATCGGCGGTCTGAGCCTGATCGGGGTGCCGCTGACGGCCGGGTTCGTCGGCAAGTGGTACCTGATCGTGGGCGCGCTGGAAAAAGGCTGGTGGCCGGTGGCGATGCTGGTGCTGATCACCTCGCTGTTGGCGGTGATCTACATCTGGCGGGTGGTCGAGGTGGCGTATTTCAAGCCGGCACCGGAAGGGCAGGTGGTGCGCGAGGCGCCGCTGGCGCTGCTGATTCCAACCTGGACGCTGGCGCTGGCCAATCTCTACTTCGGGCTGGATACTTCGCTGAACGCGGGGGTAGCCCGGCGGGCGGCGGAGATGCTGCTGGGGGGGGGGGGACCATGAGTTCCGAAGCCACCCTGGTTTTGGCGCTGTTCATCCCGCTGCTGAGCGCGTTCTTCATCGCCGCCAACGACGAACGTCCCGACTGGCGCGAGGGCGTGACCCTGCTGGCGTCGGTGCTGTTGCTCGGCGTCGTGATGTCCCTGCTGCCGGCGGTGCTGGTCGGCGCACGGCCGACGGTGAACTTGTTCGAGTTCGCCCCGGGTTTGCCACTGCGGCTGAGCGTCGAACCGCTGGGCATGACCTTCGCCTGCGTGGCGGCGCTGCTATGGCCGCTGAATTCGCTTTATTCCATCGGCTACATGCGTGGCAATGGGGAACAGCACCAGACCCGGTTCTATATCTGCTTCGCCATCGCCATCGCCAGCACCATCGGCATCGCCTTCGCAGGTAATTTGCTGACCCTGTTCGTTTTCTATGAAGCGCTGACCCTCTCGACCTACCCATTGGTCGCCCACAAAGGTACGCCGGAAGCCATGCGGGCGGGGCGACTGTATCTCGGCATCCTGCTCGGCACCTCGATCGGCTTTCTGCTGTTGGCCATCATCTGGACCTGGTCGATTGCCGGAACCTTGGATTTCACGCCTGGCGGCATTTTGGCGGGCAAGGTGGAAGGTCCGGCCGTGGCCGTCCTACTGGCGCTGTACATGTTCGGTATCGGTAAGGCGGCACTGATGCCGTTCCATCGCTGGCTGCCGGCGGCGATGGTAGCGCCGACCCCGGTCAGCGCGCTGCTCCATGCCGTGGCTGTGGTCAAGGCCGGCGTGTTCGCAGTGATGAAGGTAACCGTTTACGTTTTCGGCATCGATTTCCTAAGCGCCACCGGTTCGTCGCAATGGCTGCTGTGGATGGCGGCGCTGACTGTTTTGCTCGCGTCCTTCGTAGCGTTGACCCAGGACAACCTCAAGGCCCGGCTGGCGTATTCCACGGTCAGCCAGTTGGGCTATGTGGTGCTGGGCGCGGCGCTGGCGACCTCGATGGGCGTGATCGGCGGCTCCATGCAGATCGTGATGCACGCCATGGGCAAGATCACTCTGTTCTTCTGCGCTGGCGCGATTTACACCGCGACCCACAAGACCGAGGTCAGCCAACTGGACGGGCTGGGCCGGGCAATGCCGTTCACCTTCGGCGCGTTCCTGATCGGCGCGCTCAGCATCATTGGCCTGCCGCCGCTGGGCGGTTCCTGGAGCAAGTGGTATCTGCTGGCGGGCACCGCCGATTCTGGCCAGTGGACGATGATGGCGGTGCTGCTGATCAGTTCGCTGTTGAACGTGGTTTACCTGCTGCCGGTGGCGGCGCGGGGGTTTTTTGTCGCCGAATCGACTGCTCCCCACCCCAGCCCTTCCCCTCCAGGGGGAAGGGGACAAGAGGAAACCGGAGATGATCCTGGCGCCCTGACCGGCATCCGCGAAGCGCCGCTGGCTTGCGTGGTGCCCCTGTGCCTGACCGCCTTGGGTTGCCTGCTGTTGTTCTTTTTCGCCGATGGTTTATACGCGCTGCTCGCGCCCATCGCCGTCCGTTGAGGTGCCGTTGATGAGCGATCCGACCTCTCACGCCGACCGTCCCGAGCGCAAGTATTGGCTCGACGACCGACGCAACGTGAACAAGATTTTTTACGGGCTGGCGCTGATCTGCGCGGGATTGTTCCTGGCGGATTTGTTCTACCACAAGCACGTCCATTTCACGTTCGAGAACTGGTACGGCTTTTTTGCCTGGTACGGCTTTATTTGTTGCGTGGCGCTGGTGCTATTGGCCAAACAGATGCGCAAGTTGTTGAAGCGGGACGAGGATTATTACGGTGATTGATGGCCTCAATCCGGCGCTGATTCTGGTTTGCGGTTCGCTGCTGTCGCTGCTGACGCCACAAGGTCTCGTTCGCAGCGGCTTTCTGCTGGCGCTGCCGGTGCTGAGCTTGATCCAGCTTTTGGGTTTGCCGAACGGCCACTATGCCCAAGTGGAGCTTTTCAGCCTGATCCTGACCACGCTGCGGCTCGATGGGCTGAGTTTCGCTTTCGCCCTGGTATTCCACCTTGCCGCGTTGCTGGCGGTGATTTATGCCTGGAATTTGCGCGATCCGGTGCAGCAGGTGGTGGGATTGTTGTATCCGGGCGCGGCGCTGGGAGCGGTGCTGGCAGGCGATCTGATCACGCTGTTCATCTGTTGGGAACTGGCCGCCGTGTCCTCGGTGTTTCTGATCTGGGCGCGGCGCACCGAACGTGCCTATCGCGCCGGCCTGCGTTATCTGGTGATTCAGGTCGGTTCGGGCGTGCTGTTGCTGGCCGGTAGCATCGTTCACATTCGGGCTACCGGCTCGACCGCGTTCGAGCATCTGGGGTTGGACAGTCCCGGCGCGACCCTGATCTTTGTCGCGTTCGGCATCAAGGCCGCTTTTCCGCTGCTGCACAACTGGTTGCAGGACGCCTACCCGGAAGCCACCGCGACCGGGACCGTGGTGTTGTCCGCCTTTACCACCAAGATGGCGATTTACGCCCTGGCTCGGGGTTTCGCAGGCACCGAGATTTTGATCGTGATCGGTGCCGTCATGGCGATGTTCCCGATTTTCTTCGCGGTCATCGAGAGCGACTTGCGGCGGGTGCTGGCCTACAGCATGAACAACCAGCTCGGTTTCATGGTGGTCGGCATCGGCATCGGCACCCCGCTGGCGCTCGACGGCGTGGTGGCGCACGCGGTCGCCGACATCCTGTTCAAGGGGCTGCTGTTCATGAGCATGGGCGCGGTACTGCTGCGCGCCGGCACGGTCAATGGCTCTGAACTGGGTGGGTTGTACAAGTCCATGCCACTGACGGCGGGGTTTTGCCTCGTTGGCGCCGCGTCGCTCTCGGCATTTCCGCTGTTCGGCGCTTTCGTCACCAAGTCGTTGATCCTTGACGCGACGGCGCGGGAAGGCCACTGGATCGTCTTTCTGCTGTTGTTGTTTGCCGCCGCCGGCGAATTTTACCCCGCTGGCTTCAAAGTTCCCTATCTGGCCTTCTTCGCCCGCGACAGCGGCATCCGCTGCCAGGAAGCACCGAGCAACATGCTGATTGCGATGGGAATCACGGCGGCGCTGTGCATCGGCATCGGGGTGTTCCCGAATGCGCTTTACGCCATTTTGCCGTATCCGGTCGATTTCGATCCCTACACCACCACGCACGTCATCGCCCAGTTGCAACTGCTGGCCTGGTCGGGGCTGGCGTTTATTGTATTGGCGCGCAATGGGGTTTACCCACCGGAACTGCGCTCGGTGAATCTGGATTTCGACTGGACCTATCGCAAGCTGCTGCCCACCGCCGCGACGCGGGTTTGGGCGCAGACGCTGCGGGTCTGGGAGACGTTCAACGCCGCCGTGGAACGACGCATGGAAGCCTTGATCGCGGTTTTGTCCCGTCACCACGGCCCGCACGGGCTGCTGGCCACGACGTGGCCCAGCGGCAGCATGGTGCTGTGGGCGGTGCTATTGCTGGGCGTGTGCCTGGTGTTCTATTACCTGTAGCGCGCGGTCGCGACGAGCGCCGACAAGGCTGTGTTGAAAGTCCGAAGATATTTTCAAACCTATCTAAACTTTATTTGGCCCTCGTTCGCTTCGGTCGGAAATCCGCTTTCCGATCTGGTTGCCGCGCTCGGCGGGTTACATCAAAACTTGTAAGCCCGCTTGTGCCAAACGCTCGCGAGCGTTTTTTCGATTTCTACAAACGAATTTGTCGGGACAATCGCGCCATGCGAAACTGTTTGATCGGTTTGTTGCTGTTTGGCTTGCTCGCGCCTGGCGTCCGGGCGGAGCCGGGCACCGTCGACAACGTGCCCGCCGCTACCCTGCTGCTGCCGTATTTCGAGGTGGACCTCGGCAACCCCAACGGCGTCACCACGCTGTTCGCCATCACCAACATCGGCCAGGGTACTGCGTTCGCAACCGCAATCCTGGCCCATGTGACGCTGTGGACCGATCTGGGCGTCCCGACCCTCGGCTTCGATATCTACCTGACCGGTTTCGACGTGCAGACCATCAACGCGCGCGATATCTTCAACGGCGTGCTGCCGAGCACCGCCTCGGACGGACAAGATCCGACGGACACGATTTCCCCGCAAGGGCCGATTTCACAGGACATCAATTTCGCTTCTTGTACAAAGAATATTGACCCCCCCAATGGTCCGCCGCTTCCACCCGACGACCCCGGCAAGCGATTCGGTCTGCCCTATGCCAACCCGCTGCTGACGGCCCAGGAGATCGCCGCGCTGCGCAGCGCCCACACCGGCCAGGCGTCTGGCCTGCTCGGCGGCAACTGCGGTGGCGCCAACCTCGGCGACAACGTCGCCCGCGGCTACATCACCGTCGACACGGTCAACGCCTGCAACCGTTCGATATCGGTCTTTCCCGGCAGCCCCGGCTATTTCGGCCCTGGCGGCACCGGCACCAATCAAAATTACTTGGCGGGCGATTTCTTCCTGGTCGATCCGAGCCAGAACTTCGCCCAGGGCGACACCCTGGTCCACGTCGAAGCGGATCCTAATGCTTTGACCAGCGGCTACACGTTTTATGGGCGCCTCGTCAACGGTGCCGCCACCGACAGCCGCGAGCCGCTCGCCACGCAATGGATCGCGCCGTATCAACAGGGTGGCAGCAGCGCCACCACCACCGACCTGCTGGTCTGGCGCGACCCGACCGTGCCGCCTCCATCGGGGGGCTTCGCCTGCGGCGGCCTGCCGGCGCCGTTCCCGTTGGGGCAGACCGCCATCGTCGTTTACGACAGCGAGGGCAACGCCACCCCCCTCAACCCGGCCAACCCGCCATTTCCCTACGCCACGCAACGAGTCCGGGTCGGCGGCGGCGCGCTTCCGGTCGCGCCCCGCGCGGGCTGGCTCCGGCTCGACCTCAATACCGCCGTCAGTGGCGGCCTGTTCAACGGCCGCTCCCAGTCCCACGTGACCGTGCTCCAGAGTTCCCAGGGCCGCTTCAGCGGCGGCCACGCGGCCATCCAGTTGGATAACGCGCGTTGAAGGGAGATGAGACCATGACCACGAGCCATCGTTGGATCGCCGCGCTGCTGGGCCTTGTGAGCCTCGCCGCCCAGGCCGCGCCCAATACCGCCGATGTCCGCCCGGCTTCGACCCTGCTGTTGCCGTATTTCGAGATCGGCGCCATCCCGAATTTCCCCGCCCCGGCGGGAACCCCCCATCTCAACAGCGTGGTCACCGTCGGCAACGCCACCGCCAGCCCGGTTCTAGCGCGGGTCACGCTGTGGACCGATTACGGCATCCCGACTCTGTCCTTCCACCTCAACCTGACCGCTTTCGATCGCGAAACCCTCGACCTCAGGATGCTGTTCGACGGCGTTCTGCCGCCTTCGAACTCCGGCGTCGCCGGCATCAACGGTTGCGCGGATACCGGCATCCGCCTGACGCCCGCCGACATCATCGGCCTGCGCGACGCCCATCGGGGCCAGCCTTCGGCGCTGTTCGGCAACCAGTGCGGCGGTTCCAACCAGGGCGACGGTTTGTTGCGCGGCTACCTGACCATCGACGCCGTCACCCGATGCGACGACACGCTGCTGCCGAACGATGCCGGCTACAGCGCCATCCTGGGTAGCGCCAACGCGCTGTGGGGAAGCTGGAGCGCCACCGATTCAGCCAACAACTACGCCATGGCGAGTCCGCTGGTGCACGTCGAATCCGGCACCTTCGGGGCAAGCGACCGGACTTTCTACGGCGCCTTCAACGGTGCCAGCGGCGCCGACCAGCGCGAAGCCCTGGGCAGCGTGTGGGCGATCCGCTACCTCAGCGGCGACACTTTCAACGGTACCGGGCTGCGCGTCTGGCGCGAGCCGCGCTCGGTGCCCGCACCGGTGTCCTGCGGCGGCGCCAGCCCGGCGTTCCTGCCCGGCGATCATCTCCAGATCGTCGCCTTCGACGAGCAGGAGAACCCAGTCGAATCGACTGCCTCCGCGCCGTTTCCCCTGGTCACCCAGCAGGTCGCCGTCAACGGTCCCCAACTGCCCCTGCCCTTCAACTTCGGCTGGCTGTTCCTCAACCTCAACAGCGAAACCGGCGCCGTCAGGCAATCCCATGTCGCGGCCGCCTACAATGCCGCCGGGCGGTTCAGCGTCGGCCTCGACGGGGTCATGCTCGCCCATCCTAACAGGCCCAACCCCACGGTAACCCTCTCCGAGACGTCGGGCTTTCCCCGGCTCGTGCAACTGACCGCCACCCTGACCGTGGCGGGGACGTTCACCCCGAACGGCACGGTGACGTACACGGCCGTGATCACCAACAACGGGCCGCAGACGCAGCCGGATAGCGGCGGCCCGGAATTTTCCGTTTTTGTCCCAAGCAGTTTGACCGTCCAAACCATCAACGCCGACCGTGGCACAGTCGGCACATTTTTCAGTCGGCGAAGTTGGGACGGTTCGCTGGCCGTCGGCGAGAGCGCGACGATCACCATCACCGCGACCATCAATAACGACGTCACACCGGGGACGATCATCCGCGTCCAAGGCCAGGCCGCCGCCGACACCAATCTCAACGGCACCAACGAAACCATCGTTTTCACCGACGATCCCACCGTTGCCGGCACCGCCAACCCGACGGATTTCAGGGTCCAATAGAGCCAGGGGAGCCACAAGCATGAGCACAGACGCTTTTCGGCGCGAGATCGCGCTTGCGGGCCTGGCGCTGGCCCTGGGAGCGGCGCAACCCGCCCTGGCCCAGAAGGTCGGTTTCAACTGCGTCACGGATGGCGGCACCAACTGCACCAGCGCGATCCCGGACGCTGCCGGGCAGGTGCCTGGCGTGCTGACCTCGACCATCACGGTCCCGGCGGGGAGCTGCCCCACGGTCGGCCGGGTCTGCGTCAGCCTCGGGGTCGAGCACAGCGCGCGCGGCGACGTGAGCGTCGATCTGACCCACAACGCCACCACGTCAGCGCTGCTCGCGGTCAGCCCCGGCGACGACGGCGACGACGTGTTCAGGAGCTTCAACGCGACAGCGCCGTATGCCGGCGGGAGCGGCGACGGCGCCTGGACCCTCACCCTGCGCGACAACGCCAACGGCGAATACGGTGCCCTCAACAACTGGCGGCTGGGCTTGTGCTGCGGCGACGGTTGCGGAACCGGACTGGTGTCGGCCACTCCGGCGAGCGGTCTCGTCACCACCGAACTGGGCGGTACCGCCCAATTTCAGGTGGAATTGAGCTGTCCGCCGGATTTTCAGGTCACCTTGCCGGTCGCCAGCAGCGACGTCACCGAAGGTGTGGTCCGGGTCGCCTCGCTGGTGTTCACCGCCGCCAACCAAACGCAACCCCAGACCGTCACCGTCACCGGCCAGGACGACAGCCTGGTCGATGGCAATATCCCGTATACCGTCAATTTGGGTACGGCCGCCATCGGAGCTTCCTTCGCGCCATCGGTCGCTCCCGCGGATCTCTACAATCCGCCATCGGTCTATCTGGGCAGCAACCCCGTCAATGTTGGCGTCGTCAATATCGACAACGAGCAAGTGACCGGCGGTCTGCGCGCCACCAAGACCGTGGCTGGCGTGTTCCAGCCCGGCGGCGCGGTGACTTACACGGTCGCGATCACCAACGCCGGTCCCGGCACGCAGCAGGATAATCCGGGGGCAGAGTTCACCGACGTGCTGCCGGCGAGCCTGGACTTGCTGAGCGCCACCGCGACCGGCGGTACCGCCGTTGCCACCGTGGCGACCAACACGGTGACCTGGAACGGGACGCTCGCCGCGAAGGCCAGCGCGACGATCACCATCACCGCGCGAATCAAAGCCGATCAGGTGGGCCAAACGATCGGCAATCAAGGCGTGCTGGCGTTCGACGCGGACGGCGATGGCGGCAACGAGAGCAGCGGTGTCACCGACGATCCCGGCGTCGCCGGACCCGCCGATCCCACTCGCTTCGCGGTGCCCGTCGCCATTCCCACGTTGTCGGCGTGGGGCCTGACCTTGCTCGGCGCCATCATGGTGGGGGTGGCATGGCGTTGGCGTCGGCGAGCGATTTGATCGTCGGCGCTCGGCGCTCGGCGCTCGGGGGGTTGCTTTGTTGGCTGACCATGGGGATCGTCGCGGTCGGCCAGCCGCAACCTCTCGCGCCTCCGATTCCACCGGCCGACATCGCGGAGGTCTTCACCGACCCCGATGGTTCCCGCTATACCCTCAAGCGGCTGCGCAAGCAGGACATCACCTACCGCAAGTTGGACGACGGGCGGGTGCGGGTCCTGCCGATGTATCACTACCGGCTGGCCAGCGAAGACACTGACTACCTGTACGTCAAGGAGTATCTGCGGGTCGATCCACCGGCGGCGGGGACGGTGGACCGCGCCGCGCTGCAAGCCGCTTACGCCACCGTCACCGGCAGCGTGGACCGGCTGAAGCTCCAGCCTGTCGGCGACGGCCTGCCGGCCCAAGGCCAATGGCGCAACCAGTTCGCGCTGGCCGATGTCAACGGCGACGGCAAGCTCGATATCGTCCACGGCCCGCCGCGCAAGGGCGGCGGCGGCCCCCGCTTGTTCCTCGGCGCCGGCGCCGGCCACTGGCGCTTGTGGAGCGAAGCGTCTTTTCCCGCTGCGTCCTACGATTACGGTGCGGTGGCGGTGGCCGATGTCAATGGCGACGGCCATGTGGATCTCATCTTGGCGGCGCACCACAAGGGGGTCAGCGTGTTGCTGGGCGACGGCCAGGGGCGGTTCCGGCTCGGTGCCACGCCGGCCGAGGTCGAGTCCGACCCGGCCCGCCGCTTCACCTCGCGCGCGATCCTGGCGCGGGACTGGGACCGCGACGGCAGACCCGACATCCTGGCCCTGGGCGAAGGCCCGCGCCCCCAGGGTGGGGCCGGCGCGGCGGACGCGGCGTACGGTTGGGCCGTCTATCTCAATCGGGGTGAGAACGGTTGGCAAAAAATCGCTCAGGCCGCCGCCACCCCGCGCACCTTCGGCGACGCCCTCGCGGCCGGCGATTTCAACGGCGACGGCTGGAGCGACCTGCTCACCGCTTCCCAGGTGTTCGACAACCGCTTCATCCTGCATTATGGCGGGCCCCAAGGCCAGGCGAGAACCGTCGCCGTCGAGGCCATCCGGCCGCAGGCCTATGTCAGCGGCGTGGCGGCGGCCGATTTCGACGGTGATAAGCGCGACGACGCGGCCGTGAGTTATAACGCGATCGAGGGGGGCGTGTGGCGCGCGGTGCTCGATGTTCTGCTGGCGCGGGACGGCGAGCGCTGGGAACGGCACACCGTGGCGGCGGTGGAAACCCGCAGCGGGTTTTCCGCCGTGGCCGCCGGCGATCTGGACGGCGACGGCCAGCGCGACCTGGTGGCGTTGACCGCAGCGGGCGAAACGTGGCTTTTTCTGGGGCGGGGCGACGGACGGTTCGACCGCGAGGCGACACCCGAAATCGCCCCTCTCGGCACGGATTGTCGCGGTTATCACGTCGAACTTGCCGATTTGGATGGCGATGGCCGGGACGAAATCGTAATGGCTTTCGCGGGCGAGGATTCGGCCTCTCGCGATCGATCCGGTTGCTCCGGCGGGGGACGGTTGCAAGCGTGGAAGCCGATGCCCAAGAGCCTGCCGGGCGGGGCTGGCGAATGAAAGGCATTTCGGATGCTCGATACGGAGGGAGCGCCGCTGACCCGCTGTTCGGTCGGGTAGTAGCCGCAGCGGCGATTGGCCTCGGCCGCGATTTTCTGGCGCAACGCCTTGGGCTGAGAAGCCAGGTTGAACTCCAGGAAAGCGGTAGCTAATCAGACCCGAGGACTGCTGGCGGGCGTTGCCTGGAACTCGCGCAGGTATTGATCCAGGCTGCCGGTCGTTCCGCAGAGAAACAGGGTGTCGTCCGGACGCACCTCGAAGCTGCCGTCGAATTTGACGAATACCTCTCGATCCCGCTCTACCGCGACCACCGCCGCGCCGGTGCGTTCGCGCACCTGGGCGCGCCAGGGATGCAGTCCCACCAGCGCGCCGGCGCTTATCCGGACGAACTTGAGGCGCTGTTCGACCGCTACCGCACGGTCGCCGAGCAGGTGATAGGCGAGAATTTGCCCCGCAACCTGACCTACCGACAGGGCGAAATCCGCGCCAGACTGATACAGCCGCGCGACGTTTGGTGCCCGGTTGACCCGGACAATCAACGGGACTTCAGGCGCGTAATCGCGGACTACCGCCGTGGCGAATACCCCTTCGCTGTCGTTGCTCAATGCCAGCACCACCGCGCTGGCTGCGCGCACGCTGGCCCGTTCCAGCGTCGCGTGTTCCAGCACGTTGCCGACAATATCGACCCCTGGCGCGAGCTGCTGGTCGATGACGACGGTAAGTTCGTGGGCGTCGCGCAGCATTTGTACCACCTTGCCGCCGACAGTACCGTAGCCGGCCACCACGATGGGACCGGTGCGACGAATGGGCGCGGCCAGGTGTTCGACCTGGGCTAGATTGGCGTGGGCACCGACTACCACCAGGATCGCGCCGGGTTCGATAAGCGTATCGGGTCCCTTAGGGACGGTGAAGTTTCCCCCGCGCCACTGGCCGATCACGGTCACGCCGTGGCGTTCGCGCAGATGCAGGTCGCCAAGCCGTTGGCCGGACAGCGGACTGTCCGCCCGGACCCGAAATTCGGCCAGACCGACCTGCGCGCTGAGCAGATGCAGGCCCTCCGCCGGAGGACTGATGCGGGTGCTGGCCCGAGCCGCCAGCGCCGCGCCGAGCACGTGGGTTGGGGTGTAGACGGCGGACGCGCCCACCTGGAGCATGGGTGCCCGGTACAGCGGATCGTTCGCCAGTGCGTAAATCGGCCCTTCAAACCTCTGCTCCCGGGCGATCAGGATGCAGATCGCATTAGCGTGATCGTCGGCGTTGGCAACGATCGCCCGCGCCTGGTTCACGCCGGCCAGAACGTCCGGATCTTCGTCGAGCTTGCCGAACACTACCTCGTAACCGCGGTCGCGCAGGTTGCGGGCCAGTGCTACATCCTCTTCAAAGATGACGAACGCGGAACTGACCTGCTGGAATTCCTCCAGCAGCGAATCAATCGCGGGGCCGTAGCCGTAGAACAACACCCGCCCCCCCATCGGCGGCAGGACATGCGGCAACCGCATCTCGAACCGTTCCTCGATGTAGGGCAGTACGTACACCGGGAAGACCAGCACCAGAAAGAACATGCCGACGAACTGGGTCAGGATCACCAGCAGGATCATGACTGGGTGGTACCAGGGCGCATAGGCGCCGTAGCCGGTGGTGGTCAGCGTCTCGGAGGCCCATTCCAAACTGGCCCAGAAGGTCGCGGGTTTGCCCTCGAGATAGGTCGAGCCGAGCATGTAAAGAATGGCGAAGACGAGAAGAGCCGCCGGCATGCTCGCGAGCAGCAGGATCAGGCGCCGCGTCGAACGTGAAATCCTTTGGAGCATGTCTCGTCGCTCCAAACTTGAGCCAGAACCTCAGATCTCGACCAACGTGCCCAACTCGACGACCCGGTTGGCGGGAATTTGGAAGAAGTCGCTGGCGCTCTGGGCGTTGCGCAGCATCCAGATAAAGTAAAGCTCGCGCCACAACATCATCGGCGGCGTCATTTTGGGCACCACCACCTCCCGGCTGACGAAGAACGAGGTTTTATCGAGATCGAACTGGAGACCCTTTCCGCCGCATCCCTCCAGCGCCACGGGGAGGTTCGGCTGCTCCATGAAGCCATAGCGCACGAACACCCGATAGAACGTATGGTCGAGGTCGACGATTTCGATCCGGTCTGCGTCCGCGACATACGGTACCTCGGCGGTTTGGATGGTCACCAGAATGTTGCGGGCGTGCAGCACTTCGTTGTGCTTGACGTTGTGCAGCAGCGCCGAGGGCGCGCCCTCGGGCCGGCTGGTCAGGTAGACGGCGGTGCCGCTGACCCGCTTCAGCGCCGCCTTGTCGGTCGAGCGGATGAACTGGTCGAGGGGCATGGTCAGGTTGCCCATCTCCTGGAACAGGAGATGCCGGCCCCGCCGCCAAGTAGTCAGCGTGGTAAAGGAGGCAATCGCGATGACGATGGGGAACCAGCCACCTTGCAGCAGCTTGATGGCGTTGGCGGAGAAGAAGGCGATATCGATCAGCAGCAACGCGCCGAGCAGGGGCGCGGCCAGCCAGGGGTTCCAGCGCCAGGCGAGGAACGCGACGAACGACACCAGGATCGTGTCGATCATCATGGTGCCGGTTACCGCGATCCCATAGGCCGCCGCCAGGTTGCTGGAGGACTGGAAGCCGAACACCAGGGCCATGACCGCGAGATAGAGGGTCCAGTTGGTGAACGGCACGTAGATCTGTCCGGCTTCCATGTGGGAGGTGTGGACGATCCTCATGCGCGGCAGGTAGCCGAGTTGGACGGCTTGTCGCGCCACCGAAAAGGCGCCCGAGATCACCGCCTGCGAGGCGATCACCGTCGCCGCCGTGGCCAGCGCCACCATCGGGATCAGCGCCCAGCCGGGCGCCAGCAGGTAGAAGGGATTCTGAATCGCGGCGGGATCCTTGAGCAGCAGGGCGCCCTGGCCGTAGTAGTTCAGGA
Organism: Candidatus Competibacter sp.; assembly: GCA_031732875.1. GTDB lineage: Bacteria > Pseudomonadota > Gammaproteobacteria > Competibacterales > Competibacteraceae > JAVMKJ01. The sequence continues at coordinate 4,950 of JAVMKL010000232.1, read as the reverse complement.
CCAGCGCCGGCAGCACGAAGCCAAACCAGGAAGCACGGATCGGGAATTTGCCGAAATGCCCCATGTCGGTATACAGCGCCTCGCCACCGGTCACCGCCAGGACAATCGCCCCGAGCGCGAGGAAGCTTTCCCAGGGATGACGAGCCAGAAACTCGACAGCATGGATCGGGTTGAGCGCCGCGAGCACGGTCGGCGCTTCCCAGATGCTGATCGCACCCAATACCCCGAGCACGCCGAACCAGGCGCACATGACCGGGCCGAAGAAGCGGCCCACGACGCCGGTGCCATGCTTCTGAATCCAGAACAGGCCGGTCAGGACGATCGCGGTGATCGGCAGTACATACTCCTTCAGTTGCGGCGCAACCACATCCAGCCCCTCGACCGCGCTGAGCACCGAGATGGCCGGCGTGATCATGCTATCGCCGTAGAACAGCGCGGCGGCAAAGATGCCGAGCATGGTCACGAACCAGGTGGCGTGTGAGTGCTTGGTCAACTCCGTCACGCGGGCGAGCAGGGCCAAACTGCCGCCTTCACCGCGGTTGTCGGCGCGCATGATGATGGCGACGTATTTCAAGGTCACCAGCGCCATGATGGTCCAGAAGATCAGCGACAATACGCCGAAAATACTGGCCGGTTCCACCGCGATGGGGTGGTGTCCGGCAAAGGTTTCCTTGAGGGCGTAAAGGGGGCTGGTGCCGATATCGCCGAAGACGACCCCGATCGCACCGACGATCAGCGCCGCCGAACGGCTCTTGCTTTCATGCGCCGACATGACGCTGTCCTCCCGGTTTATTGTTGTTGTGCAAATATCGGCCGGTTCCGCGTCCATCGCCGGAACAGACGATGATGCACCGCATCATAAGCGTCGATTGAGCCAGAATCAATTGATTTGCAAAGAGACCATTTCATGCGAGCCGTCGGCGGCCAAAATGCGGCTCATTTGGTGGCCAAACAAAAACACCTCCGAGCACCGGAAGAAGATCGGAACAAGGAAAACAAGTACCAACCTTACAGCTCCACCTGCGTACCCAGTTCCACGACCCGGTTGTACGGGATGCGGAAGAACTCCATCGGGCGAGTCGCGTTGCGAAACAGACTGGCGAACAGTTTTTCACGCCACAGTGCCATGCCGGCCCGGGTGGTGGGAATCAGCGTGGCCCGGCCCAGGAAGAAGGTGGTATCCATCATCTCGAAACGCAGCCCCAGCGGTTCGCACAGCGTCAGGGCGTGCGGCAGGTTGGGGTTTTCGGCGAAGCCGTAGCGAACGACGATCCGCCAGGTATTGTGTCCCAAATCATGCACGGTCACGCGATCCTGATCCTCTACTCGCGGAATTTCCTTGGTGAACACCGTCAGCAGCACCAGGCGTTCATGGACCACCTTGTTATGTTTCATGTTGTGCAGCAGCGCGTTCGGCACGCCGTCGGGGTTGCTGGTCAGAAATACCGCCGTGCCCGGTACCCGCAGGGTGGAACCTTGCGTCAGACTTTGCAGGAATAAATTCAGCGGCATGGCATTCTCGCGCAGTCGTTGATTCAGCAGCTCGCGCCCATCCTTCCAGGCAAACATCAGGATATAAACCGCCGTGCCAATCAGCAGGGTGATCCAGCCGCCATGCTCGATCTTGAGGGCGTTGGCGGAGAAAAACGCTAAATCCACCACCAGGAAAAATACGATTCCCAGTCCCAGCTTGAATCGGTTCCAGCCCCATACCTGTCGCGCCAGCACTAGAACCAGGATCGTAGTGATGACCATCGTGATCGCCACCGCGATGCCGTAGGCGGACGCCAGATTGGACGAGGTTTCGAAGCCGAGCACCAGGCCGATGACGGCCAACAGTAGCGCCCAGTTGGCGGCGGGAACGTAAATCTGGCCGATGGCCTGTTCCGAAGTATGACGAACGGCTATGCGCGGACAGTAGCCGAGTTGCGCCGCCTGTCGGGTGAGGGAAAATACTCCGGAAATTACCGCCTGCGAGGCGATGACCGTCGCCAGCGTGGACAAGATCACCATTGGATACAACGCCCAGGACGGCGCCAGTAGATAGAACGGGTTGGCGACCGCCGCCGGATCGCGCAACAGCAGCGCGCCTTGGCCAAAGTAGTTCAGCAAAATGGCGGGTAGCACCAACGCGAACCAGGCCAGCCGGATCGGCTGCTTGCCGAAATGGCCCATGTCGGCGTACAGCGCTTCGCCGCCGGTCATCGCCAGGAACACCGCGCCCAGCACCAGAAACCCGCTCCAGTGGTTGACCGCGAAAAAATTCAGGGCATAGCCGGGGGCAAGCGCCGCCAGTACTTGCGGTTCCCGCGCCAGATTGACCAAGCCCAACAGCGCCAACGTAGCAAACCAAAGCATCATAATCGGCCCGAAATAGGCGCCCACCCGTGCCGTACCCCAAGCCTGAATCAGAAACAGCGCCAGCAGAATAATCAGGGTAATGGGGATCACATAGGCATCCAGCAATGGCGTGGCGATATGCAATCCTTCCACCGCGCTCAGCACCGAAATCGCCGGAGTGATCGCACCGTCGCCGTAGAACAGCGACGCCCCGAAAATGCCCAACCCGATCAGCCAGGTACGCTGTTGCGCCGTGCCCTTGAAGCTGCGGGTACTCAAAGCCAGCAGCGCCAAAATCCCGCCTTCGCCCCGGTTGTCGGCGCGCATGACGAAAGTCACGTACTTGATGGAGATCACGATGATCAGCGCCCAGAAAATCAGGGAGAGAACGCCCAGCACGTTATCGTGTGTGGGAGGGAAAGCATGATCACCGCCGAAGCATTCGCGCATGGCGTACAACGGGCTGGTACCGATGTCACCATACACCACGCCGAGTGCGGCCAAGGTGAGCGGCAGGAGTTGGGTATCGCGCGGGGCGGAATCGGAATGCGTGTTCATGCGGAAGGTTTCGCCGAAAAACACTTTGCGCCCGTCGAGCGACGACCGGCGGGCGCGGTGGAGAGCTACAGATACCGCCAGTACAAATACACCATGCAGATGGCGACCGACATCAGCATCAGCGGGAACGCGGTCAGCAGGAAGGGCACGAAGCGGATCGGCTGATTGGCGCGCTCGGCGAAGCCGGCCACCACCAGGTTGGCGCTGGCGCCGATCAGGGTACCGTTGCCACCCAGGCACGCGCCCAGCGACAGCGCCCACCACAGCGGCATCAAGCCGTCCGGGCCGCCGAAGGTTGGAGCCATCGCCTTGATCAGCGGGATCATGGTGGCGACGAACGGAATGTTGTCGATGAACGCCGACAGGATGGCCGAGGACCAGAGCACGACCATCGCGGTGGCGTTCAGCTCGCCGCCGGTCAACGCCAGCACCTTGTCCGCCAGCAGTTTGAGCAGGCCGGTGCTGTCCAGGCCATGCACCACGATGAACAGCCCGACGAAGAAGAAAATGGTGATCCATTCACACTCGGTGAAGGCGTGCGTCACCAGTTTGGACTGTTCGTCGGCGTCGTGCGGCCAGCATTGCAGCAGCAGCAGCGCGGCGGCGCCGAACAAACCGATGGTGGCGGCTTCCAGCCCCAGGAAACGGGCGAACACGAACGACAGCACCACTATCCCGATCACCGCCAGACACTTTTTCAGCAATATCGGATCGGTGATGGCCTCGCGTTCGTTGAAATCCATCACCCGCTTGCGATCCTCGGGAGCGGCCTTGAGATGCCGGCCCCAGATGAAATAAATCGGGATCAGGTTGGCGATCAGGACCACCACGATCACCGGGGCCAGATTCACCACGAAATCATTGAAGGTCAATCCGACCGCCGAGCCGATCATGATGTTGGGCGGATCGCCGATCAGCGTCGCGGTGCCGCCGATGTTGGAGGCCAGAATCATCGAGAACAGAAAGGGATAAGCTTTGACCTTGAGTTCCTCGGTGATCAGCAGGGCGACCGGCACGATCAGCAGCACGGTGGTGACGTTATCCAGGAATGCCGAGACCACGGCGGTGACCACCGACAGCATCGCCAGGATGCCCCAGGGGCTGGCGTCGACCTTCTTGGCCGACCAGATCGCCAGGTATTGGAATACCCCGGACTGGCGGGTGATGGCGACGATCACCATCATCCCGATCAACAGGCCGATGGTGTTGAAGTCCACGCCGCGAATCGCGGCTTCCTGGTTGATGACGCCGAACAAGATCATCACGCCGGCGGCGAGCAGGGCGACGATGGCGCGGTTGACCCGCTCGGTCATGATCACCACGTAGGTGATCACGAAGATCAGGGCCGCCAGCACCATGTGGAAGGTCGAAGCGGCTGCGCTCGTTTCGTGCATGTCAGCGATTCTCCCCCGTCAGTTTTTCCAGCACGTCCCAGAACGAAACGATGCCCTCCAGCTTGCCGCTCTCTTTGTTCACCACCGGCACGCTGGTGGTGCGCCCTTGCAGCATCAGCAACATGACTTCCATGACCGGCGTCTCGGGATGCGCGACTTCATGAATGTTCAGCCAGTTCCGCACCGGCTCCTCGCGGCGTCCGCCCAGGCGTTGGGCCAGATCGCTGACGTGTTCGGTGACGAAGGACACGTTATCGAGTCCATGCTTGTCCAGCACCGCCTGGGGCAGGGTCAATTTCAGCAGCGAATAGACGCTGAAGGTGCCGAGATAGCGGCCTTGAGCGTCCACCACCGGCAGATGGCGCAGGTGATGTTCGAGAATGCGGGCGGCGGCGGCGGCTACCGTATCCGACGGGCCGAGCGTCATCGGATTGGGGTTCATCAAGGTTTTTGCGGTCATGAAAGATCCTTGTCGGTGAAAAGGGCAGGGAATGGTTTCAGGGCGCTGTCGCAACCGGAAACACCAGGTCCCACTCGATCAGCAAGTCGGGAAGCAGGCCGGGCGCCAAGGTTCCCGTGGTTTCGTGGATGGCGGGTTTGCCATAACACCCGTCGGCGCTCAAAGTGTAGACGATGACGACGTGATCGGTGGGATGCA
>JAVMKL010000231.1:0-18721 GCA_031732875.1 Candidatus Competibacter sp. | reverse complement strand
CCAATCGTCCCCACGTTCACGTGCGGCTTGCTGCGCTCAAACTTTTCTTTGGACATCCACGAACTCCCCTGCAATGCTCTGGGCCAGAGATTCGGTCCACACTGCCTCAACAATCGGGCACGTCAAAATCCATTGAGTGGAGCCCATAACCAGATTTGAACTGGTGACCTCATCCTTACCAAGGATGCGCTCTACCGACTGAGCTATATGGGCCCGAAAAATTCTCTTCGTTTTCAAAGCTTATGGAGCGGGTGATGGGGATCGAACCCACATCATCAGCTTGGAAGGCTGAGGTTCTACCATTGAACTACACCCGCCTTGCCACGCCAGGATCTCATCATCCCAAGTCGTACGTACACTTGCGGCCGCCGCGCTCCAACCCCGTCGCTTTCGATCTCAAGGTGTGGTGGAGGGGGAAGGATTCGAACCTTCGAAGGCTGTGCCAACAGATTTACAGTCTGCCCCCTTTGACCGCTCGGGAACCCCTCCGAAATTGAGTCGCCCATTTTGGCGGTGATAAAATGCCTTGTCAATCTTTGGGAATGAATTTTTCAAAAGGGTCGTAAAGTCCTTATAATGAACCCTGTCTTCCACTCGCTGGCGTAGCTCAGTCGGTAGAGCAGCTGCCTTGTAAGCAGCGGGTCGGGGGTTCGATTCCCTTCGCCAGCTCCAATCATTCAAAGGCTTGCATCGATAATGACCGATATTGGTGCAAGCCTTTCGCGTCGTGGGGTCGGCCGGGCTTACCCGTGTCGGCGCCCTGCACGGCCGAAAATCCTCGGACCAAGGGCGTATAATATCCAGTATTGGTAACGCCGGAGGATAAATCGGCTTCCCGTCCGCTGAGCAAAATTCGCGAGGGTGTATTCGCCATGAACAAGTTCGTCGAATGGTCCAATGAACTGAGCGTCGGCATCGAGGAAATCGATGCCCAGCACAAGGTGCTGGTGGAACTGTTGAACCAGATTCACGAAGCGATTCAACAGCGGCATGGAGCGGAGGTCACCAGGGACATCGTTCTGCGGCTGGACGAGTACACCCGGGTGCATTTCGCCGTCGAGGAAAGTCTGATGCGGATCTTGCACTATCCCGACTACGAGCGACACAAGGAAGAGCACGACAAGTTGATCGGACAATTGACCGAACTGAACGCCAAGCTGGATTCCGGGAAAGGCTCGATCAGCTTCGAACTGGCCCATTTCCTCAAGCTCTGGCTGACCAAGCACATCATGGAAGCCGACAAGCGGTATACCAGGCACTTTCTGGAACAGGGCGTCCGGCCGGAGCTGTCCAAGCGTTCCTGGGGACAGAAGCTCTGGAGTTCCCTGGGTCGCCGCCGCTGAAGGAGGTGGCTTGCCAGCCGCAAAGCCAAAAACCCGGCCGCGCCGAAGCGCGACCGGGTTTTGGCAGGATGCGCCGGGGGCGACCTTGACCGCCCCTCGGTCATGGGGGCGCGGTCAGTCGAACTCGATGATCGCCTGATCCACCGCCAGACTGTCGCCGGGCACCGCCATGATCTTGGCGACCTTGGTGTCCTGCTCGGCGCGCAGCACGTTCTCCATCTTCATGGCCTCGATGACGGCCAGTTCCTCGCCGGCCTTGACTTCCTGACCGACCTGGACCGCGACCTTGGTCAGCAGGCCCGGCATCGGCGACAACAGGAACTTGGACAAATCGGGCGGCGCTTTCACCGGCATCAGCGCCTGCAAGTCGGCCACCCCTGGCGACAACACCATCATGTCCGCCTGCGAGCCCCAGTGGAACAGCCGATAGATCATGTCGCGGCGTTCCACCTGAATGCAGATCTCGGTCCCGTTCAGAGTACCCTTGAAGAGGGGTTGCCCGAACTGCCATTCGCTGCGGACCAGGTAGATCTCACCCATGTAGACCACATCGTAACCACCTTCGGCGGGGTCCACGTGCACCGGATGCTGCTGGCCGCCCATGAGCACCACCCAGTCGTTGCCGACCTTGCGCTCGTGACCCAGCAACTGGCCGCTGGTCCGGGCGGCGCGATCCATATAGCGGCGGTGGATGAAGGCGGCCACCGAGATGAGCAGCGCCGGGTCGTCGTGCGGCACGTCGGAAGCGTGGAAGCCGTGCGGGTATTCCTCGGCGATCATGTTGGTGCTGATCCGCCCGGTCATGAACCGGGTGTGGACCATCAGCGCCGCCAGGAAGCTGATGTTGTGCTGGACGCCGCGGATAAAGAACTCGTTGAGCGCGTCCCGCATGTGGGCGATGGCGCGATCGCGGGTCGAGCCGTAAGTGATCAGCTTGGCGATCATCGGGTCGTAGTACATCGACACTTCACCGCCTTCGTAGACACCCGTGTCGACTCGCACCACCTCGCTTTCCTTAGGCGGCAGGTACTTGACCAGCCGGCCGATGGAGGGCAGGAAGTTGCGGAACGGGTCTTCGGCATAGACGCGGGACTCAATGGCCCAGCCCTTGAGTTTGACGTCCTCCTGGGTGAAGCTCAGCTTTTCGCCGGCGGCGACCCGGATCATCTGCTCCACCAGGTCCAGCCCGGTGATGTACTCGGTGACCGGATGCTCCACCTGCAAGCGGGTGTTCATCTCGAGGAAATAGAAGTTACGCTTGGCGTCGACGATGAACTCGACCGTGCCGGCCGACTGATAGTCCACCGCCCGCGCCAGGGCCACCGCCTGTTCGCCCATCGCTTTCCGCGTCGCTTCGTCCAGGAAGGGGGAGGGCGCTTCCTCGATCACCTTCTGGTGGCGGCGTTGCAGCGAGCATTCGCGCTCGCCCAGGTAGACGATGTTGCCGTGGCTGTCACCCAATACCTGGATTTCGATGTGGCGCGGTTCCTCGATGTATTTCTCGATGAACACGCGCTCATCGCCGAAGGAGGAGCGGGCTTCGTTGGTGGCGCGCTCGAAGCCGTCGGCGCACTCGGCGTCGTTCCAGGCGACGCGCATGCCCTTGCCGCCGCCGCCGGCGCTGGCCTTGATCATCACCGGATAGCCGATGCCCGAGGCGATCTCCACGGCCTCCTTGGTGTCCTTGATGACCTCGGTGTAGCCCGGCACGGTGCTGACCCCGGCTTCCTTGGCCAGTTTCTTGGAGGTGATCTTGTCGCCCATGGCGTCGATGGCTTTCACCTTCGGGCCGATGAACACGATCCCTTCTTTTTCCAAAGCTTCGCAAAAGGCCGGCCGCTCGGACAGGAAGCCGTAGCCGGGGTGCACGGCTTCGGCACCGGTGTCTTTGCAGGCTTGCAAGATGCGGTCGATGACCAGATAGCTCTGAGCGGTGGGCGGCGGGCCGATGAATACGGCCTCGTCGGCCAGTTCGACGTGCAGCGCGTCCTTGTCCGCCTCGGAGTAGACGGCGACGGTCTTGATGCCCATCTTGCGGGCGGTTTTGATCACGCGGCAAGCGATTTCGCCGCGATTGGCGATGAGAATTTTCTTGAACATGCGTCCCACCCCTTACAGCGGAATGTTGCCGTGCTTGCGCCACGGATTTTCGAGTTCCTTGTCCCGCAGCATCGCCAGGGAGCGGCAGATGCGCTTGCGGGTGCCGTGGGGCATGATGACGTCGTCGATGAACCCGCGATGGCCGGCGATGAACGGATTGGCGAATTTCTTGCGGTATTCCTCGGTGCGCTCGGCGATCTTGGCAGCGTCGCCGATGTCCTGGCGGAAGATGATCTCCACCGCGCCCTTGGGTCCCATCACCGCGATTTCCGCAGTCGGCCAGGCGAAGTTGACATCGCCGCGCAGGTGCTTGGAACTCATCACGTCGTAGGCGCCGCCGTAGGCTTTGCGGGTGATGACGGTGACCTTGGGCACGGTGCATTCGGCGTAGGCGTAGAGCAGCTTGGCGCCGTGCTTGATGATGCCGCCGTATTCCTGGGCGGTGCCGGGCATGAAGCCGGGCACGTCGACGAAGGTGATGATCGGGATGTTGAAGGCGTCGCAGAAGCGCACGAAGCGGGCGGCCTTGATCGAGGACTTGATGTCCAGGCAGCCGGCCAACACCATCGGCTGGTTGGCGACGATGCCGACCGGCCAGCCGTCCATGCGGGCGAAGCCGGTGATGATGTTCTTGGCGTTCTCGGGCTGAACCTCGAAGAAATCGACGTCGTCCACGACCTTCAGGATCAACTCCTTCATGTCGTAAGGCTTGTTGGGGTTGTCGGGAATCAGCGTGTCCAGCGAGTAATCCTGGCGATCCGCCGGGTCGGGCGTGGGCCGGAACGGCGGTTTTTCCTTGTTGTTGGCCGGCAGGAAATTGATGAACCGCCGCAGCATCAGCAGGGCTTCGATGTCATTCTCGAAGGCGCGGTCGCACACGCCCGACTTGGTCGAATGGGTGATGGCGCCGCCGAGTTCCTCGGCCGTGACTTCCTCGTGGGTGACGGTCTTGACCACATCGGGGCCGGTCACGAACATGTAGGAGGTGTCCTTGACCATGAAGATGAAGTCGGTCATCGCCGGCGAATAGACCGCGCCGCCGGCGCACGGCCCCATGATCACGGAAATCTGCGGAATGACGCCGGAGGCCATCACGTTGCGCTGGAACACGTTGGCGTAACCGGCCAGCGAGGCGACGCCTTCCTGGATGCGGGCGCCGCCCGAGTCGTTCAGGCCGATGACCGGCGCGCCGACCTTGATGGCGTGATCCATGATCTTGCACATCTTCTCGGCGTGCGCCTCGGACAGCGAACCGCCGAACACGGTGAAATCCTGGCTGAACACGAAGACCAGCCGGCCGTTCACGGTGCCGTAACCGGTGACGACGCCATCGCCCGGCGTGCTGGTATCGGCCATGCCGAAGTCGGTGCAGCGATGCTCGACGAACATGTCCCACTCTTCGAAACTGCCCGGATCGAGCAACACTTCGATGCGCTCGCGGGCGCTGAGCTTGCCCCGTTTGTGCTGGGCGTCGATGCGGCGCTGCCCTCCACCCAGACGGGCGGCGGCTCGTTTTTGTTCTAATTGATGAATGATGTCATGCATAAACGCTCTCTCCTTACTGATGCGGGCACCGTTTGCGGACCAACGGCACCAAAAGACTGGAGGACGGGCCATCGGAGTCCGGGGAACCGGGCCGAGGGTGCGTGGACGAGCACTGCGAGCGGCATATCATCGCGCGCGGCGCGAAAGCGAAACCCCGGACGACACGAGGCGCGAACCCTGGCGCCGGTGATTCGTGAAAGCGGTTCCAAATTTATGATTTTTTTCAATTTTTTGAATTTGGTTTTGGGTTGAGTTAAAGTCGTGAACCGCTGGCTTTAAGTTCGCCAATTATAATAAGGTTTTTAGCCGATTCGCGCTATGCGCCCCTCCGCTATTTTCTCGGGTTGCCGGTAAGCTTCCCGTTGCGGTGGCTCTATTCCACCACTTGACCAGCAGTTCGTTGGTCCAGCGATAGTCCCGATTGGAGAGCATCGGGAAATAGCGGGTTTCGATGAATTTGCCGAGGCGGCGGGGACGGACGAAGATCAGTTGCCGCCCAGCCTTTTCGAGTTGCGGAATCCGGTCGGTGCGATCCTGGTAGAAGTAGCCTGCGCTGATGAGGGTGCCGAAATCGCTCAAGCCATAGGGAAATTCCATCGCGGGGTCTCCAGAAAACGTTCGTCGAACGACTGGCTTCACCCGCAGCCAGAACACTTCCCCGCGCGGCGCAAACGGCAGGGAATGACCTTCCGGCGTCAGAAAGGCGTGATCGAAGGCCATGTCGAGCCGGTCCTCGCAGTAACCGTCGGTGATCAACAGCACCGGTCCCCGGAGTGGAAAGTCGTTGCGCCGCGCCGCTTCCCGCAGGCAATCGACCCCGCGTTGCAACACGGTCCCGCCCCGGCCCTTGACCGCGACCCGCTCCAGCAGCATCTCCGGTGGCAACCAGCCAGCGTCGTAGGCGGTCGCGTCGCAATAGATCAGCCGCACCGCGAACACTTCCCGCGCCTGCGCGTAGCTGGCGATGGCGCCGAGCGCCTTGCCCAGCAGCCGGGGTTCCATCGAACCGGACGTATCCAGCACCACGCCGAAGACCCGCGCCCGCCGTTCCTCCTCCGGCGGCGGGATGATCGAGGGTCGGGGAATGTCCGGCGTGCTCGATTGCCGACGCGAGGGTCGGGCGTAGCTGCGCCGTCGTTCCGGTGGCGGGAACTGCTCGTCGAACCAGTAGGCCAGCCGGATATCCCAGGGAATCGGCTGGCTGGGCCAGGCTGCGGATTTCCTCGATCAGGCCAGCCGGCAGGGTGCCCCGCCAGCCGCCCATCTGGCAGCGTTCCAACCCTTGCCACAAGGCGCGGCGGCAGTAGGCCTCGGCATCCACGAAGCCCCGGTCCTGGTCGGAGCCGATCAGGTCGGGAGCGCCCGGCCCGCGCAAGGTGGCCAGTTTGCGGGCGCGGCGCAGATCGCGCGCCAACTGATCGTAAATCTCATCGGCGGAACAGCCGGCCAGTTGCGGATCGTGCAGCATTCCCAGGGTCGGTGGCTGCCCGATCCCCATCTCCATCAGCCAGCCGTTGATGACGAAGTCGCAGGCGGCGTTCCACAGAAAGGGATCGCGACCGCGCCGGCGGGAAGCGTGGTTAAGCCCGGCGTGCAACAACTCGTGCGTCAGGACGAACAGACATTCAGCGTCGTTCAACCCAGCGGTCGGGTTGATCCAGATCGTCCGGTTGCCCACGTCGATGGCGGCCACCCGAATGTCGTGCAACCGGGCGGTTGGCGTCGATAGCACGTCATTGACGCTTCGGCGGGGCAAAACACCGTTTTCGTCATGCCGCACAACGCCTCGCGCCAAGCCAGCAGCGCTGGGTCGCAACCGTCGGCGGTCAGCAGGCCAAACAACGTCTCCTCGCCCTGGGTCGGAATCTCGATGTCGGGGTGTAGCAGGCTGTCCGGGGTCGCGCCGATGCCGATTTCCTGGCAGAAACGTTCGGCCACCAGCAGGCCGGCGATTTCCCACAGGGCCTGGGGTTCGCGCGACCGGACCAGGCCGAATCCCAGGCAGACATAAGCCAGCACCCGCACCCGCGCCCATTCGGGCGGTGGCGCCTGGCGCTTGGGATGAACCCAGAGCTGGGGTCAGCAGGCCGAAGGCCAGCGCCTCCAACATCTCGTCGCCGACCGACTCGCCAAAGGAATGCAATGCGTCGGACAGCATGTGCCAGGAGCGCGGGGTCGAGAACGGCTCCTCGTGCTTGGGCGGCTCGTTCCACAGATGATCCGGGCGCAGTTGCAGATACTCCACCACCCAGGGATGGATGCCGCCTTCGTTGACCGCCCAGGCCAGCCACTCGCGGGCGTGGGCGCGCAGGTGAACGTGCGCCAGGCGATCGATCAAGGCTGAGGGCATCGGTTTGACCAGAGCGGCGTCCTTGGCGCGGTTGCCGGCGCCGACGACGATGGCGCCGGCGGGCAGCCGGTATTCCCCGACCCGCTGCTCCAGGATCAGCGAATAGAACGCTTTCTGAATGTCGTGGCTGGCGGCGTTGAGTTCGTCGAGAAACAGTACGAAGGGCTGGCGGCGGACGATGTTGGTGGGGGGAAAGAAGCGCGAGCAGTCGCCATCGATTTTCGGTACGCCCAGCAGATCTTCCGGGGCCAACTGGCTGCCCAGCAGCGCCACGCATTCCAACCCCACCGCCGCCGCGAACCGGTTGACCAGCGCGGTCTTGCCGATGCCCGGCGCGCCCTAGAGAAACACCGGCCGCACCACCGCGACATGCAGCAGGAAATCGAAAGCCTGGTTCGACGTCAGTTCGATGGCGGGGTTCATGACGAAAGCGATGGAGCTTAAAGATCGGTCGGCGAAGGGCGGCGGCAGGGTTGCCGGTAACCTTTGGTATCATACCCGCTTATCGCCCGCTCTACGCCCTCCCGGAGACCGATGAATATCCCGCAAAACAGTCTGGTGCTGTACAAGAACGGTCCTGCCCGGGTCGCCGCGCTGGGCGACAAGTTGGACATCGAGCTGGAGGACGGCCGTTCGTTGCGAGTTCGCCCCAAGGACGTGCTGTTGCTGCATCCCGGTCCGCTGCGCTCTCCGCGCGAGCTGGGAGACGTACCGGCGGGCGAGGTCGAGGCGGCCTGCGAATTGCTGGAGGGGGGGCAAACCACCTTGCCAGAACTGGCCGATCTGGTCTACGGCGCCTATACGCCGGCGACCGCCTGGGCCACCTGGCGGCTGGTGAATGAGGGTCTGTATTTCCAGGGCACGCCGGAGGCGGTCAGCGCCCGGCCGTTGGCCGAGGTGGAACGGGAGCGGGCGGTCCGGGAGACAAAGGCGGCCGAGCGGGATGCGTGGAACGGTTTTCTCCAGCGGGCGCGGGCGGGACGATGCGCGCCGGAGGATGCACCCTATCTGCGCGAAATCGAGGAAGTGGCCTGGAGCCAGCGCGAGCAGAGCCGGGTGTTGCAGGCGCTCGACTGCGATCAGAATCCGCAAAGCGCGCACGCCCTGCTGTTGCGGCTGCGACACTGGGACGAAATGGTGAATCCATGGCCGCGTCGGATCGGAGCATTGCTGGCCCCCCCGGACGTGAGTCTGCCTGTGTTGCCGGACGAACCCCGGCTGGATTTGACCGGCCTGCCGGCCTATGCCATCGACGACGAGGGCAACCTCGATCCCGACGACGCGATCAGCCTGGACGGCAACCGCTTGTGGGTGCATGTCGCCGACGCGGCGGCCCTGGCGTCGCCCGGCGGTCCCGCCGATCTGGAAGCGCGGGCACGGGGGGCGACGCTGTACCTGCCGGAAACCACCATCCCGATGCTGCCGGAGGAGGCGATCCCGCGCCTGGGCCTGGGCTTGGCGGAGATTTCGCCGGCCTTGTCGTTTGGTCTGAATCTGGATGCGGACGGCGTCGTGACCGATGTGGAAATCGCGCCAAGCTGGGTGCGGGTGCGACGGCTGAGCTATGACGAGGTCGATACGCGGCTGGATGAGGAGCCGTTTCGCGGCCTGTACGAACTCGCGCAACGCCACCAGGCTCGCCGCCGCGCCAACGGCGCGATCTTCATCGATCTGCCCGAAGTCAAGCTGTGGGTCGGCGACGGCCGGGTGGAGATCAAGCCTTTGCCCCGCCTGCGCAGCCGGATGCTGGTGACCGAGGCGATGGTGATGGCCGGCGAGGCGGCGGCCCGGTTCGCGCTGGAGCGCGGGCTTGCGTTTCCGTTCACCACCCAGGATGTGGCGGTAGAGGTGTCCGACCGGGAACCGGCCGGGCTGGCGGCGATGCATGCCCTGCGGCGCAGCCTGCGACCGCGCCAGTACAGCAGTCAGCCCGGCCCGCACGGCGGGCTGGGGCTGGACGTTTACGCCCAGGTGACCAGTCCGTTGCGGCGCTATCTGGATCTGGTCGCCCACCAGCAGTTGCGGGCGTCCTTGCGGGGCGGCGATCCGCTGGAGGCCCAGGCGATCATCGAGCGGGTCGGAGCGGCGGAAGCGGCGGCGGTGGGGGTGCGGCGGGCCGAGCGGCTGTCCCGCGAGCATTGGACGGTGGTTTATCTCCAGCAGCATCCCGGCTGGCGGGGGGAGGGGGTGCTGGTCGAGAAGCGCATGCCGCGTGGCACCGTGCTGATTTCCGAACTGGCGTTGGAGGCACGAATGAAGGTCGCGGACAGCGTGGCCCCGGACAGCGTGTTGCCGTTGCGTTTGACCGGCATCGACCTGCCGGAGCGCGAGGCGTATTTCCGGGTGGAGCGTTGAGAGCAAAGCCCCGCCGTTCGGGTATGGCACGGGAACGGCCCGGTCAGCCGGCCGCGCGGCGGACGCGCCGGCGTCGCTGTTCGATACGACTGCGCTCCACGCGCGTCGCGCGGCGGAATGGGCGCTGGGCGATGAGTTGGATCGCCTCTTGCCCACCGGCCGTTCCGCTGCCGGTGCCTCGGGACGATGAACGGGTCCGGTCACTTTCGTTGGCCTGCCGGCGCGCGTTGGATGCCGCGCGAGGCTGGCGGCTCGTCTATATTCTTATGTGTGCTTCCCGGGAGGTCGCTACCGTATGGGTATCCCTTCGGTCACTGCCTTTGGATGATGTTTTAGAAATCAATCCGGTATCAATTCCCCTCCTTGTCCAAGGGGTGGCGCGTAGCGCCGGGGTGGTTCGACCGTTTGGCCAGACTCCTAACGGCCTCATTGGGAAGTTGGATTCATTCGCAATCTCATCCAGGCAAGGGGGAGTTATGTCCACGGTCGCAATAGACGAAGCTCGTGAAAATCGAATACTGATGGAGGTGGTAGTTGATGCCTATGATGAAGAAGAGCGCGCCATGGGATGGTACTACTACTTGCAGGATAAATTGCGATTCCCCTTTCAAGCCCGGTGTATTGCCGAAAGAAGAGTATCCCCTCTATCGGTGGGAGATAAAGTGAAAGTGGTGGGCATGGCGCCCACGGAGGAATGCCTGCACGAGGTATTTGTTGAAATACAAAGGGCTAGAAAAAAGCTGGCGGTTCCCTTGGCCCAGTTGGAAGCAATTGGAGCGGACCACCATACTCAGGAAGGCATGGATGATTGGCATTATTGGGTAAACATGGGATATCAGTATTGAGCAGGCGTGCCTGATCGACGCTCCAACCGAACGCCATTTTTGTTTGCGGCGGTTGACTGGGGTGGTGATTAACCAGGAGCCCATCGTGTGAACCGCTACCGGGAATATTTCGTAAGGTGGTACAGTTTTTTTCATTTTGAGCAGCTATTAAACTAGAGTGAGGATAGAATCATGTCTGATAGTACCCAACTCTATGTCGGTGACATTCTGGTCGTCGGTGATTGGTTTGTCGATGAATACTGGTTTGTCGTCCGGCATCATTCAGAAATAAGCTCTCATATTAAGCCATATCACTATCGGATCTTCACTGATGCGAAGCATATCGTGAGGGACCTATGCGGTGGTGGATTTATTACCCGTGTCCTCTATGAGTTGAGAGAATATAATGTTGAAAACCTATCTGGTATTATTAAAAAAATTGAACCTGCCCATGAATTTGCCCATGAATTTGCCCAAAATATTATACCACTTCTCAAAGAAGCTAGTGATTCTACCTTAAAAGATAAGCTAGGGTTATTTATTAAAAATAAGGGAAAAATAAAAGAGCTAAAAGAGAATAATGGAAATTTGGATAAAAATTGCTGTAGTCTCCAAGCGATGAGTCTACTAAACGAAACAATAAAACATTTAAATGATTTAAATGAATTAAAAGATAAATTAAAAAATGAATTAAAAGATAAACCTAATTATATTGATGATTTAATAAATCAATTAAAAAATAAATATCAATCTAGTTATATTGATGATTTTATCAACAATAAAAAAATTGATCCAATAAAGACCCCAGAAGATCCCCAAAAAGATCAGAAAAAAATAAACAATACGAACTTTTCGGCCTCGGACGCTGGAACTTTATTGACAATAATATTTTGGAGCACTTCATACATGCTCGCTGCCAGACAGGAAGAACGGTCGCGCAGGCAAGCTTCTCTTTGAACATCGATATATCGTGTGGGCGGACTGTCGACGTTCGACTTGACAACTTGGAACCAAAAAAACAAAAAGAAGAACAAAAAGAAGAACAAAAAAAATCAACTTACGGTACTACGCGCTGCATTCGGGCATATAGATATGTCAGCGGTCGATTCAAGCAACTGCATCGTATTGATTGGGAACAGGCACCGAGTCTTGATCAAACAAAACAAGATGAAAAAGAAGCAGTTACAAAACTTTTTGCTGAAAAATTATTGCACAACCTGAAGCTTCTCAATCGATAGCAGTTGGCAATACTAATAAGATTGATGAGCTTGCTGCGGTGATCATTGATGATCATACAAAAGGTGTCATAACTGAAAATCTTATTACAGAAATCAAGGAGAGAGCTAACCAAACTAAATGGTTTGTCCGTACTAAGGATAGTCGCATCCGACAGACCGATAGGACAAAATGGCCTAGTTGGTTAGGAAAAATTCACCCGATTGAACTACTTGTCGTCGGTCCGGAAATCTCCTGTCGCTGTTATACGATCAACGGTTTACTAGCTGAAAAGGACCGTCTGGCCGAACACGCCTATGAACTTATCTACAGTCTGATTGAAACAAAAGATCCTGGTAGCGGACGGATAAAAAACCTGGTGCTGACCTCTGACAAGTTGGAGGTAGTAGCATTGCTAGACAATTTTTGCTTTGTCGCCAGACCATCGGACAAGTTTACGAAACCTGAGGATATCGATAATATCGATTTGGTGAAAATCAACTGGACAACAGCCTTCTTTGCGGCTCTTGTCTATGAGATGTTGAATTCACCAGAAGAGCCGAAAAGTGGGTCGAAAGATGGGCTGAAAGATGAGCCGAAGGATGATGAGAGAAGATACAAGGAAATGATAGATCGGGCGATCAATAACGCCCACGAGCATAGCGGCATTAGAATACCCCAAGTTCTTGGGTTACCTACTGACGAGAGCTGCCAGGATGTTTCTTCTGGTTCTACGTCCAGATCCAGTAAATCGCCAAGGACGGAGATTAAAAAGGTTTGTGACTGGCAAAAAATGCAAAATGATTGGAGTGATGCAAAGTCGACAGACAAACATGGTATCATCCAAAAACAAAAACGTCTCGAAATCTGGCGGCCATCCACCGATCTACCAGGTTTTATCGTATGTATCAAAGAAAAACGCGCGGCAATTCGGCGTATTTGGCAAAAAATGAATTCGTTTATTCTGCGAGAAGATCCCCCTCAATCCTTGAGCATACTGCTTGAAGCCGATCCAGCCGTCGGTAAGAGTTTTTTGGTTGAAAGGTTGGCAAAAGTTTCGGGCTGTACTCTTGTGCAATGCGATATCACCCAAATGATCGAGCGTAAGGAGCTACTTGACCTCTTCGATAGGGTGGCCGATGCCCAAGCGGAGAATAGTAGACCTGTATTTGTCTTTGTTGATGAAATCAATGCGACGCTGGGTGGCAGCCCAATCTATGGAGCATTTCTGTCGCCCCTTGAGGCCGGCAGCTACATGCGGAATGGACAGCGTATCACGTTAAAACCATGTATCTGGATGTTTGCTGGAACTCCTGATGGTGATAACCGTGCCAGCGATAACGATAAAACAAAAAAGGAAAAGCGCGAAGATTTCGAATCACGAATGACGATGATCGAACGCATCGACTACAAGTCGATGTTTGAAAATCGGATTGTTGGAAGGACTGGAATCGATTTGAAACATGAGGCAAAATTAGAGCAAGTATATTTAGGTGCAAAAAGGATTAATGATGCTTTTAATGATGTGAAACAAATTGACCGTGATATTCTCAAAGCCTTTTATGAATTGGAACCAGAGGAAGCGCCAGCACGACGCATTAAACGACTTGCTGCTTCTTTAGAAAATGTTCAGTACGGCAGGGTGCATAAGGGCAACTGTACCAGCCTCGAGTGGCAGAAAGTTATCGATGAAAATATATTATTAGAACATCGCCCTGAATGGAGAGACAAATTCGATCCCTTGAAGGAAGTTGAGTATGTAGACATCAACCTAAGTTGATAGGTCATCGAATTGATGGGAGGTTAACGCTTCTCCCGCCGTCGGGGCCGTTCCATTTTTCGTGCATCGGGGGACGAGGGGCCACCCCGATGCCCGCGCCATCACCGCGAAGCGTTCGGCCGCCCGACCCTGCGCCCTTCCGCCGGGCTGAACCGATAACGGGCCGCCCCATTGCAACTGAATTTCCCTCACCACTGAATCAGCCGCTGGATTTCCCTGGCGCTCCAGCGGAGGGTACGGCTTTCCAGCCGTCCCAGCGCGAGTAGCAGCGCGATGGCGGCGTCCGGATGGGATTCCCGCAGCAGGTTGAAATCGGCCCAGTTCAGCGCCAGCAGCTCGCTGGGTCGAACCGCCACCGCCTCGGCCGTGCGCGGGCCGGGGTCGAGGAAAGCGACCTCCCCGAACACGGTGCCCGGCCCGTAAATGGCGAGCCGCTTGAACCGGTAGGCCGCGGCGGGCAGGCGGATGTCCACCCGGCCCCGCAGCACCAGAAACAACTCCGACCCGAGGTCGCCGGCCGCGAACAGCCGCTCGCCGCTGGTCAGCTCGCGTGGCCGCAGCACCGCGGCAAGCGCGGCGACTTCTATCGGCTTCATCTCGCGACATAGGTCGGTCTCGTCCAGGGAAAGGCGCTGTTCCAGCAGGTTCGGCGCCAGTCCCAGCGCGTTCAGCAAGGCGTTTTCAGCGTATTCCAGGGCCTGATCGGCGGCGACGAAGGTTTTGACCTTCAATTGTCGGTGGTTCAGGCTCATCCGGCGCAGGGTACGCTCCACGTCCCGACCCAGGCCCAAGTCTTCCCGGACGTCGCAGAACAACAACTCGCCACCGTGGGCTTCCAGTCGCGCCGCGATTTGTTGCAGCAGGCGCACGCTGGACAGATCGATGTGGATCACCCGGCGCAGGTGCAGGATCACCCAGGCCGGCCGGTCGAGATCCGGCAGCATTTCCTCGAAAAGCTGGTCCGTCTTGGCGAAAAACAGGGTGCCCCGCAATTGGTACATGACGATCCGGTCGCCGTGACGGGCCAGCAGTTCGACCTGTTCCACCGGCCGTTGCCGGACCGAGGGTCGTTCGATGGCGGTCAGGCGGCTGTGGATGACCGGCACCCGGCTTTGTTCGCGGATGAACAGCAGGATGGCGATGGCCAGTCCGACCAGCACGGCCATCATCAGGTCGTAGCCGACCGTAACCCCGGTGACCAGCAGGGCGACCGCCGCATCCAGCCGGGTCCGGCGGCGGCGGGCCCAGGCCACGATATCCGGCTCCAGCAGGGTGATGGCCGAAGCGATGATGAGGCCGGCCAGGGCGCTGGTCGGCAGCCATTGCCCGACCGGGCCGGCGAACAGCAGTATCGAGAGCAGGACGATGCCGGCGGCGGGCGCGGCCCAGCGGCGGGCGCCGGCCCGAACCGCGGCGGTGGTGCCGCCCATGCTGGCCGATCCGGCCATGCCGCCAATCAGCCCGACGGCGATCTGACCGATGCTCTGGGCCAGCAGCTCGCGGCGAGCGTTGTGGCGCAGGCCGGTGGTGGTGTCGGCCAGAACCGAGGTCAGCAGGGTGTTCAGCGAGGACAAAACCGCCAGCGCGAAGGCTGCTTGCAGGATCAGCATCCAGGGGAGATGGGAACGGACGAGGAATGCGTCGAGGTGCAGACGGAGTCCGGACAACCCCGGCAGGGTACCGATGACCCAATGGGCCGGGGTGGAAGGTTGGTCGGCGAAAGGAAGGATGGCTTGAAACAATGCCGTGGCGCCGATCAAGCCGGCGATCGGACCGGGAACGAACGGTAGCAGGCGTGGAGCGTAGCGGGTGATGCCGAAGGCGGCGATGGCGACGGCAACCGGCAGCCAGTGCCAGTTTGCCCAGAACCCGTCGTGGGCGACGCCGAGCAGGGGTTTGAGCTGGGACTTGATCATCAGCAGGCCGGTGCCGGTGGTGAGGCCGGCGATGACCGGGTAGGGGACGAACTTCATCAGCCGGCCGCCGCCGGCGAGCGCGATCAGCAACTGGAACAGGCCGGCCAGGACGGTCACGGCCAGGAGGGCGGGGACGATGCCGGCGGGGGCGACGCCGGCGGCGGCGAGCACGACCGCCGTGCCGGCGAGCAGGGCCATGCTGGGGCCGGTCGGTCCGCTGATGAGGCCGACCGTGCCGCCGCCGGTGCCCGAGATCAGGAGCAGGATGATGGCGCCGCTCAGTCCGGCCAGCGCGCCCGCCGCCGCGCCGAGGTGGGGCGCGAACACGGTCACGCCCAGGGCGGTGGCTTGGGGGAGCACCACGGCGGCGGCGACGAGGCCGCCCCGCAGGTCGTTGAGAAGAGCAATTGGGAGCTTCATGTCGGAGTGACGTTCGTTTCCAGCGTTGGCGCGCTTCTGGGGGCGCTGGCATCGTTGCACGATGGTCGCCGCGAAGTCACAGTATAGAATGACGCATCGAAGTCATCCGCACCTGTCCCACCAATCGCGGTCGCGGGGGATCGAGATTCGCTCCAGCCAGTCTTTTAAGGTCGTAATCCATGGAATCGAAACTGCTTGCCCCCGTCCGACTGGGGGCGTTGTCGCTGAAAAATCGCGTCGTCATGGCCCCCTTGACCCGCTGTCGGGCCGATAATCCGGGCACGGTTCCTACCGCGTTGATGGCGCGCTATTACGCGCAGCGCGCTGGCGCGGGGCTGATCGTCTCCGAGGGGACAATCGTGTCGCCGCAGGCCCGGGGTTATCCTTACACCCCCGGCATCTGGTCCGATGCTCAGACTGCCGGTTGGCGGCCGGTCACGGACGCCGTGCATCAGGCCAACGGTTTGATCGTCTGTCAGTTGTGGCACTGCGGCCGGCTGTCCCTGCCGGATTTCCATGATGGCCAGCCGCCGGTCGCGCCTTCGGCGATCAACCCGAACTGGCGGATGTTTTCCGGCGAGGGTTTAAAGCCGACCGTAACGCCCCGTGCCCTGAGCCGGGAAGAAATCGCCGGCGTCGTCGAGGATTTCCGCCGCGCCGCCCGCAATGCGGTGGCCGCCGGGTTCGACGGGGTGGAGATCCACTCCTCCAACGGCTATCTCTTCCACCAGTTCTTCTCTCGCTGTTCCAACACCCGCGCCGACGAATACGGTGGTTCCCACGAAAACCGGGGCCGATTGTTGTTCGAGGTGCTGGAGGCGGTGGGCCGGGAACTGCCGCTCGACCGGGTCGGCATCCGGCTCAACCCGATGATGAACGGGATGCACGGCATGACGGTGGATGAAGACACCGTGCCGATGTTCGAGCATCTGATCCACCGCGCCAACGATTACCGGCTCGCCTATGTCCACCTCACCGAGCCGTTTCTGCCGAATCAGTTGGACGGCGCGGTGGGCGCGCTGGCCGACGTGACGGGGCATTTCCGCCCCTTGTGCCAGGCGCCGCTGCTGTCCAACGGCGGGTTTGATCGGAACCGGGCCGAGGCGTGGCTGGCGGAGGAGAAATGTGATGCCGTGGTGTTTGGGAAGCTGTTCATCGCCAACCCGGATCTGCCGGAACGATTCCGGCGCGGCGTTCCGCTGAACGTGCCGGATCCGGATACGTTCTATCAGGGCGGCGAGAAGGGCTACGTGGATTATCCGGTTTATGAAGCGGCGACCTGAAAGGATCGGTTAAAAGTTATCAAAGTCATCTGGCTGTACTTGAATTTTCGCCATCATGGCTGTCGCCCCGCCGGGGATGCCTGATGGCGATTACCCCCGCGGCGGGCGAGTCCGCCGAACTTGGGCCAGCAAAGCCATACCCACCACCAACCCGCCGCCCAACAGCAGCGCCCATTGGTTCAGGGTGGGGATGTCCGTCGCGGAACCGACCTCCATCGCGCCGATGTCCACCGTACCATCCTGGATGCGCGGGAAACCGCGCTGGTCAGTGGTTACGCCAGCCGGGATCAGAGCGATGTCACCGGCATTGATCGCCGGGCTGCCCGGCACGAGCAGATGGGTCTGGGTCAGCCCGCCGTAGTCCCCCAAGGGAGCGAGAATAGCGCTGATGCCGACCGTCGGAACAATGTCGCTGGCCGCCAGCGTGGCCCCTTCAACCCCGGAAACCCCGTTTTCGCCGATCAAGTTGTGGCCTTGGGAGATGAAATTAGCCGCGTTGTATAGAAAAATTTCCTTGCCCGCGAGCGCGGTGTTGCTAGACACCAGGCTGTTACCGAGTTGCAGCGGCCCGGAGCTTTCGATGCCGCCGCCGGTACCGCCGCCACCTTGACCATCGTTAGTGACCAAGTTTCCGCTCAGAGTGCTGTTGATGATTGTCGCCGTGCCAATATTGCAGATACCGCCACCGCTATATCCAGTTGAATTACCGCTCAAAGTGTTGTTAATGATTGTCATCGCTCCGGTGTTGAAGATGCCACCACCGAAGGATGAAGCCGAGTTATCGTTTAGGGTACTGTTGCTGATGGCTAGTATGCCGTCGTTGTTATAAATACCACCGCCAGTGATAGCCGAGTTATTATTCAGTACGCTGTTATAGAGCGTCACTGTTCCTCGATCATTGTAGATACCGCCACCGTAGAATGCAGTATTTGCGCTCAAGATGCTGTTGTTGACCGTCAGAGCGCTACCGTCATTGTAGATGGCGCCACCACCGCTGTCGCTGGTGGCCCCATCCTCGAGCGTTAACCCCTCAATCGTGACTGACGCACCAAGGTTGATTGTGAAGATCCGCCAAGCCTTGTTGCCACTCACCGCCAGCACGTCCGCTCCTGGGCCATTGATGGCAAGATTGCTGCTGATCGCAAATTCTCCGCTGGTCAGGGTGATCGTCCCGCTCAAGCTGTTTTGGAAGACGACGGTGTCATCGCCCGCCGTTGCGTTGGCGTCGAGGATGGCTTGCCGCAGCGAGCCGGGGCCGCTGTCGTTGAGGTTGGCGACAGTGAAAGTGGCCGCCCCAACGGAAAGGCTGCATAGAGTCAACATGAGCCCCAGCAGGGGTAGGGCAAGCCGATAAAGGGAAGGATGACGGGCCATCGGGGGTGCCTCCTGCGTGAGTTTTGATACGGAATATTCCCCTACAATTTAAGCACCAATTTGGATTCCTGTCAGCGCTGCCGGTGATGAAAGGCTGCAAGAATCAAAACCGCGCCGGCCGGGTATTCCGCTCCCACTCCTCGGCGAGGCGCGGGTCGCGGGGCAGACCCAGTTCGCCGTTCCGATACGCCTGCGCCAGTCGTCGGGCCGCGTCCG
>JAVMKL010000230.1:0-3205 GCA_031732875.1 Candidatus Competibacter sp. | reverse complement strand
CTCGACCTCCGCATTGCGAACGCGGCGCTCTCCCAGCTGAGCTACTGCCCCATGACGAAACAGGGATGCAAATACTACAATCTTCGTCGGTTGTTGGCTAGACCTTCGTGTCTGAAAGATCATGTCCCGCATTTCCATCGTCCTGCCGGTCCTGAACGAGGAGCCGCACATCGTCGCCTGCCTGGGTGTCCTGCAACCGCCGCGCGGGCAGGAGTGCGAGTTGATCGTGGCCGACGGCGGCAGCCGGGACCGGACCGCGGCGCTGGCCGAACCGCTGGCCGACCGGGTGATCGTCGCTCCACGGGGCCGGGCGGCGCAGATGAACGCCGGCGCGCGCGAGGCCGGCGGCGAGATTCTGTGGTTCCTGCATGCCGACAGCCTGCCGCCACCGGAGGCCGTGACTCTGATTCGCGCGGCGCTGACCGACCCGAACCGGCATTGGGGGCGCTTCGACGTCCGCCTGTCCGGCCGCCAACCGTCGTTGCGGGTGGTGGAAACCCTGATGAACCTGCGTTCCCGCCTCACCGGGATCGCCACCGGCGATCAGGGCATCTTCGTGCGTCGCGAGTTGTTCGAGCGGGTCGGCGGCTATCCAGCCATCGCCTTGATGGAGGATGTCACCCTCAGCCGGCTATTGAAGCGGCACGGCGGCCGTCCGGTCTGCCTGCGCCGGCGGTTACGGACCTCCAGCCGGCGCTGGGAACGCGAGGGCGTCGCCCGCACCATCCTGCTGATGTGGGGTCTGCGGCTGGCCTACTTTCTCGGCGCCGATCCCGACCGGCTGGCCCGGATCTACTACCGCCCATGACCTGGGAATTCCCCGACGCCCGGCTATTGATCTTCGCCAAGGCCCCGGTTCCCGGCCGGGTCAAGACCCGGTTGACCGGACAACTGGGCGCGCGCGGCGCTGCCGAACTCTATAAACGACTGGTGCGCCGGACCCTGGCTATCGCCCGTGCGGCCCGGCTGTGTCCGGTCGAACTGTGGTGCGCGCCGGATGCGCGGCATGGTTTCTTCGCCGACTGCCGCCGGGACTACGGAGTCCGGTTGCGGCGGCAACGCGGCGGCGATCTGGGCCGGCGCATGAACCACGCCCTGAACCGGGCGCTGGCCGGGAAGGCGTATGCGGTATTGATCGGCGGCGACTGTGCCTCGCTGGGCGCGGCGGAGCTGCGGGAAGCGTTCGGCCAGCTCGCCGCCGGACGGGAGGCGGTGCTGGGACCGGCGGCGGACGGCGGTTATCTGCTGGTCGGCCTGCGCCGGCCCTGTCCGGCCCTGTTCCGGGGCATCGCCTGGAGCACGCCGACCGTGCTGGCGGCCACCCGCCGGCGGCTCGACCGGGTGGGTTTGGCTTGGGTGGAGTTGCTGGCCGGCTGGGACGTGGATACTCCCGCCGATCTGCGCCGATTGCGCCGGTCCGGGCTTTTAACCCAGTGGGACAGCCACGAACCTCAGATTCGGCCGCGGATGTAGCCCAGGCTTTCCAGCTTCAGTAGGATGCGCTGTGCCGCCTCGCCGGGCACGCAGTCCCGGGTGTTGATCGTGACCTCGGGGTGTTCCGGTGCTTCGTAGGGATCGCTGATGCCGGTGAATTCCTTGAGGATGCCGGCCCGCGCCTTGGCGTACAGACCCTTGCGGTCGCGGGCCTCGCAGGTTTCCAGCGGGGTGGCCACATGGGCTTCGATGAAGCCGCCGAGCGGCGCGATCATCTCCCGCACTTCGCGGCGGGTGGCGGCATAGGGCGCGATCGGCGCGCAGATGGCGATGCCGCCGTTTTTGGTGATCTCGCTGGCGACGAAACCGATCCGCAGGATATTGAGATTGCGGTGCTCGCGCGAGAAGCCCAACTCGCTCGATAAATGCTTGCGGACGATGTCGCCATCCAACAGCGTGACCGCCCGGCCGCCCAGTTCCAGCAGCTTGACCATCAGCGCGTTGGCGATGGTGGACTTGCCCGACCCGGACAGGCCGGTGAAGAACACGGTGAAGCCCTGGCGGTGGCGCGGCGGATGGGTGCGGCGCAATTCGGCCACCACCTCGGGGAAGGAGAACCAGTCGGGGATTTCCAACCCTTCCTGCAGGCGGCGGCGGAACTCCGTGCCGGAGAGGCCGAGCACGGTGTCGTCCTCATGCGCCTCGTCGGCCGGAACGTACTGGGCGCGATCTCTCAGGTAGACCATTTCCCGGAACGGCAGGATTTGGATGCCCAACTCGTCCCGATGGCGGGCGACCAGCTCCTGGGCGGCGTAGGGTTCGTAGAACGTTCGTCCGAAGCGGTCCTGACCGGGGCCGGCGTGGTCGCGGCCGACGATGAAGTGACTGCAACCATGATTCTGGCGAATGAGGGCGTGCCAGAGCGCCTCGCGCGGACCGGCCATCCGCATCGCCAGATCGAGCAGGCTGAGGGCGGTGGTTTGCTCGGGGTAGGTTTTCAGGAGGTGTTCGTAGCAACGCACCCGCGAATAGTGGTCGATGTCGCCGGGCTTGGTCAGTCCCACCGCCGGGTGAATCAGCAGATTGGCCTCGGCCTGCCGGACGGCGCGCAGAGTCAGTTCCTGATGGGCGCGATGCATGGGGTTGCGGGTCTGGAAGGCCACCACCCGCCGCCAGCCCAGTTTGGCGAAGCGCTCGCGTAATTCGCGCGGCGAGTTCCTCAGATGCGGGAAGTCGTAATGAGTCGGCGGCTCGATCCCGTGCAACCGCCCGCCGACGTAGACTGGCCCGGTCCGGTGCAGAAGCTGGAACACGCCGGGATGCTGCTCGTCGGTCGTGCCGAACACCTGCCGGGCTTCGTGGCGGTGGTCCGGCCGCCAGATATCGCCCACCTCCAGCACCGCGATCAACACACCTTCGGGGTCGCGCAATGCCACCGGACTGCCGCGGTCGATACGGCCGGCGAACTCCTCGGATACGTCGAGCGTGACCGGCATCGGCCATAGCATGCCGTCGCTCAACCGCATTTCCTCGACCACCCGGTCGTAGTCGGCCCGGTTCAGGAAGCCGTCGAGCGGCGAGAATCCGCCGTTCAGCAGTAGCTCGAGGTCGCAGATCTGGCGGGGAGTTAAATCCCAGGATGGATATTCTCGTGCCCGAGCCTTGTTTCGGTCGGTCTCCTCGGCAGAGACGTACAACTCCTTGAGAACGCCTCCGTGAGGCTCGATCAGATGAATCATGGTGCTCGCCTTGGGTTGGGTAGCGCCGTTAT
>JAVMKL010000229.1:1586-3213 GCA_031732875.1 Candidatus Competibacter sp. | reverse complement strand
TGAAGGAATCGCCGCTGTTCGTCCAGACCTACGACCTGCTGCGCTGGCTGCTCCCCGCCACGATCAAGTTTCCCCGCGTTCACCGGTTCGTGCTGGCCGAGGCGGTGCAGCGCACCGCGCTGCGGTTTCAGGAAGACATTCTGGAAGCCGCCTACAGCCCGCAACCGCAAGCCCTGCTGCGCCAGGCCGACGTCTCGCTGGCCAAGCTGCGCCTGTACTTGCGCCTCTGCCACGACTTGGAACTGTTGCAGCGCCACCAGTACGAGCACGTCTCCCGCCTGGTGGACGAAATCGGCCGGTTGCTGGGTGGCTGGCGCAAGGCGCAAAGCGGCAAGCAAACCGGCTAAACTTCGCGGTGGGGACGGGCCGCCACCACCCCTTTGTCGTGCGGGGCGGTTCCTGGAACAACGACCGACAGAACGCGCGCGGCGCGACGCGCAACAGGAACCACCCGGACAACTTCAACAACAACCTGGGGTTTCGGGTGGTGATCTCCATCGCTTTTCGGAAGCGGCCGGCAGATCCCGACGGCGCGAGCCGCGGGACGGCGCCAAGGAAAAAAGCCAGCCCGGCCCGGCCCCGGTCGCGCCCGCCTCGGCGGCCGGCCCAATACGGAACCGCCCCCGCGTCCTGTCGGTCATCGGCACGGCGCGGGGGCACTCACAGGGATCAACGTCATGTCGGAAATGGTTAGCACGGGGGGCGGCGCCCACATCGGCGGTGGGGTCAGTACGGCCGGCGGGACGTTCGTTGGCCGCGACCAGATTCTTGTATTCAGTGGCTACAGCGCCGAACAGTTGGAGCTTGTGCTCCTGCGTCTGCGGGAAATGCTGGTCCATCCCGAGGCGGTTCTGCAAACGGACGTCGCCCGAGGCCGGCTGACGGTCGCCGCGCCGGGCACGCCCACGGTCACCCTGTCCGAGCAGGCGGCGGGTGACCTGTTGCCGGCGGCGGCGCGCCAGGCCGACGAAGCCGCCTACCTGACCGCCGTGCAGGTCAACCCCCGCTACGGCCGCTGGGCGCGGCAGTTCGTGCCGCTGGCCGGGATGCTGACCACCGCCGAGCGCTCGCCAGGCTGGGCCGAGATTCCGCCGGAGTTTACCGAGTTGGAAAGCGTCGGCGAGGGTGCCCAGCGCCAGATTCGGCGCATTCGGCTGGACGACATCACCGAAGCCACCGCCCGCCATCCCGCCCTGGCGCTGCTGGGCGAACCCGGCGCCGGCAAGACCACCACGCTATACCGCCTGTTGCTGGACGCCGCCCGCGCGGCGCTGACCGGCGCCGCCGACACCGTACCCCTGCTGCTGCCGTTGGCGGATTACCGCGACTACCGCTCGCCGCTCGCCTTCCTGGAAGCGAAGTGGCAACAGGTGGTGGGAACGCCGCACTTGGCTGAGCGCCTGCGCCAGGGCAAGCTGCTGTTGCTCTGCGACGCCCTGAACGAGATGCCGGCCCACGACGCGCGGGACTATCGAGAGCGAGTCGGGGCGTGGGGGCGCTTCGTGGGCGAGTGGCCCGGCAACCGGATGATGTTCACCTGCCGCAGCCGCGACTACAGCGAGCCGCTCGGGCTGCCGCAGGTGGAAATCGAGCGGCTGGACGACGGCCGCGTCCAGGATTTTTTGAA
>JAVMKL010000229.1:0-1486 GCA_031732875.1 Candidatus Competibacter sp. | reverse complement strand
TGGCCGCGTTAGCCGAAACGATGCAACCGCTGGGCGAAGGCACGCGCCTGCCGCGCGCGGCGGCCATCGAACGCCTGCCGGAACAGGTCGCCACCTCGGACGGTTCGGTCGCCACTCCCCCGGCCACCGTGGTGCGGCTGGGCCTGGCGGCGACCCTACTGGATACCGAGTTATCGTCCAAGGGCGTGGAGCAGATTCGGTTTTACCACCATCAACTGCAAGATTATTTCGCGGCCCAGGCGTTGCTGGCGCGGTTCCGGCGGGACGATGACCTGCAACCGCGCTGGCGCCAGCCGCAATTGGCCCGCGAAATGCCCGACCCCGGTCCCTTGCGTCCCGACGAACCCTTGCCACCGCCGCCGGCCACCGGCTGGGAAGAACCCACGCTGCTGGCGGCGAGCCTGGCGCCCGACCCGGCAGCTTTCGCGGACGCCGTGCGTCGGGCCAACCCGACGCTGGCGGCGCAATGCCTGCGGGAACTTGGCGCACCAGATGCCAAGACCACGAACGAAGTCAATGTTGTGCAACAAGACTTGCTGCGCCTGATGAGTGACCCGAAAGTTCACCTGCGCGCCCGACTGGCCGCCGGCGAGGCGTTGGGTTGGCTGGGCGATCCGCGTTTCGAGGCCGTCGAGGTGGACGGCTGGCGCGTGCTGTTGCCACCGCTGGCGCCGATTCCCGCCGGCCCGTTCCGCATGGGTTCCAGCCGCTGGGAAGTGTGGTGGCTGGGACGGCGCGGATTTCCGGCCCGCGACGAACTGCCGCGCCATCGCGTCCAGGTGCCGGCCTTCGCCATCGGCCGGTATCCGGTGACCAATGCCGAGTTCGCCGGCTTCCTCGCCGCCGACGGTTACGAAGACGACCGCTGGTGGACCATCGAGTCCACCCAACGCTGGCGGCGCGGCGAGATGGAAAGCAGCGTGGTCGAGGACGCGATGAACGCTTGGCGGGCCATCAAAGCCGACCCGACCCTGCCCCGCCGGTTGGGCTGGAGCGCGTACTCGATAGCGCAATGGGAAAAACTGATCGCAATGGACGAGGCAGACGTCCGCGATGTGCTGGCCAAACAACAGGCGGAGCGAGCCTTGAACCAGCCGGCTTTCTGGAACGACGAACGGCTCAACCATCCGTCCCAGCCGGTCGTGGGGGTGAACTGGTTCGAGGCGCGCGCCTACTGTGCCTGGTTGGAGACGCAGTGGCGCGCGGCCGGTTCTCGCTGTTCTCGCCCCTTGGCGGCGGGCGAGCGCGTGCGGTTGCCGACCGAAGCGGAGTGGGAGAAAGCCGCCCGGACCCCGGCGAACGGCCGCTATCCCTGGGGCGACCGCTGGGCGGCGGATCGCGCCAACACCGCCGAGGGCCAGGTGTTGCGCCCGTCGCCGGTGGGCGTCTACCCGGCGGGCGCCACGGCGGCGGGCGTCCACGATCTCAGCGGCAACGTCTGGGAATGGACGTCGAGTCACTACCGGGCTTACCCGTATGACCCCCA